>CAYMME010000092.1:0-21652 GCA_964391465.1 uncultured Planctomycetales bacterium
ACGGCGACCCCTGCGGGCACCAGCGCGGCTACCTCGTGTTTCCCTATCGTTCGGTGAATGGCTCGGTCGTCGAGCGCAACATCTTCTACGCGCGACACAAGGGCCAGGTGCTTCTGCACGAGGGTAAGGGCCGCGGCGAAGACGTACCGCGACTGCGCGAGTGCCGGGCCGACCGCAACCTCTACTTCAATACGGCCGATCCGCAGTGGGGGAAGCGCCATCTCCAACAGCAACGCGAGTTTGGCATCGAACAGAACAGCGTCTCGGCCGATCCGCTGTTCGTCGACATCGACAAGGGCGACCTGCGCCTCAAGCCCGAATCGCCTGCGCTGCAAGTGGGTTTCGAGCCTATCGACCTGAGCAGAGTCGGGCCGACCGGCAAGGATTGACGCAAACGGGAGCGCCCCGTCAGGTCAGCGCGATCTTGCGGTGCTCGATCTTGTCTAGGTCGGCTACGCCGAGGCCCATGGCGCCGGCGATGACGATGTGTTGGGGTTGTCGGAAGTCGAAGCCCTCTTCGCCGCGCGGGTTGATGCCCATCTTGCCGGTCTTGGCTACCGGCGGCAGCTTCATCTCGGCGCGCTTCGCGTCGATGATCTGCCACTCGATCCGGTCCATGGCCACCGGGTCGGTGGCGAAGAAGAGCGACTTGTACGGCCAAGTGTAGTTCTTCTCCAATGACGTGCCCGGGCCTCTGTCGTAGACGCCGATCAGGCCGTCCATGATTTGCAGAACCGCCTTCTCCCGAATCTGCCTCATCGAGCACACGGAAGGAATGAACACGTTGCAGGTGTTCGAGTCCGCGGTGCCGTGGCTGCGGATTACGTTGTTCACCAGCCCGTGTGACATGTTCTTCAGCGCGCCGGTCACACCGGCCGAGCCGTGATCTTTCAACACCGGGATGGCCACCAGCTTGTTGATCCGCTTCGAGACGATCTCGCAGAGATGCGAGCGCCGCGCTCGGTCGTCCTTGGGGTCGTGGATGCGCTTGGCGATGAAGTCCATGTAGCAGAACACGTCGGGGTCGTAGCCGGCGATGTTGAGCTGGGGCGCGGTGTTCCGCCGCGTCACGCCCTCACCGCGCACGCCCTCGGGAAGATAGCGGTCGTACTGCGCCTTCTTCCATTCGACCAGGTACCGGTCGAAGACAATGATGTCGCTCGGCCGGACGCCCGCCGACTTCAGGCCGTCGACGACCGCGTGCACGACGGCGTGGTTGGAGATCGCGAGCGGGGCCCCGGCAGGATTGACCTTCACGCCCACCCTGTCACCGCGGGAGAACATCGACCGCCAGGCCGAGACGGCGTCGTCCGCGCCGGTGAGCTCGGTCATCCCGCGTGCGATCATCGCGTCGACCGGCTCGCGACGGATCTTCCGGCGGGCGACGGAGCCCGGATGTGACACCTCGACGACCCGGCCAGGGTAGGGGCCCGGAAAGCCGACACCCGTTGCCGCCTCGGCCCCGAGCGCACGCGGCAATGACGCCGGGAGCCCGAGCGCTCCGGCCGTCGCCGCGGAAAGCGCTCCCCCCACAAACGCCCGGCGATCGATCGTTCGTCCACACTCCGCCGTTGGTCCATGTTCCGCGCGGTTCATCGGTTTGACTCCGTAATCTGCGGCTCGCTTCGACGACCCCAGTGTATGCACCTTTGTCGCATGTTCCCAGCGCGGCCTTCGGACACGGCCAGGAAGCCCGTTGGGTCCAGCGTTTCGCCGGCTTCATTGCACGGCGTGACAAGGCGGCGTATCTTCTCTACCGTTCCGGCAGGCACGTCGGTGTCTCGACTTGATGCACGTGTTGTGCGGTGCCGGCTGGATTCAATTCCAATCGGGAGGAGGCTGTTCCATGCGATCGAGTTCCGTGCTGAAGAGTCTGGCGCTCTTCGGTCTGATATGTGTGTGCTCCGGGCAGCCTTGTCCCTTGACGCCGCCAGCCGAACCTGACGGCGGCGGTGTCACCGAACCCACGGACGACGGCACGACGACTCCCGATGAGGGGACGTCGGGCGGTGGGGATAGCGGTGGGACCGATGGCGGCGGGACGGACGGCGGTGGGACCGGCGGTGGCACCGCGGCAAGTGGCATCCTCGCGGATCACTCGGCGGCCGGGGCCTTCGAATCGATCCCGTCGGCTTTCATCGACGTGGCCCACTCCGCCTACCGAGTCTACTACGGCCACACCTCGCACGGCAGCCAGATCATCACCGGCATGGAGATGATCCAATTGCTGGACACCAGCTACACGTTCAACGCGGGTGGCGGCACGCTGAGCGTCCACGACGAAAGTGGGGTTGACCTGGGGCACGAGGGGGACCTCACGTGGGCCGACAGCACGCGCGACGTGCTGAACGCGGAGGGTAACACCATCAACATGGTCATGTGGTCGTGGTGCGGGGGCGTGAGCGACAACACCGAGGCCGGCATCAACGCCTATCTCCAGGCGATGGACCAGCTCGAGAGCGACTATCCGGGCGTAACGTTCGTCTACATGACCGGTCATCTCGACGGCGGCGGCACGAGCGGGAACCTCTACGTTCGCAACAATCAGATCCGCAGCTACTGTCAGGCGAACAACAAGATCCTGTTCGACTTCGCGGACATCGAGAGCTACGACCCCGACGGGAACTACTATCCGGACGGCAGCGATGCGTGCGAGTGGTGCGCCACCTGGTGCAGCACGCACTCCTGCCCGGGCGGCTGCAACAACGACGTGGAGGATTGTGCGCATTCGTTGTGCTTCAACTGCTACCAGAAAGGCCGAGCGTTCTGGTGGATGATGGCCCGCATCGCGGGATGGGACGGAAGCTAGGGTAGTGTCTCGGCATTGGCGAGGCGGATGCGCCACCGAGACGCGACCGTCAGGGAGCGTGGGATGCCGGCAACGCCGGCATCCGCTTGGCTTCGGCACGAGACCTCCGTCCCTCTCGTAGCGGCCTGCGCCCCGCCGGCCGGGCGGCCTGCGACGCGCAGTCCGCTACTACACGGGATGTCGCCGGTGGTCGCCAACGATCTTGCCGTGCGCCGACAAGCTTGTTAGTCCAACCGATGGGAGGACAAGACCATGAACGCGAACACACCCTACGACGACGCGCAGCAACTCGCTTGTGCCGGATGTTCCCGTCGCTGCTTTCTGATCGCGATGGGTTCCGCGGCGCTGGGCTCCTCGATGGCGGGTTGTGCCGCGCCGGGAGGATCGAAGTCGGCCGGCACGAAGGGGCTTGCGGGAGAAGGGCGGGTCGTTCCGTGCGGTCCGGCGTCGAAGTATGAGCCCACGCTCAGGGTCGCGTTCGTTCGGCGAAAGCAGGACTACGGCATGCGCTGGCCCGGCCAGATCTACGACGGGAAGGCCGCGCTGGCGATGTACAAGGAGAAGATCGCGGCGACGGCGAAGGAACTCGGTTTGAAAGCGACCATCCGACCGGTGCCGATCCACAGCCCCGCGGAGGCCGACCAGTGGATCGCCGAAGCGAAGGCGGCGAAGCCCGACGGACTGCTCGTCGTGTTGCTCGACCGCCAGGAGCACGCCTGGCCGACGGCGACCAAGGCCATCGATACCAAGATCCCGACGGTGGCGTTCGCGCCGATCGGGGCGGCGTTCACGACGAACACGACCCGCCTGGGCGACCGAACCGGCATGTTCGTCTGCTCGACGGACGACTTTCGTCAGGTGGCGTACGGCATGAAGATGATCCATGCGGGGGCCAAGCTGCGCGAAATGCGGTTCGTCGTCATCAAGGGCAAGGAGCGGCGGGATTCGCGCGTCAAGCACCTGGGCACGCGGCTGCGCTACGTGCCCGCGAGCGGTTTCCTCGATGAGTACAAGCGCACGCCCGTGACCGACGAGATCAAGGCCATCGCCGCGGACTACATGCGGCACGCGACCCGGATCGCCGGGCCGAGCAAGCAGGACGTGCTCAACGGCGTCAAGAGCTACGCGGTGGCACGCACGATCCTCGAACGCGAAGAGGGCGACGGGATCACGATGGACTGCCTCGGCGCCCTCGGGCGCACGAAGGTGAGCTTGCCCTGCATCGCGTGGTCGCACATGCTCGACCGCGGCATCCCGGCCGCGTGCGAGGCCGACCTGGGTGCTGCCGTCACGCACGCGCTGGTGCAACTGCTCTACGACCGGCCGGGCTTCCAGCAGGATCCGGTCCCCGAGACGGCCAAGGACTGCCTGGTCGGTGCCCACTGCACGTGCCCGACCCGACTGAACGGTTTCACGCAACCGGCCGAGCCGTATCACCTGTCGTATCATCACGGCAAGCGCGACGCGGTGCCGGTGCCGCAGTGGTTTGTGGGGCAGCGCGTCACGTCGGTGGACGTGCTCCTGAGCAACAAGGACGACGCGCCGCCGAAGATGATCATCTCGGCCGGGGACGTGGTCGAGAACGTGGCCGTGCCGCCCGCCGGCGGCTGTGTCGTGTCGGTGATGGTCAAGCTCGACGGCGTGCGCGACCTGCTGAAGTATCCCGGCTTCCATCAGATCTTCTTCTACGGCGACTACAAGAAGGAACTGCGCGACTACTGCAACCTGTTCCGAATCGAGCCGGTCGTCGTGTGACCGACCGACCGGAGCCGCTAACCCGAGCCGGCGCCGAACGCACGGGAAGCCTGAGCAGGAAGTCCGCTAATGACTAAATGCGCTCTGACCCCACCTTTGGCATCTTTGGTTCTAGCTTCGCTCCCTCTGGTTCTGGCCTGTACTTCACTCTGCTCGGGCGCGGTGCAGTGGGTGCATCCGGCCGGGATCGTGACGGATGAGACCGTTGCGGAAGTGCGGGCCAAGATCGATGCTCATGATTGGGCGCGGCGCACTTGGAAGACACGGAAGGATGCGTTGGACCGCTGGCTCGATGTCTCGAGCGATAGATTGCGAGAGGTCTTCCCCAAGCGCCGGGGTAACGTCTACCACAACTACTCCTGTCCCCAGGACCGGCGGCGACTGGTGTTCGATCCGTTTGAGCCTGACGAGTTTCGCTGCTCCTCGTGCGGTCGGACCTACCCGGCGGACACCGACGCGGGAATCTACACTGCGAAGCATCGGTACCACGGAACGATGTACGACGGCTGGGCGTGCATCTTCTATCAGGCGGCGGGCGCGGTGGCCGCGGACATGGGCCTCGTCGCCCGGATCGAAGGCGGGGATCGCTACGTTCGGCGCGGCGTCGAGCTTCTACTTCTGTACGCGGATGCGATCGCGGGCATCGAGACGACGGTTGCCAAGGACCCTCAGGCGTCGGTGCTTCTTACGTATCACCGGGAAGGGGACAACAAGGTCCTCAATGACTTGACCTGCGCCTACGAACTGTTGCGAGAACACATGACCGGGCCGCAGCGGGCTCACATCGAACGCGTCGTCCTGCAACGAATGCTCGACGACATCCTCCTCGAGCCGATCTACACGCAGAATCACAACAACCTGTACCAGTGGCATCGGACCGTCCTCCAGGTGGCGCTGGCCCTCGAGCGCGAGGACCTGATCGACTGGAGCTTCGGATACGGTGCGTTCGACCCGGACCGCCAGCCGGAGCATCGCAGCATCCGCCGTCTGGTCGCGACGCACTTCAAGCCGGACGGGGCCTACTGGGAGATGTGCTCGGGATACCACCTCTACCCGGTGTACGCGCTGTGCGAGGTGGCCGTGTTGTCGCGCAACCTCGTGCGCATGGACCCGGCCCGGTTTCCCGCCGATCGCTACGACCTTACGCAGCAGGCGAGCCCCGGAGGTAAAGTGCTCAAGGCCGCGCTCGAATGGTTCGTCTCCATGGCCATGCCGGATCGAACGATGCCCACGATCGGGGACGCGCCGTCGCCGCGGTCTGGGATGGACGACTACGACCGGACGGCCGAAGTGGGCTACCGGTTCTTCGACGTCAAAGCGGTGGGCGACTATGACGAACTGCGCACGGGAGCGCGGAGCTGGGCCGGGCTGCTCTACGGCGCGCCGGAAATCGTCCGGCACCCGACGTCGTACAGCAGCGCCTACCTCTCGAGCGGCTGGGTGTCCCTGCGCAACGACTGGCAGGGCAACCGCGCATGGGTGGGCCTCAACGCGCTGATTCCCGGCGGCGGCCACCAGCACGCGGACCGCCTCACGCTGCTTAGCTACTCACACGGCAAGCTGCTCGCCTGCGAGAAGGGGACGCCGTACAACGAAAGCGTGACCCGCAAGCTCGGCACGCTGTCGCCGTCGCACAACACGGTGACCGTCGACCGGACATCGCAGAAGCAGGGGGAGGCCCTGAGCGGTGATCAGGTTCCGAAGGTCGCGTTCTTCTCCGCGGGTCCGGTGGCGAAGTTCGCCGAGCTTCACGGTGACAACGTCTACCCGCAGACCGACGTCTATCGTCGCTCCGTCGTCCTGATCGAGGACGTGATCGTGGACCTCTTTCGCGTCCGGGGCGGCAAGACACATGACTGGATCGTCCATCACAGGGGCCCGGCACCACGGTTCTCCGTGCCCATGGCCGACGAGACATTCACACCCGCCGAGTGGCTGGCCAACGGGACGGGCCGCGTGCAGTGCGGCCGGACCGACGGCGTGTGGGACGCGCAATGGCGCGTCGACGGCGTCACATCGCGGATGACGATGCTCGGGGCCGAGGGCACCGCGGTGTACGCGCTCGAAACGTACCCCCTGAACAACGCGGTGGTAACGCCCAAGTTCCCGCCGTGCCAGACGCTCTGTGTGCGCCGGGTGAACGACACACCGTTCCTGGCCGTCTGGGACGCCTGGCGTGACAACAAGAACCTCGAGGCCGTCACGCGAGGCCGGCCGGGCTCCGCTGTCGCGGTGAAGACGGCGTCAAACAAGTACTATCTGCTCTTTGGGCCGGGAGAGACGCAGTTCGAAGACGGAACCCGCATGAAGAGCGACGCCGTGTTCAGCCTCCTCCGCAATCGTGACGCAACGTTGTCCGTGCGCGGAACCAGGCTCGAAGTCCACGCAAAGGAGGGCACGCTGCACCTCACCGCAAGTAACCTGGCCACCGTCTCGGCCGAATGGTCCGCCGAAGTGCTGACACTCGAAGTCACCGGAGACATCCACTACGACACGCACGGCGGTCAAGATCACTATTGCGACGCACCCGACACCAAGGTCCAGTGCGACGGCACACTGTGGCCAACCCGCACCGAGCAACGCCGCGCGGGACAAGCCCGTTGAACGCGCGATGTATGCACATGTACTTTGCGCGCTGGAAGCGCCGAGCTGCAGTTACAGCGTTCTTTGGCGATAGTCGAACCGCTTCTCATCAATAATCGATTCCGGCCCGTTAGCGCTTTGCAGCCTCACTCAGTTCCGTCTCGATCTCACCCGCCGACCGCGCCACGCCGTATGCGCGAAACGTAGGCCGGCCACTCGGAGAGGCCCCGAGAGGGGTCGCGGACCGTAGCCACGGGTGGAGCGAAGCGCAACCCGTGGTTGCCAGTCCGCCAAAGACCCATCCCGCCCCGACGGGGCGGAGGAGACGCCGCGATGCCGCGGCACACGTTCACTGGAATGCCCACGCGGCAGGCGCGTCGCCGGATGCGCTCGAAGCGCTGAAACCCGATCGTCACCGGTCCGCCGTCACCAGCACAATCTCTTTGAACTCGATCCACGCCTTCGTGCGGTGCATCTGTAGGCAAATCTGTCCCGGCCGGTCGACGGCGAGTCGGTCCGTCGCCGCCGATCGGACGCCGTTGATATGTGTGACCGCCGACCGGCCGCGAACGGAGATCTGCAACAGGTTCCATTCGCACGGCCGGTAGGCCAGGTCGTTGCCGCGATCGAGGTGGTAGATACTGCCCGAGCCCACGACTGTGCCGGGCGCGTCCCAGATCTGGACTTCCTGACCGCGATGCGAGATCTCGTACGTCTCACCGCGAAGCCAGCGAAAGAACACGCCGCCGTTGGCGTTGGGGCTTGTCCGGTAGTACAACCGCAGGTCGAAATCCTTGCAGACAGTTTCGTGCAGGAGGTAGCCGTCGCCGTTCTCGCCGCGGAGCACGCCACCGCGATTCTCCCAACGCGCGTCGCCGTGAAAGTCTTCCCAGCCGTCAAGCCCTTCCGGAGGAGTCAGCACCTTGCCATGCTCGCGATCCGGGAGCGGGGTCAGCAGGAGACGACGTACCTCCAGCCGTCCGCCGAGATTCTGAAAGCCGATCGCACCACGGCGAAGGGCGTACCGGAGTGATGCCTCCTTGTCGAGATGCACGTCGTGGGCCTCGAGGCCGTTGAGGTGAACGGTCAGGCGCGGCCAGTCGAGCCGCACGCTGCACGTGTTCCAGTGTTCCGGCTCGGCGAGCTTGATCGCTTGCGGCGACCGGCGCCGAAAAATCGCTCCGGCGGAGCAGACCGTCGGCGGGTCATGCACCTTGTTCGACAGTTCAATCTCCAGCCCCGCGCGGTAGCGACCGTGCAGCGGCGCTGCGATGTACAACCCGGATTCGCAGTACTTCGACAGCCGGAACTCGAAGGTGAGCTCGAAGTTCTCGTACGATGCCTTTGTCAACAGCGCCGACGGTTCGTTCCCGCCTCTTCGAGCGGTGAGTGTCCCGTCCTCGAAGTGGAACGAATCGGGCGATCCGTGTTCCCGAATCCAGGCTGTCGGCGTTTCCAGCAACCGCAGGGGGCCGATCCCGTGGACCGCCGAACCACTGCAAACCAGCAAACAAACGAATGTCATGAGAACCACGCGCCGCCGCATCACCTCATCGCCCTTTTCCATCGGGTCCCATTTGTCCCACGTCAATCGCGATGCTATCCGAACCGACGGCCTGGGCCAACCGATGGCGGGTGCCGTTCCATTCTCGACATGCCGCTTGCGGGACAGCGAGCACATTATGCAGCCGAAGGGCGAACGTCGTGTGATGCGGCGGCAGGTTCATCGAAGGTGGCATGATGCACGCTCAGAGCGCCGCGGTCGCCGACCAAGGCGGCTGTAGCCGCTCCCCTTCACGTTCTTGCCAACCTCGACACCACCGGAGCGTCCGGCCCGGACAACGCGAGAATCAACACCGTTCACGCAATGCGGCAATCTCGTCCCGCGGCCTCGCGGGAAAGGACTCCCGCGTTTCGACGTGCGAGAAGGGATTCCCGCACCAATGACGAGGGTGACCCACGTCTTCAGAGGTGGGGGACACGATCCCAAACGGGTGCGTTGCGCGCCGCAACCGCGTCGAATCGCTTTCGGCCGCCATCACACCATACGATCGCAGCCGGACTCAGCACGTGGTTGCGACCGCAAGCACGTTCGATTCAAATGGTCACTGGTCGTTGTGTGGCTCGCGAACCGCGGGCTCTCGCCCGCGCCGATCCGTGGGCAAGCTGGAGACAGCCCGCGCCATGATTCTACCGCCCTTGAGAACGCCCCAGCTTCCTGTGCTTGCGCTTCTGATGTGGCAGGCCATGGCTCTTGGTGCGAACGCGCCCGCGCCGGAATCTCGACCCGCCCGTGCAGCGCGCATCGAGGCCCGCGCCGACCTGCCGAACATCCTCTGGATCACGTGCGAGGACATGAGCCCGAACCTCGGTTGCTACGGCGACCGCTACGCCGACACGCCGAACATCGACCGGCTGGCATCGCAAAGCGTTCGGTTCACGCGGGCCTTCGCCACGTCGCCGACCTGCTCCCCGGCTCGATCCACGTTGATCACGGGCGTCCACGCGACGACGTTGGGCACGCTTCATCTGCGTTCGCGCTTCGCGATTCCCGCGCACATGAAGGGGTTTCCCTCGTACCTTCGCGCCGCGGGCTACTTCTGCTCCAACAACGGGAAGACCGACTACAACACGCGCAACGAACCGGAGATCATCGAGGCCTCCTGGGATGTGAACAGCTCGACGGCCCATTGGCGCGACCGCCGCCCCGGTCAGCCGTTCTTCTGCGTCTTCAACGACATGACCACGCACCAGTCCCGCAGCATGGTCTGGCCGTACGAGCAGTTCGAGGAGCAGGTTCAATCGCGCCTGGACCCCGCCCGTCACCACGACCCCGCCAAGGCGCCGCTCCCGCCGTACTACCCCGAATCCCCGGTCATCCGCCGAACGCTCGCTCGCTACTACGACTGCATCTCGGTCATGGACCAGAACGTGGGCAAGCTCCTGAGTGAGTTGGAGGAAGACGGTCTGGCCGACGATACGATCGTCTTCTTCTTCTCCGACCATGGAGCGGGCCTGCCGCGGCACAAGCGGGCCTGTCTGGATTCCGGGTTACACGTGCCCCTGCTCATCCGCTTTCCGGAGAAGTACCGGCATCTCGCTCTCGCGCCTCCCGGCACGGTAGTGGACCGGCTGGTGAGCTTCGTTGACTTTCCGGCCACCGTGCTGAGCCTCGTCGGCCGAACGGTTCCCGAGTACATGCAGGGCTGCGTTTTCCTCGGTCCTGGGCAGGAGGCTCCGCGCGAGTTCGTCGTCGGCTCACGGGGCCGCGTCGACGAGGCCTACGACATGGTGCGCAGTGTACGCACCGAAGACTTCCACTACGTCCGAACGTACATGCCACACCTGTCGTACAACCAACCCAGCGTCTTCCCCGATCAAGGTACGATCCGCCGTGAGATCACCGAGTTGTTCAGGCAGGGCAGGCTGAGCGGGCCACAGCTTCATTACGCTGGGCCCACGCGTCCGCGGGAAGAGCTGTATGATGTCAATCGCGACCCGCAGCAGCTCCACAATCTCGTCTCTTCCGCGAAGCATCAACGCGTTCGCGAAGCGATGCGTCGCCGGCTTCGTGATTGGATGGCTACCACGCGGGATGTCGGCTTGCTGCCGGAGGTGGAGATGGCCCGTCGGTGCACGGGCGCGACGCCCTATGAACTGGGCCGGCATCCGGAGCGGTATCCGCGAGAGCGCATCCTTCGGGCGGCCGAGCTGGTGGGCGGTGGGCGAAGTGTAGTGCCTGAGCAGGTCGCGCTCTTGCGGGCTCCCGATGCTGCGGTTCGCTACTGGGCGGCCGTCGGTCTCAACGCCCTCGGCTCCGACGCGGTCGAAGCCGCTGACGCACTTGCCGCCGCGTTGGCTGATCCGGCCCCCAACGTCCGTATTGAGGCCGCGGCTGCTTTGTGCAACATTGGCGAGAGCGACAAGGGGCTCGGCCTCCTGCGAACGGAGCTTCGAAACGACGACCTTCGCGTCGTCCTCCACGCCGCGCGAGCCGCGCAACTGCTCGGCGCGAAAGCTCGCCCGATTGCCCCGACCATGCGAGAGGTATTGGAGGTCGCGCGAGCCGGCGAGGGTGATCCGAGCATGTTCGTTCAATTCGCCCTCGAGGCTGCGGTGCGACAACTGGAACCGTAAGGTACGTGACACGTTTACGAGCCGTTTCGGAGCGAGTCGACCGAGGCGGCGGGGGATAGGACGAAACGCTAACGGAACATCTGTCCGAGAACAGGAGCTGAAATGGGAAGCAGTAGTGCAGCGATGCGACGGGATGGACGTGGTTGGTACGTAGGCCTGGGTGCGAGTCTTCTGTTGGCGGCCGCCTCTTCGGATGCGACCGCGGCGACGCGCACGGGGCGGCTGCATGCGGGGTGGTCGTTCGTGAGCATCACACCGGACAAGCCGGTGGCGCTCTCGGGACAGTTCCATACGCGGATCGCGAAAACGGTCGAGGCTCCGGTGACGGCGACGGCGCTGGCGATCGAGGTCAAGGACGACGACGGCGCCATCGATCATGCGGTCATGGTCTCGTGCGACCTGATCGCGATCCGTGGGGGCTTCCAGAAGCAGCTCCGGGACCGGCTCCGGGGCAAACTTCCCGGCCTGGACGTCGACAAGCTGATTCTCAACGCAACCCACACGCACACAGGGCCGGTGCTGTTGCCCAACAGCCGCTACAACATTCCTAAGGAGGGCGTGGTTCAGGTCGACGAGTACAGCGACTTCCTCGTCGACCGGTTGGCCGAGGCGGTCTCGACTGCGTGGAAGAGCCGCAAGCCCGCCGGCGTTTCGTGGGCCCTGAGCCATGCCGTCGTCGGCTACAACCGGCGGGCCGTCTATGATGACGGCCGGGCGGTCATGTACGGCCAGACGAACAAACCCGAGTTCCGCAACATCGAAGGGTCGGAAGACCACGGCGTCGAACTGCTCTTCCTATGGGACGAGGCCGGCAAGCTCACGGGTGTGGTCGTCAACGTGGCCTGCCCGTCGCAGGTCGTCGAGAGTAAGCGGTACGTGTCCGCGGACTTCTGGCATGACGTGCGCGAGCAGTTGCGCAGCCGCTATTCGAAGGGCCTGTTCGTCCTCGGGTTGTGCGGCGCGGGCGGCGATCAGTCCCCTCACTTCCTGCTCCGCAAGCGGTCCGAGGCCAAGCTGCGCAAGCGCAGGGGTGTCTCGGAGACACAGGAAATCGGCATCCGGATCGCCGATGCCGTCGAGCACGTCTTCGACGGTGCCAAGGGTGACATCCGTACGACGGTTCCGATAGCGCACCACGTCGAGGAACTCCGCCTGGCCGGGCGGCAGGTTCGGAAGGGAGAGGCCGACCGCGTCAAGGCGAAGATCGAGCGGTTCATGAAGAAAGGGCTCGACAAGCTGAGCGAGAACGAGCGCACGCGGCTCGGTCGATGTCAGAGGGTGGTCGCGCAATACGAGAGTCAGCGTGCGGATCCCTACGCCATGGAACTGCACGTGCTGCGGCTCGGTGACGTGGCCATCGCGACGAACCCGTTCGAGCTGTTCATCGATTTCGGGCTGCGCATGAAGGCGCGGAGCCCGGCCGAGCAGACGTTCGTCGTTCAACTGGCGTGCGGGTCGGGTCACTACCTGGCGACGGAGAAGGCGGTCCAGGCCGGCGGCTACGGTTCCGAACCCGCCGACAACAGGGTCGGTCCCAAGGGCGGCCGGATGCTCGTTGAACGAACGATCGAGCTGATCAAAGAGATGTTCCCGCCCGCCAAGAAGTGATGCTTCGAGTCGGGAGGCGGGTGCCATGGCCAAGCCGGCGCCGCGCGAGCGGTGCCGGCGCCGCCATGTTCAGTCTGTCGCTTGATCTGACGCCGACGTGAAACAAAGTGACAACGCTGGTTGAGGAAGCCTTGCCATGCAGACCTTGCTGCTTCTGCTGTGTGCAACTGCCGTCATTCCGGCGGCGGATGCGCCGCCTGTCGCGGCGGACGCGCCGCCTGTCGCGGCGGACGCGCTGTTCATCAACACTTGGTTGGTGGCTGGACCTTGGGACAATGACGCCGACCACGCGGGCTTCAAGAAGGATTGGATCGGTGAAGCCACGGCGGCGCCGCACGACGGAGAAGAGGCCGCCGGTCGTCGCTGGCGCTACTTCGATGACCGGCTGTTCTCTCGCAACCTGGACGACTATCAGGATCTCTTCAGCTATTGGCGCGTGAAGCAGGACGTTCCCATTGGTGCGCGAGTAGCCTACGCGCACGTGTACGTCTTCAGCCCCAAGGCGGCGCAAGGCCAGTTGCGGATCGGCGCCGACAACGCCTGCGCAGCTTGGCTGAACGGCTCACTCTTGCTGCGCGATGAGAACGGCGGCCACGTGAAGGATGCCCTTTCCGCCCCCGTGACCCTGCGCGCCGGATGGAACGGCCTGCTGCTGAAGATCGCCAATCGCGAAGCCGGGCGGTTCGGATTCTATGCGCGTCTCACCGATGCGAAGGGCAAGGGCATTCCGGGCCTGGTCTATTCCACGGACGGCGGGGAAGGCCCGTTGCGCGTCGCCACGGCGGCCATGCCGGGAATTGCGGAGAACGACTTGCCCGTGGGCTATCGCGGCTGGGCCTACGTGGGGGCGTCGGTACGCAAGACATCCGCGGACCATGCTGCCACGACCGACATGTTGCGAACGCCCGCCTTGGCGCTGGACGCCTCGGATTTCTCGCTCACCACGGCGGGTGGGCGTCCGCCTTACCGGTGGGCGCTGGTGAAAGGGAGTCTGCCGGAGGGGCTCCAACTCGAGAACAACGGTCGGCTGGTCGGCACCGTCGACGAGCGAGCCGCGCTGAAGGTGTATCCGCTTGTCGTCCGAGTCACCGACAGCCAGGGGGCATCGGCAAAGAAGGGTCTGTCGCTTCGCGTGGAGGAACGTCCGAACAAGTGGTACGAGGAATCGCGTCTGGGCGCGTTGATCCACAAACCGGAAAGCCTGCGCGACGAAGAGTTCGGGACCTTCGCCGACTTGATGAAACGGCAGGGTTACGGCCTGGGTTTCGTCATCTCCTACAACAACGGCAAGCACGTCTATCGCTGGCCGTCCATCTACCAGCCCGACAATCCGCTGGGCGATGTCGTGGGCAAGTACAAGAAGGCGCTGGAAGGCGCAGGCATTCCTTTCGGCATGTACATCGGCAACCTCAACGGCAACAACCACAACGGCGACAATGGTGCGATCCTGCTCGTGGAGGACGCCATCCGCAAGTATCGTCCCGCCGCCTTCTGGTTCGACTGGGCGGGCTGGAACGGAGTCTCTCTGGACGCCCTCTACAGCATGATCAAGTCCTATGACCCCAAGACGATCATCGTGTTGAACGGCATTCCCACGATGAGCAACGGCGACTGGGACGTGATCTGTTTCGAAGGCTGGGGGGCGTGGGGTGATGCGATCTGGAGTCGCTGGCCCTTCGACTTCTGGTGGCCGAAGGCGAACGCCGTGGAATCATGGCGGCTCATCGCCGATCCGGCCTTCGAGTACTCCCCCGGCGTGGTACCCGAGTGGCAGGAGTACATGCGGATACAGGTCGCACTGATCTGTCAGGGCTACATCGCCAACATCGACCACAGTCCCACCATCACGTCCGGCGTGGCGGAAGACGGCAAGCTGACCACCCTGGACGATTCGATCGTATTCCAGGCGCACCGCGAGATGGCGAAATGGGCCAACCCGCCCGGACGCACGCCGCTGCATGTTGCCTACACCCAGGTGAACCCCGGCCCCTTCAAGCCCGCGCCCTGGGGCTACAATGTTCTGAGCACGGATCGTCGACGCCTCTACCTCCACGCCGTCAAGACGCCTTTGGGTACGACCGGCGATTGGGGCGGGCAAACCTTGAGTCTCTCGCCGGTACCCGTAGCGGTGGAGAAGGTGGTATGTATGAACACCGGTGCGGCCTTGGATTTCGCCCAGGAGAACGGCGGACTCCGCATCGAAGTTGCAGGACTGAAGAACGACCCCATA
Source organism: uncultured Planctomycetales bacterium (assembly GCA_964391465.1). Taxonomy (GTDB): domain Bacteria; phylum Planctomycetota; class Phycisphaerae; order UBA1845; family CAYMME01; genus CAYMME01. Next base: position 15,123 of record CAYMME010000092.1, read on the forward strand.
GATACCATCATCGAAGTCAGCCTGAAGAGCGCCTACCCGGCCTATACCATCCCGAGTCGTGAATCGCCCTCCCCTGCGCCACTCGGCAACCTCGCCACGGCGAAACCGGCGCGACTGATGAGCAACCGCGGCGACTACGGGCTGGTGGCTTCCGCCTTCCAATTCGCTCGCTATGGGGTGGACACCTATCGTCATACCGCGGCCTGCGGTGCCTACGAATGGGACTGGACTTATCACGTGGACTTGGAGCACGTCCATACCGTGGGCCGGATCGTGATTCACTTCGGGAGGGGCTTCGCCACGGAATACCGGGTGTTGCTCTCGGCAAACGGCAAGGAGTGGCAGGAGGTAGCCCACATCGAGGACGGTGCCGGGGGAACCCGGGAGCATCGTTTCGATCGCCTGCCCGCCCGCTACGTTCGGATCCGCGCCGAGAAACCCAACGGCCCCAACCAGCCCGGCGAACAGATGCAAATCGCCGAATTGGAAGCGTACGCGGCAGAGTGAGATGCGGATCTGGTGTCGCCCGTAGGGCGTAGACCAACGGGGGCCGTTCGATTCGCGGGGCGTGCGGATGCTCGAAGACACTGTCGGGCCATGCTTGACCGATCTGACCTCGTCGGCATACGCGCGTGCCTGCCACCGGCTACTTCTCCTTGACCCTCGCCGCCTCTTCGCATAGCAGTACCGAGGAGATCCGACAACAACATCCCCGACCGAGGTGCAACCATCATGGCGGAGTTCGACAATCTTCCGCGGAGACGCGATTTCCTGACCGCCCTGGGCGCGACCGGCTATTCGGTGGTCGTGCTTGCGGACGACCTGATCGGTGCCGAGCCGAACGCGGCAACGGCGAACGAGATTCGCAAGACGTTCGACCGGATCGCGCCGCCGGGATCGCCGGCGCGCCGGCTCGAGGGCGAGCCGAACATGACGCTGGTCGATCTCGATTGCGACCTGTTCGTGGCCGGGGGCGGGATGTCCGGTGTTTGTGCGGCCGTGGCCGCCGCCCGCAACGGAGCTCGCGTGATTCTCGTTCAGGACCGCGCCCGCCTCGGCGGCAACGCGAGCAGCGAAGTCAAGATGCACATCGTCGGCGCCAACATGCACGGCGGCCGGTCCGGGTGGCGCGAGGGCGGGCTCATCGAGGAGTTCCGGATCGACGACGCGGTCAACAATCCGCAACGCAGTTGGGAGCTGTGGGACCTGCTGCTCTACGACAAGGTCGTCAGTGAGCCGAACATCACCTTGCTGCTGGACAGCGTGCTCTACGCGGCCCAGGTCCGTGACGGGCGGATCGAGCAGGTCATGGTACGGTCCGACAAGACCGAACACCTGTACCGGATCAAGGCGAAGCTCTTTGCGGATTGCACCGGCGATGCACGGCTGGCCCTCGAGAGCGGGGCGACGTTCCGCTGGGGCGCCGAAGCGAGGTCCGTGTTTGACGAACCGCTCGCGCCGGTGGATCCGAACGAGAAGACGATGGGCAGCAGCATCCTGTTCACGTCCCGCGACTACGGCCGGCCCATGCCGTTCACGCCGCCCAAGTGGGCACGCAAGGTGGAGAAGCGTCACCTCGAGTTCCGCGGCGTCCGCTCGTGGGACTACGGATACTGGTGGATCGAGTGGGGCGGGAACCTGAACACCATTCGCGACAACGAGCGCATCCGCCACGAACTGCTCGCGATCGTGATGGGCGTGTGGGACTACATCAAGAACAGTGGGGCGTGCCCCGACTCGGCCAACTGGGCCATGGACTGGGTCGGCATGGTGCCGGGCAAACGGGAGAGCCGTCGGATCGAGGGTGACGCGGTTCTGAACCAGAACGACATCATGTTCATGGGCAAGGGCCGGTCGTTCGAGGACGCCGTCGCCATCGGCGGTTGGTCGCTGGACGATCATCCGCCCGGCGGTTTTGACGAATCGGACAAGCGCCCCGCGACGCAGATCCGGACGCCGATCTTCGGCATTCCGCTGCGCTCGCTTTATAGTAAGAACATCACCAACCTGTTGATGGCCGGTCGCAACGCCAGTTGCAGCCGGGTGGCGTTCACGTCGACGCGCGTGATGGCGACGTGCAGCGTGATGGGCCAGGCCATGGGAACGGCCGCCGCCATGTGTGTCCGGCACGGACTGTCGCCGCGCGAGCTGTACCAGGACAAGAAGCGCCTACAGACCTTGCAGCAGACGCTGCTTCGCGACGACCAGAGCATTGTCGGGGTCAAGAACGAGGATCCGGCCGACGTGGCCCGCAAGGCCAGGGTGACCGCGTCCGGCCTGCACGAAAGCGCGAAAGCGGAGAGCGTCATCGATGGCCACGTCCGCGACATGAAGGGCGAGATGAAACACCGCTGGGTCGCGCCGATGACCGAGAAGGGAGCATGGATCGAGCTGGCCTGGGAGAAGCCGCAGAAGGTCAGCCAGGTGCAGGTCACGTTCGACACGGGCTTCCACCGCGAGTTGACGCTGACCTGTTCGAATTCGCTGAGCAAGCGGATGATTCGCGCCCCGCAGCCCGAGACGGTGCGAGACTACAGCGTCGAGGTCCGCACCACTGAGGGTGAGTGGCTCGAGGTGGCGGAAGTGAAGGGCAACCATCAACGACTGCGCCGGCATCGCTTCGAAGCCCGCGAGACCGGAGCCGTACGAATCCACATAAGCGCCACGAACGGCTCCAAGGAGGCGCGCATCTACGAGGTGCGCTGCTACGCCTGAGTGGCCGAGGAGGTAGCGAGATGAAACGCATGGCGAGTCTTCCTGTTTCGGTGTTGTTGCTGGTATGTCCGGCCGTCTCGACCGCTGGGGATGCTGCACTCGTGACGTACATCGAGGCGGCCGACGCAACAGGGATGTCGCAGGCGGCCGTGGTCGGCAAGTGCGCCCTGGCGCACACGACGCAGCTCTCACCCGTGGATCGAAGCGGGCGGATCGTCGGTGAGGGTGATGCAGGACGACAGGTCGACGCGGTGCTGTCAAACCTCGAAGCCGCGTTGGCCGCCGCCGGCTCGACCCTCAAGAACATCGTGAAGATCAACGCTTACGTCGCCGGGCCGGAAGTGGTTGCCGAGATCGAGGCTCGCTTCGCCCGCAAGTTCCGCACGATCGCGAAGCCGGCTGCTTCGTTCGTGGTCACGCCTCTGCCGTTGCCCGGCGCGCTCGTGGCCATGGACGCAGTAGCCGCATTGCCCGGTGCGGGGCCGTCGTCGGTCAAGCTGCGGCGCGTGGAGACGCTAGGCGGCGACGCGGGCGCGGCTCATGTGGCCGTCCTGCCCGCCGGCGAGGTCGTCTACGTGTCCGGCCAGGTCAAGAAGGGTGATCTGGCGAAGGCGACGGCCGACACGCTCCAAGGCCTGGTCGAGACGCTCGAGTTTCTCGGGCTCGACCGCACGCACGTGGTGCAGCTCAAGGCATTCATGACGCCTATGGCCGACGCTGCCGTCGTACGCAAGGAGTTGGCCCGCACGTTCGAGGGCCAACCCGTCCCGCCCGTCTCGCTCGTCGAGTGGATCGCGGGCATCCCCATCGAGATCGAGCTGATCGCGTTCGCCCCGTCGAAGCCGTCGCAGGATCGGCCGGATGACACGGTCACTTACATCACGCCGCCCGGCGTCAAGGCTTCTCCCGTCTACAGCCGCGCGGCCCATGTGCACGGCGGCAAGCGCGTCTACATTGCGGGGCTCTATGGCACCAAGCCCGGCGAAGCCACCGCACAAATCCACGACATCTTCGCCACGCTCAAGCGTCTCACGTCCGCCGCGGGCAGCGACCTGCGTCATCTGGCCAAGGCCACGTACTACGTTTCCGACGACGACGCCAGCCGCAAGCTCAACGAGATCCGCCCCCAGTACTACGATCCGAAGCGCCCCCCGGCCGCCTCCAAGGCCATGATCAAAGGCACGGGCATGGCCGACCGAAGCATCACGCTCGACATGATTGCCGTCACACCGCGGTGACTCGAGTCGTCCAACGCTCGTTGCGTGTCGTCTCGCCGCGCAGAAGATTCCTGACGTGAGTGTGTCGCGCCGAGACGCGACCGTTAGGGAGCGTGGGATGCCGGCAACGGCATCCTTCTGAGATTCGGCGTCGATGGCGCGTGGCTCGCGCCACGCTTCACGCTCCCTTACGGTCGCGTCTCGGATCGGGCGGATCCTCGACGATCCCGGAGATGTCGATGAGGTGAAGCTGTCGCCCGTTGCCGCCGTGGGGGGAATCGATGACGACCATCTTGCCGTCGGGGCTGAAGCGCGGGTGCGTGTCGCATCGCCACTCGCCTGCATACTCGGGCGGGCTGCGGAAGTGGCCGAGCCAGAACCGCTCGCCGGTCGGCACGTGATACAGGTACGGGTGCTGCAACCGCCGGCGGTCGGGATACGTGTCGCTGAGGATCCAGTCGGTGTCGGGCAGATACGTGTTGTGGCCGTTCCGCGTCATGACACCCTTGCCCACGGCCTCGACCTCGCGGCTCTTGTCGGTGTAGAGAATGTAGCCGGCGCCGAGGTCCGGGTGCCAGCTCCAGGCCAGGATGTGCGTCGGGTCGCGCCAAATGTAATGTGACGTGTGGCCGTGAGGGTCCAGGACGTAGGGGTCGCTGCCGTCGAGGTTGCAGGTGACCATACGGGTGCCGAAGCCGCGCCGGCCGGGGCCGCGCCAGCGGTGAAGAAACTGAAGCCGCGTGCCGTCCGGATTGACGAGCAAGGGGTTGAAGTAGTGCTTCATCTTGCTCAGGTCCTCGTATTCGTAGGGAATCGCAGCCATGTCGGCGAGCGAGACAATGAGCGTGCTCCCGCCGGTCTCGAGGTCGACGCGAAAGATCCCGGACTTCGCGGGTGCGCGTTCATCCTTGAACGGGTCGACTCGGCCGTAGTAGCCGTAGCCCGGCCGCATGTCCTGCAGACGACTGAAGTCGGGGGCGCAGGCGAACTTGCCATCGGGGCTCACCGTGTAGATCGGATGCGGAATGGTGCGCTTCTTGCGCGTCTTGACGTCGAGGATGTGGCACACGAAGCGATTCCCCTCGCGGTCGTTCCACATCACCTCGGTCTTCGATCCTGGACGCCACTGGAGCATGCAGCCTTGCTGCCAACACCAGCTCCGCGATTCGCCCAGCTCGATCCACTTGTCGTTGTCGTGCAGATCGACCATGCCCACCTTGATGATGTCGTCGGGCTTGGGCGTGCGGTGTTCGAAGTCGACCTCCATCCCGAGTACGTAGCGGCACGTCGGGTCGAACTCGAGCTTGTCGTAGTAGCCGAACCAGTGGAACTTCGGCCCGCGCGTGATGGCTCGGCAGGGCGGCAGCTCGCGACCGTCGTCGAACTCCGATTCGGGCGGCTCGGTCAGGCCCAGCTCCTTCGTCCAGTTGACGACGGTCTCCTTGTTCGCAGCGGTCGAGTGGATCCACACGCCGGCCAGCGATCCGTCGAACGTACAGCCCGTTTCCTCCCCGGGCCGATTGCCGAGCAGGACGGGCGTCTTGCTGTCGAAGATGGCTTTCGGGACGCGGTCGGTAAGGGCATCGCCGCTCACGCCGTTGACGTAAACGGCCATTCGCTTGCCGGGCTCGAAGACGCCGACCACGCTGTAGGGCACGCCGATCTCCAGCAGATGATCGGAGCGGAGTTGGCGCGCCTTCTCGTCCCACACGCCGCTCTCGCTGATGGTGAAGAAGACCCGGCGGTCGGGCTGGACGCCCAACTCATAGGAGCGGCCGTCCTTCGTGCAGCGCCACTTCGAGATGAAAGGCGTCTTCGTTGCGGGTACCGCGTCGAGTTGAAGGATCGCGGCCAGCGTCAGGGCGCCCTTCACGCGCAGAAGACCATCCTTGCCCTGGCCGAGGTCGATCCTCGTCTGTCGGGCGGGTGCGAATCGCAGTGCGTGCCCGCTGCGGAAAGGGACCAGTTTCGGTGCGTGCTCGCCCTTCGGCGCATGGGCCGGCGACCACGTGTGCTCCGCCACGAGGCCGGCCCCCGGGCTACTTGCAGCCAAAGCTCCTCCGGCCACGGACAAAAACAACGCACAGGCAACCAAGCTCATCGAGGACGCAAGCGCCGTGCTCTTCCGCACGTCCTCCGTCATCCTGCCCTTCATCCAGGCACCCCCTTCTGGTCCCTTTGCTCTTCGGAAGCTCACCCCGTGTATAGCCGCGCCGCTGCGCCGGGCCGTCAGGTCACCTGAGCAGCTCGCGCAGCGCGGTCATGAGCACGGGCTCGACCTCCGGCCCGACGCGCGCGACCCGCCCGGTTTCGTATCCGCCCTGACCGTACGCGATGGCCGTGCCGATGTAGCCGGGTGCGTATTCGCCGTACGCGGCCATGCAAACGGGGTCGTTTGGGCGCATCTGCTGTGCCGCCAGTTGGTATTCGACGAAGAGCTCGCCGGGCATGTGCACCACCGACGCGCGACCGATGCGCAGACAGGTCAGGTCGATCGTGTCGCCGGCGACGCAACGGCGGGTCCAGACGAGGTCCCGGGCCGCCCGAACGCGCTCCCCGCGCTTGGCCTTGGTGTCGTCGACCTTCTTGAGGAGTGCT
>CAYMME010000093.1:0-21548 GCA_964391465.1 uncultured Planctomycetales bacterium
GAACGCGAGCAGAAACGCCGCCTTTCCCCTCAAGAAGCGCGAGCCCTCTGACCTGATCTCCTCACGGGCCCCGGCCCTTCCTTCGTCCCTGTGTCCCTCCGTCCCTAAGTCCCTTCCTCCCCGAGACGCCTGCCGCACCGAGCGCATCACGCGACGCCGCGGATACGTAAGTCGGTGCGAGAGTGTTACAGCCACCGCCAACCAAGGCGGCTGTAGCCGTTCCCCTTCACCTTTATTCGCAACGCCAACGCAGGGGAGACAATAACCAGCGCAGGAAAACGAACTCCACACAGACACGGCCCCGAACGGCCTAACCGAACGCTGCCGCCGGTGTCCTCCAGGATGTGCCGGGTGCGATGGCCGAACATCGGCTCGCGCTTGGACCCTGCGGCACCATATGATTGTGCGCGCCGGAGACGGTGTCCGTGGGTGCCCCATCCTTCGCGGCTGTCTGCGAAGGGTGGGGGACGGATCTCTCGACATGCGCGTCAGTCCCCGACCCTTACCCGCCTTCAGCGGGCCAAGGATGGGGCACCCATACGCCCGCTGCCATCGCGCGACGTCGCGCATGACGGTCGTGCATTGCCGACTTGGCGTTGGCTTGACGGACCCGCGAGTCGGCCCCGACAATGGCCGCGCCATCTCGCCAACAAGGAATGCAGCCCATGGAAAGTCAGACCAGCAAACGCGGAGCCCTCGGCGGCGACGGCCTCATCCTGGCCGCCCTCGTCATCGCCAAGCTGCTCATTCACGCCCTCACCGCCGGCCGCTACGGCTACTTCATCGACGAGCTGTACTACGTCGCGTGCAGCGACCATCTCGACTTCGGCTACGTCGACCACCCACCGCTGTCGATCGCGTTGCTTTACATGACACGCCTCGTGCTCGGCAGCTCCCTGTTGGCCATGCGACTCGTCCCCGCAGTGGTCGGCGCGGCCACCATCGTCGTCACCGTCCTGATCGCCCGGGAACTCGGCGGCGGCCGCTTCGCCCGCTTCCTCGCCGGCCTGACCGCCCTCATCGCTCCGATCTACCTCGCCTTGAGCAACTACTACTCGATGAACGCTTACGATGTGTTCTTCTGGGCCCTGGCCGCCTACGTCCTCATCCGCCTGCTCAGGACCGACAACCCCAAGCTCTGGCTCGTCTTCGGAGCGATCGCCGGCGTGGCCTTGCTCAACAAGATCAGCATCGGCTTCTTCGGCTTCGGCGTGGTCGTCGGTCTCCTGCTCACGCAGCAGCGCAAGCAGTTCCTGAGCAAGTGGATCTGGCTCGGCGCACTGCTGGCGTTCGTCATCTTTCTCCCGCACATCATCTGGCAGATCCAGCACGACTGGCCCACCGCCGAGTTCATCCACAACGCCAAGACCTTCAAGAACAACCCCATGTCTGCGCTCGAGTTCCTCAAGGCCCAGGTGCTGCTGGCACACCCCCTGTGCCTGCCGGTCTGGCTGGCCGGGCTGGCCTGGTACCTCTTCGCCAGAGCGGCCAGGCCGTACCGCGTGCTGGGATGGGCCTACATTGCCGTCTGCATCCTGCTCATCGTTCAGAACGGTAAAAGCTACTACCTCGGGGCGAGCTACTCGATGCTGCTGGCGGCCGGAGCCCTGGCGATCGAACGCCTCATCCAACAGCGCAATTGGACCTGGGTTCGGCCGGTGCTCACCGTCGTCCTGATCGCCGGCGGTGCGTTGTTTGCTCCCTTCACGGTACCCGTCTTGCCCCCCGATCAGTTCGTCAGCTACGCGACCGCGATCGGCATCGAAGCGCCGAAGGACGAGCGTCGGGCCGTGGCCGAACTCCCGCAGCACTTCGCCGACCGCTTCGGGTGGCAGGAGATGGTCCGCGCCGTCGCGGGTGTGTACGACACCCTCTCGCCCGCCGAGCAGGCCGAGTGCGTTATCTTCTGCAGCAGCTACGGCCGCGCCGGCGCCATCGACCTTTTCGGTCCCGACTACGGCCTCCCCAAGGCCTGCAGCGGCCACAACAGCTACTTCCTCTGGGGTCCGCCCAAGCGATCCGGCCAAGTCACGATCGCCGTCGGCGTCTCGCACGAGGAATTGGAGAGCATCTTCGAAGAGGTGACGTACGTCGCAGAATCAACCCACAGATACGCCATGCCCTCCAGTCGAAACCAACGCATCTACCTGTGCCGCAAACCGCGCAAGAGCATCCAAGAGCTCTGGCCACAGACGAAGAACTTCATATAGCCTGCTGATTCGGAGTCGGCGCCTCCAACCGAGACGCGACCGTCAGGGAGCGTGCGATGCCGGCGAAGCCGACATCGTCCTGCGGTCGGACGTCATCCCTGAGCCCCTTCCCGCCGACGGGAGCGGCATCACGACCGGACGACCTGCCCCTGAGGGGCAACGGACTGTAGCCAGGGGTGAAGCGAAGCGGAACCCCTGGTTGTCGTTGCGCCCCTGCCATCCCGCCCCGAAGGGGCGGAGGAATCTGCTGAGGACAAAAGGAACCAGCGTGCCCCACGTCGTCAAACGTGGGGGAACGATTCGGATGATTGACGGACGGACCGTCAATCGACTCACTTGCCCGGCTCAGCCTTCTGCGCAGTGTACGAGATGTCATCGAAGTACACGTCAACGAAATGCCCGCCCCGATGCCACGTCACCAACCCGAATCGATCGAACGTCGCCCGTCCTTTTCGCACGCTCTCGGGGAAATCCATCGACACCGTTTCGCCGTCGAGCGACATAGTGATCCGCCCCTTGCCGTCGTTCCCCTGCGGATCGTAGCGCAACGTCCACTCGTGCGTCGTCTCGTCCGGCCGAATCACCGGCCCTTCCTTCATGACTTCGTGCTGATCGTCGGAGCTGGCCCACACGGGACGGACATAATGCCCGATCCGGCTCGGCCCCTCGACGAGGATGCCGAGGAAGTTCGCCGGCGGCACTCCGATATACGTCAACGAGTTGAACCACCCAATCAGCACGGCACTGTCGGCCGCCGCCGCGCGCAGCCGGATTTTCCCGGAGGCCACAAGCTCATCGTCCAAGGTCAATCGACCGACCGGAGCCCCGTAGTACGCCGCATTCTGGGGGTTCGCACTCTCGATGCGCCAGACGATTCCTCCAATCTCACCAACCTCGCCGCCGGCATGCGCGCTGCGCCGATAGCCGAAGTCGTGATGAGGCCTGATGACGCAGTCCTGAAACGTGACCCGGCTCCCTTTGCTCTCCCACTTGGGATCAACCGCGAAGTCCTCCTTGGCGCCGCCCACTTCGAGATCGTCCAGCCACACCGTGAGCCCGTTGCCTGACATCTGCACGTTCATGATGCCGAAGCGGTCGAACACCGCCCCGTCCTTCTTGTGCCCGGGCGCCAGTGCGGTCTTGTATTCCTTGCCGTCGAGCGTGAACGTAATCTCACCTGCGCCGGCAGCCCCGTCCGGATCGTACATCAGCGACCACGTGTGCGCCGCCCCGTCGGCCTCGTGCATCGGCGTCTTCGTGACTTGATACCGTCCCTCGAACGTTCGCCCGCCGCCCGTCTTCCACGTTTGCGTGCCGTACTCGAAGAACACACGGAACTTGCTGCTCTCGCCGTCGACTCGGAACACCAGCGAGTTCGGCGTCCGCCAGCCTCGCGAGGCATGATTGAACCAGCCGATCAGCACGCCGCTCCCGCCACTCGACTGCGTGACCGAGAACCGCCCCGACGCCCGAAGCGAATCCTCGAGCGTGCATAGCGGCACCTGCCGTGCATACACCGCCGGCGTCGTCGACCGAAACACCTCGCCGCCGATCTCGCCCGGCTCTCCGCCCGCGTGCCGCGTCCGGCTGTAGCCGAAGTCCTGCGTCTTCGTCACACAAACCGACCGATCGAGCAGGTTGTTCCTACTCTCCCACTTCGGATCGCGCGAGAAGTCCTCGTGGACCTGGACCAGACTCCGCTGCGCCCGGGCCGCGGGTGTGACCGTCAGCAGTAAGCTCAGAAAGCCTAGCGAAACTCGGGCGCCGACACGCTTGCTCCACGCCGCCACGTCAGTCAGACCGCTGTCTCGCATTGACATCGCCTCCATCCTGCTCGAACACCGCCTCGTTGTTCTCTTCGAGGATCTCTTGAACGGCGCCGTCCGGATCAACGACAACACGATGGAAAGTGTGACGCCCGACGGGAATGGTGAACTCCACTTGCTCTACCGCGGGCACGAAAGTTCGGGCCGAGTCCAGACCGGGGACCGTCTGCTCATCCAACTTGCGCCCCGCCGCATCTTCCAGGCGAACCGCAAAGGGGCCGACCGGCGCGGCTCCGAGATTCAGCACTTCAGCTCGCAGGCGACCGGCCGCCTCTCCGAGCCGATGCACGGCCAGATCCGGCAGACGACCCGGATCGGGCAGCTCGCGCTCGAGCTCCACACGCAGAACCGTTTCCTGCTTCGGCCGGACCGGCACGCTCACTTTCGAGAAACGCTGAAGCGGACGCGTCATGGTCAGGATCGGCGTCTCCGATTCAGCAGCACCTTCGTGCGCCAACGTGATTCGATAGATTCCCTTCTTGAGCCGCAGAAGCCTGGCCGTGACGTTCCGCTCGACTGCTTCATACGAATACAAGTGCGCGACAAACCGCGTGTCCGAGGCATGCTCGACCCACTTCGGGATCGACGGCTCACCCCCTTGTTCCCAAGTTGCCGCCAGCGTGAGCGCCGGCAGAGACGGCCCGCACGTGCCGCCGACGAGCAACTGCCTGATCTGCGCACTGCCCGGCATCGTGAAGCCGTCCGTGAACATGCCTGACTCGGTGTACCGAAACCGGAGAACGTCGTTCATGGCCGGGGCGAACTCCTGCACCCGCGCCGTCACTTGCTCGCGTGTCGTGTTGAAGGCGGGATAATCCGGTGTCTCTCCCCAGTACCAGAGAAGCAGATCGTGGTCGTACTGGAACGACTCACCGCCGGCGTAGTTCATCGGAGTCTTGTCGGGCTTGCCCAGTCTCCATGCCGTGCGCATGGCGATCTTCATCCGCCGCGGATCGCCCGGATCGAACAGAAGTCCCTCGTAGCGGTTGCGCACCAGGTCCTTGACATGCATCTGATCGATGGGCGTGATGTTGCAGTATCCGTCGCGAAACATCTGCGTCGTTTCAAGGCCTTCGAAGATGCGATGGAACATGCGCCGAGCCTTCGCGTCGCGGCAGTAGAGCATCGGTCCGGGCAGTCGCGCCGCAAACAGCACGTCATCGTTCCATCCGCCGCCGACCTGCCCGTCCGGGTTCTGCCGGTCGGCCCACCAGTGAACGACGTCGCGAAACCGCGTCAGGTAGTAGCGCATGTGGAACGCCCAGTCCGGCGAGTCATCGGCCTTGGTCACGGGAATCGGCGGCCAGAGCCGCGATGTGTTCTCCCAACTCTCGATCCTGTAGGCGGGCGCTACCGGTTCGTTGATCAACGACAGCTTGACCAACATGCCGGCGCGATGATGAACCGGATCCGTCCGCACCACCGCCTGCGGGTAGTGGACGATGTCGTAGAACCCGCCGAACGTCACCGGCCGCTCCGGCACCGGTCGCTCGCCCGTCGCAATCCAGGGGTAGTACCAGGGGTAGATCTTCGTGAACGACGACAACGCCGGCTGCAACGCCTTGAATCCGTAGCGCGGTTCCGCCTCGTGCAACGCACCCGTCTCGATGAGCACCCGGGATCCTTCGCTCCCGCCGACTTCAATCTCCGCCGCTCCGCTGAACGCAAGCTCGAGCCAAATTCGATCCCCGGCCGCCGCCCGGATATCCGTGCAGTCGAGCAGGACATTCAGCATGCTGTTGCTCGATGCGAAGCCCGCCAAACGAAAGACGACGGAAGTCCAGACCCGGCCCGGCCCGCCGGGGTCGTGCAGTCGCAGGATCGCAAGCGTCTCGTCGCGAGTGTTCCGCATATGCAGCTTCAGCCCGACTGCCTTGATCGCCCGACCAGCCTCAAACGGTGCGGAGAGCAGATGGAGCCGCTGAAAGGGTGTCGCCGAGACCCACTTCCGGGCGTCATCGCCGTCCTCGCCGTCCTCGCCGAACGGAAGCACGACGGAATCGCGACGACCGTTGAACGCGTCGATTGCGTATCCGTAGCGACGGTCTCGGGGAGCTTGTCCGGGAGATCCGATGGCCAAGCTGCGCATCTCGCCGGGACGCGCAGGTGCACCCGCCTCTCGCACTTCGAAGAACCCGACCTCGTGAATGCGAATGTCACCCGTCAACGGAAGATGCAGTCCTTCCGCATACCCGGCCGGCGACCCGTATCCCTTGACGAACGGAATCCGAAAGGCGTCGCTTCGGCCCGGCTCGATCATCCGCCCGCAGAAGAACTGCTTCCCGCGAGGAACCGCGAACAGCTCAGTCAACGTGGCCGGTGACTCGGCCACTCCGGCAAGAAGCCGGGCGTCGGTCAGGTTCCCCTCCAACATGACGTAGTTCACGCGGCTGCCCGGGGGTAGATGGAAGTCCACCTTTTCGGCCTGATAGTCGGAGTCGCCGAGGATGTTCGTGAACGACGTGTAGCCCATGGGCCACGCCATCTCGTACTTGCCGTCCATCACGAACGGCGCATTGACGCAACCGTCTCCGGCCCGTAGCGGAAGGATCTCTCGAAAACGCGAGGAAGTGCCGTCCGTGCTCGGCCGCGCCACCGGCAGGCATTCCACGTCCGGTCCGACGAACGCTTGCTCGAGCCGGGAAACTCCTTCGGCATCGATGGGCTCCGGCAGCCCCGAGTCGACCGGCGGTTCGTTGTCGCGCATGAGCTGCGTGATCTCGCTTCCGGCGAGCGGCCGGTCGAAGATCCACAGTTCGTCGAGTGCCAGCCCGCACATCGGTACGTGAAAGAGCCCGGGAATCTGCGTGGTCCACCACGCATCCGTGCCCCAGTTCGACGCCACCGACTTGCCGTTGAGATACAGCGTCAAACCTTGCGATCGGTCCCAGACCAGCGAGACGTGGTTGAAGGAATCATCCGTCCATAGCGACGGCGACTTCACCGCATGGCGCACGTACCGCGCGTCGACGACATACGCTTCGAGCGTGCGATCCTCGTGCAGGTCGATCCCGAGCAGATACTTCTCCAGCCGCCCGAACGACGACGACCCCTGAAAGAAGAGGGAACCCGGACGCACGCGCGGCCCTTTGGCCCAGAACGCGACCGTGCCGCTGTCGGTCTTGAGACGTCCGGTGCCCCAGAAGTACGGGTGCATCCCCCCGACTTCGAGTCCCCGCTCCCAGAACTTGAATCGATGATGACAGATGACTTCCAACAGCACGTCGAGATCACGCACCGACATGTAGGTCTTGTGAAAGTCCGCCTCGACGAACGGGTTGTCGTTGTGGAGAGCTTGACCGAACTTGCCGGGTAAGAGCTCGAGGTTACGTCGCTCGAACGCGGGATTCTCGAATCTCGCCGAGTAATCGTCTTCCAGGAACCCAAACGTGTCGAACGACAAGTGATAGGTGGCCGGAGGCGACAGCGAATCTGCAGAAGCGGCGGTGACGAACGCCAGCAACGCCGCCGCGCCACGGCAAAGCAACCCACATCGTATCGTGTCTGACATGCTCGACTATCCCGCTGGTCGCAGCCGCTGGATCTTGCCGACGCCGTAGCGGCTGCGCTTGGCCCGGCCCGCATGCGATCGACTGCCTCAGACGGCAACGGGTGCCCGGGGTGGACCGTGGACCGATGATAGCACGCGACGGTCATTGCCGCATGCCGCAGCGATGCTGTAGGCTGTGGCGCCGCGCGTGTCTCGCCGGGTGCCACGGGCAGCTTGTCCGCCCGTGGATGACGTTTGCAGGGTCAGAACGATGAACGAACTAGGTCAAATGACTGTAGTGGGGCTTGGTGAGCTCCTCTGGGATTGCTTCGGTGACACGCGCCGTCCCGGCGGCGCACCGGCCAACGTGGCGTTCCACGCCGCGCAGCTCGGCGCCAACGGCGTGATCTGTTCGCGCGTCGGGAGCGACGAGCTCGGCGACGCCCTCGTGCAGTACATCGATGAGCGAGGCCTCGACACACGCGGCATTCAGTGCGACCCAGACCATCCGACCGGAACCGTCACCGTCGAGACGACCGACGCCGGCCATCCGACGTACGTGATTCACGAAGACGTTGCGTGGGATCACCTGGCCTTCGACGAGACACTCACGCGCATCGCCAGCACTGCGGCCGCAGTTTGCTTCGGAACGCTCGCGCAGCGATCAGACCCCAGCCGCCGGGCGATCGAGCAGAGTCTCGACGCGGCGCCCGACGCACTACGCGTGTACGATGTCAACCTCCGCCCACCCTGGCACACGCCCGAGACGATCGACCGCTCGCTTCGTCGATGCTGTGTGGCCAAGCTCAACGACGACGAGGCACCGGCGGTCGCCGAGATGTTTTCGCTGAACGCGAAGGAGCCGTACGCAGTAGCGAAAGCACTCGCGGATCGCTATGAACTCGAGGTGGTCTGCGTGACGCGCGGCGAGAACGGATGCGTCATCGCGTCCGGAGCGCAGCGGATCGACGTGCCCGGCCGGGGCGTCGAGGTCGCCGACACGGTAGGGGCCGGAGACGCCTTCACCGCCGCTCTCGTCTGCGGGCTCCTTCAGGAATGGCCGTTGCCAAGAATCGCCGTCTTCGCCAACGAGGTCGGAGCGCTAGTGGCTTGCCGACCCGGCGCCATGCCCAACCTGAGCGAAGAGTTCACCGCGCTCGCTGCAAGCGTGTGAACCTCACCGTGACCCGAAAGGCAAGACTCCGGCGGCAAGCAGCCCCGGAGGGGCGAAAGAGACTAGCCCACGGCGCAAGCCGTGGGTAGCAGACGGGCGAATCGGCGCAGCCCCGGAGGGGCGTAAGATCAACACCACCGCGAAACGCCGCATACGTTTGAGTCCAGCAGCGCATGCGGGTACGCTGCCCTCTCGCGGAATCAACAACGGGTCAGTTCAATTGAAAGGAGCGCGCGCAACAACCATGCGACACCGAAGAACGCCAACAAGGTCTATCGCACCCGCGTATCGTCTGGCGTCGTGTCTGGTCGCGGTTCTCCCGGCGTCCACGGTCCAAGCCGGCATCCCCATGCCGCAGAACCCGCAATGGAAGCCCGCCAAGGACACGGTGTTCCTCCAGGAGGTCGGGCGGAGGATCCAGACCGATTACGCACTTCAGGCGGCGGCGGTGCTGGACGACACGTTGTACGTCGGCAGCAGCCGGGGTGTGCAGCGCCTGGATGGCAACGCCCTCGTCGGCGCGGGCGGCCCGAAGGGTGCGGTTCGGCGACTCGATGTGCTCAACGGCGCACTCTGGGCACTCGAGGAAAATGCTCTATGGAGGTACGCCGACGCTAACTGGAGCAACGTGGCGCCCGGTGCGTTCACGGATCTGACCGTGCATCTCGGCGAGATCGTCGTCGCGTCGAGACAGCACCTCTTCTGCATCAAGGACTCGGCCCTCGTCGCGCTCGACGATGTCAAGCGCGTGGCCCCGATCCTCGGCGTCGCATCGCACGCCGAGACGCTGTACGTGCGCCACAGCAATCGGGTGGGGCTGCTCCAGGACCGGCGATTCGAGTACGACGACGTGCAGGACTTCGGCCAGTTGCCGCTCGGTGCGACGACGCGCGACATGCTCTCGCTCGGGCATCGGATGCTGGTCGCGACCGACCGTGGCCTGGGTGAGCTACGCGGTATGACCTGGACGCATCTGAAGGGCGAGGACGGCCTCTGCTACGAGGACACGACGTGTTTGGCCAATGGCTTCGCCGACGACTGGTGGATCGGTACCACCCGCGGCGCGATCCGGGCGGTCGACGGACAGTATCACTACTTCGGCTACGGATACTGGCTCCCGCACGACCGGGTGAACGCCATCGCGTGCGCAGACCGGGTCGCGTACATCGCCACCGACGCCGGGCTGGGCGTCATCGAGTACGTGCCCTACACGCTGCGCAAGAAGGCCGCCTGGTACAAGCAATGGCTCGATCAGTGGGGCCAGAAACGCCTGGGCTTCATCCACCTGCTGAGCTGGAACGGGAAGCGCAAGGAGTACGTCCGGTTCCTGAACGACAACGATCTCGGCTGGACGATGCACTACCTCAACGGGCTCTGCTTCGAATACGCGGTCACGAAAGATCCCGACGTGCGGCGCGAGGCGGTCGACGTGTTCCGCAGCGTCAAGTGGAGCGAGGAGATCACGTCCATCGAGGGGTACCCGGCCCGGTCCATCCATGCCGTCGGACAAGATGAGATCAGATCGATGACGGCCTCGGCCGGCCTGCCCGCCGAGTGGATCCCCACCGACGACGGCAAGTGGGAGTGGAAGGCGGATACCTCGAGCGACGAGATCATCGCCCACATCTACACGACCTCGGTCTTCCTGGAACTGGTCGCCCAGGGCAAGGAAAAAGCCGCCGCCGCCGAGCACATCCGACGAATCGTCGGACACATCATGGGTCGCGGCTGGGTGTTGCGCGATCTCGACGGCGAGCCGACGCGGTGGGGTCGATGGGATCCCGAGTACCATCAGGGACCGCACGGATACAACGAACGCGGCCTCAACAGCCTCCAGGCTCTCGCCATGGTGGCCACCAGTGCTGCCCTCACCGGCGATCCGCGCTGCGGTCCCGCCAAGAAGCAGCTTCTTGCGTGGGGCTATCACCGAGACACGCTGCGCCAGAAGATCGTCTTCCCCGACGTGACCGACTTCGACGACCGGCTGGCGTTTCTCGCGTATTACCCGTTGATGCGCTACGAGACCGACCCCGCGCTGCGCTCCATCTTCCGGCGGAGCCTCGAGCGAAGTTGGGAGATCAAACGCGTCGAGAACGTGCCCTGGTACAGCTTCCTCTACGGTGCGCTGACCGGCAACGCGTGCGAAAACCCGCGGGCCGTCGATCACCTGCGCGAGTGGCCGCTGGACTGCGTCAACTACCGCCACGTCAATTCGCACCGCCACGACCTCCAGCCGCCGCGCGGATACCGCACCTATGTCGCCGACTGGAAACCCCTCGGCCCGCGCGACCTGGGCCCGAGGCGGTGGAATCGAACCACGTTCCGCATCGATCACGGCGGAAGTGGCGGCATCTTCGATTGTTCGGGCTTCCTCGACGCGTACTGGATGGCTCGCTACTACGGGTTCATCTCGGCCCCGGACACCTCGGATCCGGAGCTGATCGCGGTCCCGCCGTTCACCGAACGCCGCGGGGCCAAGCCGTACACCGGTCCGCCGCGCCCGGACATCTTCGACTTCTGATTCGCTGCGTCGGATCGAGCGGTCCCCGGGAACTCGGCCCGGCACCCAAAGCTGCGACATCTGCGCGCCCACCTGTCGAAGACAGTGCGGCTGATTGCGGGTATCATGCCGAGTGACACGCGCGGTGCGCGACGCGACTGAACCACCACCCAGAAAGCGAAAGGAACTGCGATGCCTCGCTTGACCACTCGCCGTCATGTGCTTCGGACCACCGCCGCCGTGGGTGCGGGCGCCGTGCTCGGCGTCGGCCGCCGTGCCGCTGCCGCTCCCCGTGCGAACGTTCAGGAACTGAAGGTCATCAGCCACCAGTCACACCTGTACCACGGCTGGCCGACGCTGGCCCGCCGCCGCAACGGGCAACTGCTGCTGGTCTGGTCCGGCGGACGGGACGAGCACGTCTGCCCCTTCGGCCGCGTCGAGATGATGCGGTCCGACGACGAGGGCAAAACGTGGACTTGGCCCCGCGTGCTCATTGACAACGCCATCGACGATCGCGACGCGGGCGTGCTCGAGACGGCCAGTGGCGCGATCCTGGTGACGACGTTCACGTCGCTGGCCTATGAGCCGAGGCTCAAGAAGGCCGAGACAATGAAGCCCGACGATAAGGGTGCCTGGTCCGAAGAGAAACTCAAGGGTTGGCGGGCCGTCCACGACCGCATCGCCCCCGGCAAGCACAGCAGCCAACTCGGCCGGTGGATGATCCGCTCGACCGACGGTGGTCTGACCTGGACGCCGCCGTACGACAGCCTCGTCAACAGCCCGCACGGTCCGGTCCAACTGTCCGACGGTCGCGTACTCTACGCCGGCAAGTCGCTCTGGACTGGCCAGGTGCGCGTCGGCGTATGCGAGTCGACCGACGACGGCAAGAGCTGGCGCTGGTTGGCCGACATTCCCGTCCGCGAGGGCGACGACCTGAAGAGCTACCACGAACTGCACGCGGTGGAGGCCGCTGACGGCCGGATCATCGTGCACATCCGCAACCACAGCAAGGCCAATCACCGCGAGACGATTCAGACCGAGTCCGCCGACGGCGGGAAGACCTGGTCGACGCCGCACCCGATCGGTGTGTGGGGACTACCGTCGCACCTGTTGCGTCTGAAGGACGATCGGCTCGTCATGACCTACGGCCACCGCCGCAAGCCGCTCGGCAACCAGGCCCGCGTCAGCAGCGATCACGGCCGCACCTGGTCCGAACCACTCATCCTCGACGGCAAGGCCGTCTCGGGCGATCTCGGCTACCCGTCCACGGTCCAGTTGAAGGACGGCTCCCTGCTCAGCGCATGGTACGAACGAATGAAAGGCTCACGCAAGGCCGTCCTCCGCCAAGCAAGGTGGACCATCGAAGGCTGAACCAGCGCAAGCAGTCGCCAAGCACGAATCCGAACCGCGCCCGTAAGGAAGCGGCAACGCCCACCAACGGTGGGCGTTCCATGTGCGTGAAGAGGCGGGCGATCGTCCGATGCGGCCAACGGTGAGAGCATCTCAATGGACTACGACGAGGACACAGTACTGACAGACTACGTGTGGAATCACTACCGGCACTTGATGACCGACTTCGAGCGTCGTGCTGGATACGCGGCCGGTGTCCGGACCCACTTGACCGCGAAGGAACACTCCGGCCTAGTCCGTCGGGAGGTGGCTGCGTGGTTCAGGGAGAAGGGAAGCGTGGGTGACACTGCTGTTGACGCAGCGCTCGCCGAGGGAGCTGATGCGTTTCGTCGCAAGGTCCGCGAGCGCGTCATGGCCGAGCGGGGCCACGAGGTCTACGTGAATCGCTGCCCCGCCTGCAACCGGATCGTCAAGACCCCGAAAGCGCAGCAACGCCTTTGGTGCGGACACGACTGGCACGGTCAGACGGCTTGACCGCGCGTTTCAGCGAGTGGCGTGTTCCGCACGCCCGAACCCGCGCAACGCCACCAGCAACACCAGCAAGTAGCACGCGCCGCCGAGCACCAGGGCACGGCTGTACCCGAAGTACACGGCCAGATACACCGCCAGGACCGACGCGAGCACGCCACACACGCCGTTGACGCCCCACATCCACGGCACGAGCCGGTGCGCATCGGCAGCCCGGAGCATCTTGACGCCGGTCGGGAACGGCATGCCCATCAACAAACCCATGACGCCGAGGAGCAACACCGCCAGGGCCACCTTGGCCGGCTGGGGCCACCCCTGAGCTGACGTCAGCCACTGCGGCACAAGGTCGACGTTCGCCCACACGATCAGCAGCAGGCCCGTCAGCGGCAGCCACAGACGTCGGTGAACGCGCGGCGATTCGGCGAACCGATCGGTGAGCAAGGCGCCCAAACCGCTGAAGAGCAGCACCGAAAACAACACGACGGTCGTGGCATACGTGGGATGGCCCAGGAAGAGGATGTAACGCTGAACCAGCGCAACCTCGATCGTGAGGAACCCCACGCCGATTCCGGCAAAGTAAACCAACGGTCCGAGTACGGGCGCCCGCACGGCCCCTTCCTGCCGTGAGTGTATCGAGTGCACCGCGAGCGGGAGCAGCACCGCGACCACACACGCGCCGCCCATCAACACCAACAGTCCGGTCAAGATGAGGGAAGAGGGGTCCGCCAGCGTGCCGGGCTTCGGCTTGAGCGACCAGGAAGGGCGATTCATCTGGAAGAAGAACGGCCGGTCGTCCGTCGGCGGCGAAAGGTCCGAGCCCTCGCGCTGTGTGAATCGCTCGAGACCACCCGGCTCGAACAGGCGTGCCAGGCCGTGCGCATCCGCTTCCGGATCGACGGGCCAGTGCTGCTCGAAGTCCATTCGCTCGCACAGCGCCGCGATGCGCTCTCGGCCCTGAGTGGTCAGCGGTGAGCGAGTCATCACGGTTGTCGCAACACTGATCGGCAGGTGGCTGCGGCATGAGACGACCACGATATGATCGGCGGGCTCCTGAACGCCTGCTTCGTCGAGGGTCTGACGCATCAGGGCGAGCATGCGCCCGGTTTCGCCGAGTAGACCCCAGGTGAACCACCGCGACACGCTCACCGCGCCGTCTTCGGTAAGGTGGTCCCAATACAAGCGCATGGCCTCGGCGGTGTACAGGTTGTTCTCGGTGAGCACGAAGGCGCCGGCCATCGAGGCGGCGAACGAGTCGATCAACGACATCTGAATCAGGTCGAACCGATCATCGCAGCGCGTCAGGAAGCTGCGGGCCTCGTCAATGTGCAACTCCACCCGAGGATGGCTGTAGGGCCGACCGGACAAATCGGCGAAGGCGTGCTCGGCGGCATGGATCACGTCGGTGTTGATCTCGACGACCGTCGCCCGATTGACGCCGAACCGCACGGCCGTCAGCGCGTCGCGTCCGCCCCCGCCGCCGATGATCATGGCCTCACGAACGGGCCGGATGTGGTAGGCCGCCGCCGTGACGTCCCACTCCAGCAACTCCGGAGGGCGCTGCTCAGGCTGGAACGCGAGGATGCTCGTGCCGGCCACCGCATCGAGCATCATCCACTTCTGCTGCGGCAGCGGGCCCTGATACTTGCGACTCAGACCCCAGCCCAGCGTGGCCCCGCGGGCTACGTCCGGACGCGTGAATGCCTCGTCGTCAAGCGGCAGGCCAAGCTCCGTCATCTTCTCGGAGCCCAGCTCGGCGATTTCGCGCGGCAGGGGGTTGTCGTCGAGCACGGTGACACGCGCGAGTGCGTTCCACTTCTCCCATTCGATGTGCCGGTCGCTCGTGTGCTTGACGTGCCGCACGCCGAGAATCGGAGTGGCTGCGTAGTCAAAGAGCAGAACGAGCACGATGGCGGCCGCACAGGCGGCCACGGCCGGATTCCATCGTCGCTTGCTCCCGGTACGCCAGAAGCACCATCCGGCGAGAACGAACACCAGGCCACACAGCATCGCGGCCTCCGGCGGGGGCAGGTGATTCAGCACACCAACGACCGTCATTGCTCCCACCCCGGCGCCCGCAAGATCGGCGCAATACAAGCGGCTGGCGAAAGCGGCGTGATGCGTCAGGAGCAGGGCAATGACGTATCCGCCGAACAGAAACGTCGGCCCGAACAGAACCAGTGCGGTGACCAGCGCGAGCAAAGCGGAGTGTGCTCCGTGAATGCGCAGCGGCAGGTGCAGGTAGATCACCATGCCCACAACGGTGGACACACCGGCAAGCAGGCTGAACCAAGTCGTGTGACGCACCCACCGGTCGAACGTGTACTTGCCCGGACGGACGAAGACGGCCACGGCGGAGGCGCTCAACCCGAGCATCGCCAGGCTGATCACGGCAAACGCGCAGTGATAGAACATCGTCACTGACAGCAACCGCGTCAGCGCGATCTCGAGAAGGAGAATCGCCCCGGACGTGAGCGCGATGCCGACATACGGCCAGGGACCAAGCTTGGATGGGTTCTGAGTGTCCATGAGCCCGGTGCATGTAGTCGCCGCGCATCGGGTTGTCAAGGGACCGCAGTGGGTGCCCCATCCTTCGCGGCAGTTTGCGAAGGGTGGGGGACGGATGACACGTTTCGCATCAGTCCCCCACCTTAGTCTCGCTTTCAGCGAGCCGAGGATGGGGCACCCGGCCCGGCCGGCGGGCCGCCGGCCGCTACGAAGGGGAGAACACGTCTGTTGTCGAGAACCGGGCTACACAAGCGCGCGGCCGCACCTCGCGCAGTGTCTTGCGTCGGCAGCGTTCTCATGGCGGCAGGCAGCGTCGGGGCACATCTTCGTCATGCCGGCTCGCCTTCGAGCTTCTTCGATGAGCTTGAGCTCTTCCTCGACTGCGGCGCGTTCGACGCGCAGGTCCTTCAGTGGCGTATCGAACGTCCCGGCCTTCGTGAGACCGTGCTCTTCGAGGTACGCGATCTCCTCGTTGAGCTGCGCCAGCCGGCGGCGGCGCTTGGCGTACTTGCGGTCCAGGTCAGAGGACCGAACGTACCAGGAGCGGATGATGAGGGCGCAGAGCAGAATGAGGGCGCCACAGAGAATCAGAAGAACGAACTTGCCGCCCCCGCCGTGCACACTGTAGTGCACGTGCTGCGCAATCGTCACCGGCATGGTCCACCGCGCCTCCAGCTTCGGGCATCCGATCCCATCGTCAGTTGTTCCGCCTCACGAAACAGACATCACAGTGGAACGTATCCCCCCGAATCACTTATCGACGGTGAAGCGCGACGGACTACTTGGTTTTTCCAGTCGTCGGGTTCTCATACCACACCACGTTCTTGCTCGCTTGGCCGGCGACGAGCAGGTCGACGTCGCGATCTCCGTCCATGTCGACCGCACGGATGTCGTAGGCGGCCTGATCGCGTCCGATGATGTGCGTAGTGAAGTTCCCTTTGCCGTCGTTCTCAAACCACGCGGCCAGCTTGTCGTCTTTCGCACACGTTGCCGCGTCGATGTCGCCGTCACCATCGAGATCCGTGACTGCGAGACAGTGGGCTCCGGCCAGTGTGGGATGCATCGCGTGCCGCTTCCAGTCGGGCGCCTCGAACCAGAGGACCCCGTGGCCGTGCCCGTTCGAGCCGACGAAATCGACCTTCCCGTCTCCGTTCAGGTCGGCGGGGTGGATATTCGTCGCCCCAAGCTCCTTGTCCGCGATCAGGTGCTTGGTCCAGGTCTTGCGCGGGTCGGCGGGCGCCTCCCACCAGGCGAACCAGTCGCCGGTTCCGGGGGCGGCCTCGGGCCCGCCCTTGGCCGCACTCGTCGCGTCCGGTCGGCCGTCGCCGTTGACGTCACCCAGCCCGAGATAGTGGCTCAGCCCCGGCGCGTCCTTGTCGGCGAACACGTACCGTTCCCACCCCTTTGCTGATCGCGGGTCACGTGGGATGCGGTACCAGACGAGCGAGTTCGGAAACCGTCCCTTCGGCTGGGCGCTGTTGGCGAGCAGATCGGGCTTCTTGTCTCCGTCGACATCGCCGACCCAGAGACCATGGATGCCGATGACCTCGTCGTCCACGAGATGGTACTTCCAGGGCCCGACCGCGGGCCGCTCCGGCCGCTCGAGCCAGAAAACCAGACCGGGCATGTACCTCGCCCCCACGAAATCCGGGTCGCCGTCGCCGTCGACATCCATGACCGCGCTGTGGATGCAGTCATGCTCCCGGTTGTCGTCCAGAATCACCTCCTTGTAGTCCGGTGCGACGAACAGCCGCGCCTTCCCGCCACTGCTGCTGATCACATCGACGCGCCCGTCCCCGGTGAAGTCGGCCGCGACGGCCGTAACCGTGTGAAACCCTCTGTGAACAACGTGCTTCTTCCACGGGCTCTCGGACGTTTCCGCCCCCGACGCCCAAAGCGTGGCGCCGAACAGCAACCAACCGCAAGACATGTACCGCCACACGTTCAATCGATTCCGCTTCATGATTTCGCATCTCCTGATGAACGGCGAGACCACACGATCCACGCGCCGATCACGCACGACCACTATAGCGGGGCCCGCTCGTGCGTCCACGGGACCACCCGACGCCGTGCGTCATTCGGGATCGCACGCCCCCGCCTTCGCGTTCCTCATCGCGATCGCCGCGTTGCGCCGCAGCATCTCCGGTTTCGCCCGACGAATGGCGCTGCGACGTCGCAGGTCGCGGAGGCTCTTTGCGTCGTCAGCCAGCATGTCGCTGAGGAGCGGGCGCGGCGTTCCTTCGCGAGCGGCGAATCTCGGCTCAGTTGTGACCGGGGCCGCCTGATTGTACGGGCACACGTCCTGGCACACGTCGCAGCCGAACACCCACGCACCCATGTCCTCATGTAGCGACTCGGCAATGTCTTCGCGGTGCTCGATGGTCAGGTATGAGATACAACGACGCGCATCCATCACGTAGGGCTCGGGGAACGCGTGCGTGGGGCAGGCGTCGAGACAGCGGCAGCACGATCCGCAACGATCGGGCACCGGTGCGTCTGGAGCCAGTTCGAGCGTGGTCACAATCTCGGCCAGAAAGAAGTACGAACCGAGATCCTGGTGGAGCACCAACGTGTTCTTTCCGATCCAGCCGACTCCGGCGGCAGCGGACAGCTCGCGCTCGATGACCGGAGCCGTGTCCACGCACGGTCGGGCCTCGAAGGGTTCATCGAACGCCTCGTGCAGCCGATCGATCAGTCGCCACAGCTTCTTCTTGATGATCTCATGGTAGTCGTCGCCCCACGCATACATCGCAACTCGACCGGTCGGTGCCTCTTCCGGTGCGGGCATCGCCGGCTGGTGGTAGTTGCAGGCCAGCACGATCACGCTGCGGGCTCCCTCGAGCAGCTTGCGCGGGTCGGTCCGTTCGGGTCGTTCGAGATACTGCATGCGTCCGGCGTAACCCGCGGCGATCCACTGCTCGACGGACGCCGCCCGCCCGATCGGCAGGGCTCGGGTCACACCGGCCCGGTCGAAGCCCGAATCGGCTGCAATCTGCTTGATCACGTGGCTGCCTTCGGCCGGAGACATGACCCGATAGTACACCAGGATCCAAGCGGCGGGGCGATTTGACACCTTCTCCGGATTGACCTACCGTGGCGATCGCGACCATTCTGCGGTCGAGACCACTGCGGCAGCCGGATTCGGGAAGGCACCGGGTCCCGCTGGGGTGAACCCGAATAATGGAAAGTGGACCCCACCATGTTCGACTACGACTGGTTCTACGGACCGGCGTTTGAGCAGCAGCAGGATGAGGCTCGGATGCGGTGTGTAGGCAAGAAGTTCCCGGACGCGGACCTCTCCACTGTCCCTGCGGATTCCGACGTGCGTCGTTTCTGCGACGAACTCGAGACCCGCGTCCTGCTCTATCTGCGGGACGGATTCAGTTACGAAATGAAGGACATTTGCGACCTCGACAGCAAGGCCCGTCTGACGTTCGAATGTGAGCCCATCGATGACCGCTACAAGATCGGGGCGTTTGTGGTATCGGTCCCGTTCGACGACATTGTGCGGGTCGAGGTTTTTGCCGTTCATCCGACGGAGAAGCCCGAGGATATGCCGATGATTACCGGGTTCCGCAGCGGTCCGGAGCAGCCCATGCCGCCCGGGCCACATGACAGCCGGCCCGGTTCCGGCTAGAATGATTCGCTGGAGTGGAAGCAGGGCCCCCTGGGGTTTCGGGGGTCGAGGGGAATAGGGGACACGATCAGGCGCTTCTCGGAGCCCACCAATCGCCGGTGACCGCGGCAGGCCGGCGGCTTGGTTGCGAGCGGCCAGGAGAGGATAGTTGACCCACTCGATTTGCACAGTCCGGTGCGCACGCATGGGGTACGTCCGTGTGTCGGTCGCGGGCATCGTGCTCCTGCTGGCGTGTCGCGCGCTTGCCGCGGGAGGCCCGGAAAACCTCCTGCTCATCATCGATCCCACGAGTCCCGAGTCCAAGTACATCGGCAACTACTACAAGCACGCTCGCAACGTGCCCGACCGCAACGTGGTCTACATGGACCCGGGCGCGGTCGACTACGCGAGCTTCGCGGCCACAAATCGTGATGCGCTTCTCGGAACGCTTGCGAACCGCGGCATCGACGATCACATCGATTACGTGCTGGTCGCCCCGGGCGGATCGTTCTACGTCGACCTTGCCGCAGGGTCGGTCAGCGATGGCGGCTGCACGGGAGGCGGTTGGGTGCGGCGCATCTCAATGTCGTCGGCGTACACCTTCGCCCACGTCGCCGACGAGATCCTTGCCGGCGGACTGACCGTCTTCAACTTCAACCACTACTACGCTATTTCGGGGGACGATGAGGCCTATGCGTTCGACCACGATGTGACGTGGTGGTACGGCGATGCGAGCGGCGCTGCCGGCGCCCAGCGGTACTTCATCGGCTTCATGCTTGGCTACACCGGCGAACGCGGCAACACTGTCGGTGAGATCATCGCCATGATCGATCGAAGCGTCGCGGTTGACGGCACGCGACCGGTCGGGACCTTCTACTTCATGAAGACGACCGACGCACTCCGCAGCAACCCCCGTGACCCGTACTTCCCGGAGGCGACCGCGGCGATCAGCGCCCTGGGAGGTCAGGCGGAGCAGATCGACGACGTGCTGCCCGTCGGGCGCCACGACTGCCTCGGCGTCTTGACCGGTGAGGAGGTTGTGGACGTCGATGGCACCGACATGACGCTGTTGCCCGGATCCTTCTGTGATCACCTGACCAGCTACGCGGGTATGTTCGACGTGTCCGCTCAGACCAAGATGTCCCGCTGGATCGCGAACGGCGCGAGCGGAACCATGGGGACCGTCGAAGAGCCTTGTGTCGTCGGCGAAGGGTATACCTGGAAGTTCCCCCACCCGCGCCTGCACGTCTGGTACTACCAGGGCGTCACGCTTGGCGAAGCGTTGTTCCGTAGCGTAGCGCGGTTGCCCTTCCAGTGCCTGTTCTACGGCGACCCGCTGACACGTCCTTTCGCCTGGGTGCCCACGGTCGGTGTTCCCGACGATCCCGGTCCCGGTCCGTTGTCCGGAACCATCCCACTCACGCCCGCGGCGGGGACGGCTCATCCCGATGCCGAGATCGACCACCATGATCTGTACGTCGACGGCCGGTTCCTGGACACGATCGACGACGGCGACAGCTTCGCGATTGACACCGCCGAACTGGCCGACGGCACACACGATGTCCGCATCGTCAGTTACGACGACACGCCCGTCGCCACGCAGGGCCGCTGGTGCGCGGAACTCACCGTGGACAACCGCTCGTCCAGCGTCTTCCTGGACGTGATGCCGCCGATCGGCGACCGCTCCACCGTCTTCAACGCCTCGATCATCGCAGGTGGGGGACCCGTGGCCGAGATTCGCCTTCTGCAAAACTACCGCGTCGTCGCTGCGGGCACGAATGCGAGCGAGAACTTCGAACTCCTTGGGGACCTTCTCGGAGCCGGCCCGGTGCGGCTTGTCGCGGAGGTGGAGTTCGCCGACGGTCACCGCGCCGTCAGCGATCCGTTCCTCGTGGGTGTGGACTTCCAGAACCCGCCGGTCGGCGAGGATCCCGGCTCCCCGCCGGTTGCCTACAGTTACACCAAGGACGTTCCTGTCGACGCGCCGATTCTGGTGGAATTGCCCGCGTCCGACTTCGACGACGGCGATCTGACCTACACCATCGTTTCTCCTCCCGCGCGAGCGACCGTCGAGGGCAGCGGTCCGGTGCGCCTTCTGCGACCCCTGCCTCCGTTCGAGCCCGGTGTGGACGCGTTCACTTTCCGAGTCAACGATGGCGACTTCGATTCGAACGATGCCACCGTCACGATCCGTTACGCCTACGTGCCACCGAACCCTGATCCGCCCGCGGTCCCTGCCCTGTCAGTCACGGCGCATGTCGTCCTGATGGTCTCGCTGATCATCGCGGGGAGTGTTGTCGTTCGCCGCCGGCGTGCCGATGTGCTCGCTGCTGACCGGGCTGACTGCGA
>CAYMME010000094.1:0-21439 GCA_964391465.1 uncultured Planctomycetales bacterium
GACCACGCCCACACAACATGTAGCGTTAACTGGAGCTAAAGGGATACCCCCTTTCAGTTTTTTCGGCCCGGGAGGCCCAGAGGCCGCAACTTCCTAAATAGACACGACTTACAGGGCGGGAAAGGTACCCGAGAGCCCTTCGCGCAGCACTCCTGATCTTTCCTCCGCTCCCTGTTCCCCGATCCCTATCCCGGCCGGTCCTACGGCTTTGCCGGCAACGACACGCCCTGCCATGCGTCGTGGCCGGACGTGCCCTGCCAGATCTGGCCGAACAGCGTCACGTCGGTCAGGTTGGCTTGGCCGTCGGCGTTGAGGTCGATCCGATCGCGATTGGGCGCCGCAGGATCGGCGCGGAACAAGAGGCCGAACTCCGTTACGTCGCTCATGCCGACCTCGCCGTCGCCGTTGATGTCGGCGGGCAGATGGCCCAGGCACAGCTCGAACGTCGCTTCGGCCCCCGTGGCTCCGGCCACCGTCAACGTGATGATCGTCCAGTGCCCCACCGGGATCGGCGCGTCGAGTTCGATTCGGTGCGTGCCTCCGGTGACGTGCGTGAACGCACTCACGGCGGGCACCGCTCCACCGTCGGTCGTCACCACATTCGCACCGACCAGGCTGACCGGCTGATTCACCTCGATGTCGAACACAGTCAGGCCGATCTCCTCCGCCTTCGACCAGATGAGCGAGGCAACGTCGTCCACCGCGGCACTGCCGGCGGCGATCGCCTCGAGCCCGGGCGGTGCCGAACCCTCGTATGCTCCCATGTCGACGATCGGCCCCGGCGGACCGGGATTGCCGGTGTCCGGAGCGTCGGGGTCGTCGACGAACCGTGGCCCGCCCGCAAGATCATCATCATCGGTGAAGTAGATCGGGCGTTGCGGCACGGACAGGTTGTCGCCGGCGTCGATGCACGGTGAGCCCGGAACCACGCGCAGGTCGCCGAAGTCATCGTCTGCGGTCGCGACCGTGCCGTCGGCGCCCGGATCGGGCGGGCGGGCGAACAGTGGATCTGCATCGATCATGCCGACGCCACCGGCACCGGCCCAACCTCCTTGCAGGCAACTGTAGTTCACCACCGGCGTCCCGCCGGCCGCGTGGAACTGCGCCGACGCGACCGTGCCCTCGGTCGCCGTGTTCCCCCAGATCACGCAGTTATCCATCACGGGATCACTGCCGGCGCTGTGCACGCCTCCGCCCCATCCGCCGGCCGTGTTTCCGCTCAGCGTGCAGTTGGCGATTGTGGGCGTGCTGCCCAGGACGTGCATCCCGCCGCCGTCCTGAACGGCCGCGTTTCCGCTGAACGCGCAGTTCATGACCGTTGGAGCGCTGTTGACAACGATGTCCATCCCGCCGCCGTAGTCGGCCCGGTTCCCGTTGAATACGCAGTTGACCGTCGAAGGACTTGCCTCGGCTGCGTTGTACATGCCGCCGCCCCGACCTTCCGCCGCGTTACCTTCGAACACGCAACCGCCCACCAACGGCGCGCAGTTCGTGCTGTACATGCCCCCGCCGTGGGTTCCGGCCTGGTTGTCGCGGAATGTGCAGTGCAGCGATCGGGAGCCGCTGGTGTCGTTGTGCATCCCTCCGCCGAACGCCGCCGTGTTGCCCGTCAGCGTGCAGTGGGCAATCCAGGCAACGCTGCCGCCGTCATTCGAGACCCCGCCGCCGCAACTGCCGGCCGTGTTGTTGAGGATCGTGCAGTGTGTCATGTCCGGAACGCTCGAGCTGATGTTCCCCATCGCCCCGCCGCGGCTGCCGGCCGAGTTGTTCTCGAACGTACAGTCCGACACCTCGGGCGAGGCATCGTAGTTGGCCATCCCGCCACCATCGACATCCGCTTCGTTTCCGCTGAAGATGCAGGCGTCTACGTCGAGGTCGCTCGACCAGTTCGCCATGCCGCCGCCGAAGTCGGCCCGGTTCCCGACGAACGTGCAGTTGCTCACGACGGGACGGAGCCTCCACGTGTCTTCCACACCAACGTTCGCCATGCCACCGCCGATGAAGTCGGCCGAGTTGCCGGTGAACACGCAGTCACGGACGGCCAGAACGCCGCCTTCGTTGAACATCCCGCCGCCGCGCTGTTTGTCGAGGTCGTCCGGATGGTCGGCGTTCCCGCCGGTGATGAGGAAGCCGTCGAACACGGGCCTTGTTCTGTCGGTTCCGACTCCGCTTGCGTCGACGACGTGGTAGCAGTTCTCGGCCCGAGACGGGTGGTCCTGATCGCCGGTGTCGTTCCCCGCAAGGTCGCCGGAGAGAACCGTCGCATTGGCATCCGGGTCGCGAACCTCGAACGTGCCGCCTCCGCCGTCAGGCGGGAAGCCACCGTACAAATCGACGTTGTCGACGAGCCGGAACGTGGCGTCTCGCGGGTCGGTCAACTCCGCCGGATCGGGCGTGTACGTACCGGCAGCAACCCAGATGCTGAACTGACTGTTCCGGTCGGCGAGAACCGCGGCGGCGTCGAGCGCGTCATCCACACGGTTGAACGCGTCGAACCAGTTCGATCCGTCGTTGGCGCCGATTGCGTCGGCCCGGACGCACAGCACATTCTCGGGAGGACTGCAGACCTCGTCTTGATTCGGGTTCGGAGTCTGGGGGCAGTTGTCACAGATGTCGCCGACGCCGTCGCCGTCACCGTCTTCCTGCCCCGCGTTCGCCGTAACGGGGCAGTTGTCGGCGCCGTCCGGAACCCCGTCGTCGTCGTCGTCATCGTCGCAGCCGTTCGGCACACCGTCCGAGTCCGTATCGATCCGGTCGTCGAAGCCGTCGCATACGTCGCACGCGTCGGGTATGTCGTCATCGTCCGCATCGGGCGCGTTGATGTCGTCGACGCCGGGACACACGTCACACAGGTCGCCGACGCTGTCGCCGTCACTGTCCGTCTGGTCGGCATTCGCGTCATCCGGACAGTTGTCGATCGAGTCGGCCACGCCGTCGCCGTCGCGATCCTGCAAGATCTCGTACGCCCCCATGTCGACCTCGCCGTCGGCCACGCGCGGGTTGCGATCGAGATCCAGCGGGATCGGCTCGTCGGCATCGCCATCGTCGTCGAGATCGGCCAGATCCGGGGGTAAGGCGGTCTTGTCGCCGGCGTTGATGCACGGAGAGGTTTGCCGCAGGTGAAGATCACCAAAGTCCACATTCAGCGGCGGCACCGGGCTGTCCGGAATGGGCTCGGGGTCGCGGAAGAACTGCGGGTCGTCGCCGATGTTGCCGGAACCGAGGTACTCGTCAAGTCCCTGGATGCAACTGGAACGGATCGTACCCACGCCGCGAATCTGACTCGCCTCATCTGTATCGTGGACGAGCATGCGATTGCCCCAAAGGATGCAGTTGGCCACTGTCACGTCGCCCAAGCTGCGAATTCCGCCGCTCGATTCAAAGGCAGCATTCGCGCTCACCGTACAGTTGGTCAGGGTCGCAGTTCCCTCGAGCCATGCGGCTCCGCCGCGGTGGCCCCAGTTACCCGTGAACGTGCAGTTGACTACCGTGAGTGACCAGACCTCGCTGAAAACAGCGCCACCGGAATCGCTGGCGACGTTTCCGCGGAAGGCGGAATTCATCAGGAGTGTCTGGTTCCCGCCGTCGTCACAGATCGCACCACCATTGTCATAGGTGAGGTTCTCCGCGAAAGTGCAGTCGACCACGGTGAGGTTCCCGATGTTGCAGATGGCTCCTCCCCCCCACGCGCCCACGTTCAGCCGGAACGCGCAGCTCGTCAGTCGGAGCGAGTTGCTCTGCGAGTAGATCGCGCCGCCGAATCTGAAGGCCTCGTTCTCGTCGAACGTGCAACGCAACAGCTCAGGCTCACCGCCCGAGACGAACACGCCACCACCGTGTTCCATGGCATGGTTGTCCGCAAACGTGCAGTCGATCAGCGTGGCGCTGCCGTTCGAGCAGTACAGACCGGCTCCGTTGTCCCCGACCCAGTTTCCTCGGATCAAGCAGTTGGCCAGCGTGGGACTCCCCTCGACACACATGACGCCGGCGCCGGAGCCACCGTAGCGGGAATAGCCGCCGCTGATCGTGAAGCCGTCGAGGACGGCCGTGCGGTCCGTGCCGCCCGCGTCGACGACGTGCCGGCAGTTGTCAACCCGCGTGTCCTCGTACTCGCGCGACCCTGGAATGCCGGTGTCGTCGCCGTTCTCGTCGCCGCTGAGGATCGTTTCGTAGGCGGGATCGGACGGATCGCGTGCGGCGAAGGTGCCGTCACCGCCGCCCGGCGGAAACGCACCGTAGAGGGCAAGCCCGTTGCGCATCACGAAGGTGGCGTTCGGACCGGCAGTGCCGGCGTGCGGAGTGTACCGCCCGGCCGCGACCCAGATCTCGGTGAAGCCGACCGGCGAGACCGCATCAAGGGCGTCTCGCAGTGAACTGTGCGCGGTCCCCCAGGAGGCGCCGTCGCCGCCGGGCGCAGCGCCGGCATCGACATGGAGAATCATTGTGTCGCAGCGATCGCCGATTCCGTCACCGTCACTGTCCGCCTGATCGTTGTTGGCGACGGCCGGGCAGTTGTCACAATCATCCGGCACGTCGTCCCCATCGGCATTCATCACGTCATCGAAACCCGGACAGGCGTCGCACACGTCGCCCACACCGTCGCCGTCATCGTCGGCCTGGTCGCCGTTGGCCGTATCGGGGCAGTTGTCGCAGACATCCGCCACGGCATCTCCGTCACCATTCGCTGTGTCATCGAAACCGGGACATCCATCGCACGCGTCCCCCACGCCGTCGCCGTCATCGTCAGCCTGGTCGTTATTGGCTGCGGCCGGACAATTATCACAATCGTCCGGCACGTCATCCCCGTCGGCATCGGCGCTGTCGTCGAAACCGGGGCACCTGTCGCAGTCGTCCGGTGCGTCGTCGCCGTCGGCATCAAGCGTGTCGTCGAAGCCCGGGCATACGTCGCACACATCGCCCACGCCGTCGCCGTCTGCGTCCTCCTGGCCGGGGTTCGGGTCGTAGCGGCAGTTGTCGGTGTCGTTGGGAATGCCGTCGAGGTCGTTGTCCCCGGTGACCTCATGGGCACCCATGTCGACGATGCCGTCGCTGATGCGAGCGGCCCCATCCAGGTCGAAAGGTGTGGGCTCCGCCGTGTTGCCGTCGTCGTCGAGATCGAACGCGTCGGCCGGGACGGCGGCGTTGTCGCCCGCGTCGATGCAGGGCGAGTCGCCTTGCAGTCGCGGATTGTCGGGGCCGGCGAAGTGTGGGTCGTCGTCGATGTTGCCGGTGCCGGGGAAGATGCCGGCGTCGTCGGGGTCGTCGTCCTGGATGCAGGTGTACGTGACGCTCGGGGTCCCGCCTCCTTCGGAGCGCAACTGCGCAGCTTCGCCCGTGCCGGTCACGTCGGCGTTGCCCCACAGAATGCAGTTGGCAAGCGTCACGATGCTGGTGCCGGCGTAGACGATGCCGCCGCCGTTGACGGTGGCCGTATTGCCTTGAAGCGTACAGTTGACCAGCGTCGCATCAGCGGTCGTGTTGAAGATGCCGGCACCGTAAGTGGCCGTGTTGCCGACGAACGCGCAGTTGGTCAGCGAGATGAAGCCTGTGTTGGTGTACACCCCGCCGCCGTTGGCTGCTTGGTTCTCACGGAACGCACAGTTGATCAGCGTCGGATTACTTTGCGTGTTGTGCATGCCGCCGCCGTCGCCGGTCGATTCGTTGTTCTCGAACGTACAGCCGATGACGACCGGATTCGCGATGTAGTTGGCCATCCCGCCGCCCGTGAGGCCCGTGGTGTTGGCCTCGAACACGCAACCGATGACGGTGGGACTGCTGCTCAGGTTGCTCATCCCGCCGCCGCCGACAAGGAACCCGGAGTTGGCCTCGTTCCCGTCGAACGTGCAATCGACGACGGTCGCGTCGGCGCCGTTGGCGTTGTGCATGCCGCCGCCAAACAGGGCGGCGGTGTTGTCGGCGAGAGTGCAGTTGCGAATCATCGGGCCGGCAGCATCGCAGAGAATCGCCCCGCCGAAGTCCGCGACCGAGCCATTGCGGACCGTCAACCCGTCGACGACAGCCGTGTCGGTTTCACCGGTGTGGAAGTGAAAGCCCCGGCCGTCACCTTCGCAGTCAATGACACACGCGGTCGGATCGCCGGACGCCGAGCGCACGGTGACGAGCCGCCCGCCGAAGTCGAGGTTCTTGTTGCCCGCGCCGGTGTACAACCCGTCCGCAACGAGCACCTCGTCGCCGTCGACTGCGGCGTTGATCCCATCCTGGATGGCGTCGAACGCAGTGGCCCAGGTTGAGCCGTCACCACCGTCAGGGGCGGCCGCGTCGACATGGCGGGTGGTCTGACCTCGGGCCGACACGCCTGCGGCCAGGACCGCAACCAGTCCAACACAGCCGATTCGCGCGATGAACATGATGAGTTCTCCTCGTATGCTCCCGCGCCACGCGGAAGTCGCATGCCCGAAGTCATGATGACGTACGCCGAAATACGAAGCAGAAGACCGAAGCCGCGAGGGCCCGGTGGGAAGCGATCTGACCGTGGAGGGCAATGGGTGCGCACGGATCCCTCTTCCGCTCAGGGTGGGCGCGACCCACCCGCCGGCTGCGGGTGTCGCCGCCAGGATCGGCCGACCGGACTCCGCAGACGGTGTTACACCCCCGTTGATCTAACCCTGCTATTGTCGGCTGCCCCAAGTGTCTCGGCAGGCGGGAGCGGCCCGCAATCAACTGAAAGGGGTGAAAGATGAATGCAACACAACTGGTTCGTGTGATGGACATGATTAGTACTCCTCACAAACTCCCGAACCCTGCGGAAGCCGGATTCCCGGTGTTGTAGCGACACGCCCCCCTGGAGCCGATGGGCGACCCCAGGGCGCGCTCGACCCGGCTCTCCCGAATCCGCAGCTACCGGTTCCTCCACTTCTGACAGCGAGAAGCGGGCAGGTGCGCAACGCGTTTTTTTTACTTTTTTTTCGGTCTGCGGAACGGGTGTCCGCAGTCGACCGCAACCGTGGGGCACAACGATGTAACCATCTGGGGAAAAGAAGCTTATGAGCAGGAGGCAGCCAATGACAGGCCGAGACACGGGAACATCACGGAGCTTCTTGGTATGATGAGGGTGGGTGCAATGGAGGGGAGGGCGGCGCAGGATCGTCGGGATGGAAATGGTTCAGAAAGACGCGTACGAAACGAAACTGGTCTCGGCGGCCGTGGCCGGCGACGAGCCGGCTCTGGAACGGTTGCTGCTGATGCATCACCGACGGCTTGCGGCCCGGATCGCACCGAAGCTCCCAAACGACCTGCGCGGGTTGGTCAGCCACGAGGACGTGCTCCAGGACGCATTCGTCGAGGCCTTCCGCGGCATACGGGCATTTCGGCCGGGGGAGCCCCATACGTTCTATCATTGGCTGGCCGGCATCGCCGAGCACCGGTTGATCGACACCATCCGAGCGCAACGCGCACTCAAGCGCGGCGGCGGCCGCGAGCCCGTCGACGGCCACGGAGAAGCATGGGCCGGGTCACTCATCAACCTGCTCCTGGAGGTGGGGATCGAAGAGCGCACGCCGAGCCGCTCCGCCGCCCGACACGAGGCGCTGG
Source organism: uncultured Planctomycetales bacterium (assembly GCA_964391465.1). Lineage (GTDB taxonomy): Bacteria > Planctomycetota > Phycisphaerae > UBA1845 > CAYMME01 > CAYMME01. Next base: position 7,552 of record CAYMME010000094.1, read on the forward strand.
CCGCGGTCCAGGTCGCCTTGGCCGGCCTGAAGACCGAATACCGCCAAGTGATCCGGTACCGCTACATCAAGTCGCTTCCCGTGGCGGAGGTCGGACGGAAGATGGGACGGACGAGCACCGCAGTCGCCATGTTGTGTCGTCGCGCGTTGCAGGCCCTGCACACGGCGATGGGTCGCACGTCGAAGTACCTGAGTCGGTAAAAAGTGCGCGATCGAGCCGCTCGAATCCGCCGGGTCATCGACAACTGCCTCCAGCGCCGTGCCGCGGGCCAGGACGCACCCGACGAACAGATCATCGGCACCTACCCCGAACTGATGCCCGAACTCGGCGAGGAGCTTCACGCCCTGGGCCTCATCGAGAACGCAAGGCAGAAGGCTGCGGCGCTTCGCACAGACCCGAGCCGCGTGCCGACCGAGTGGGACATCGGCGACGTGATCCGAGGCGTCTACGAGGTCGTGGCGCTGTTGGGCGAAGGCGGTATGGGCACCGTCTACCGTGTGCATCACCGGCAATGGAACACGGATCTGGCGGTCAAGCGGCCGCGCGCTGCGCTGCTCGCCGAGCCCGCGGCGTCGGAAGACTTCCTGCGCGAGTGCGAGACGTGGATTCACCTCGGGCCGCATCCGCACGCGGTCAGCGGCTACTACGTGCGCACGCTGGACGGCGTTCCGCACATCTTCGCCGAGTACGTGGAAGACGGAAGCCTGCAAACCTGGATCCGCGAGCGCAGGCTGACCGACCTGCTCGACATTCTCGATGTTGCGATCCAGACGGCCTGGGGTTTGCAGCACGCCCACGATCACGGCCTGATCCATCACGACGTGAAGCCGGCCAACGTGTTGATGACTCCATCCGGCACGGCGAAGGTGACGGACTTCGGGCTCGCCAAGGCGCAGGCGCGGAGTGACGGAACAGCGGTCGGCGACGAGGGACAGAGCATTCTCGTGACCTGCGGTGGGATGACCCCGGCCTACTGTTCTCCCGAACAGGCCGAACGAGCCGGTGTCTCCCGCAGAACCGACGTCTGGAGTTGGGCCGTCACCGTACTCGAGATGTTCGCGGGAGCGGTGACGTGGTCCGCCGGCCCGCAGGCACCGGAAGCCTTGACCGAGTTGACCGAAGAGGGTGCCGAAGACAGCTCCCTACCGCTGATTCCCGAAGGGCTGGCGGGGCTGCTGCGACGTTGCCTGACAGAGGACCCCGTGTCACGGCCGAACGACATGAAGGAAATCGCCGGGGAACTCGAGGCGATCTACGCAACGTGCGCGGGTCACGCCTATCCCCGGCCCGCGCCGAGTCCCGTCAGTGTCTCGGCCAACCGGTTGAACAACCGGGCGCTGTCGCTCCTCGACCTGGGCAAACCGACCGAGGCACACCACCTCCTCGCCCGGGCGATCCATGCCGAGCCACACCATCCGGAAGCGACCTACAACCGAGCCCTGCTCCGCTGGCGGGCGGCGGACATCGACGATGAGACCCTGCTGAAGGAGCTGCGCGAGGTCTGCCGGTCACATCCGAGACTCTGGACCAGTCACTACGCGTTCGGCCTGGCGCAACTGGAGCGCGCGAACGTGGACGCAGCGGAAGCGGCGCTGGCCGAGGCGCAGCACTGTGCCCCCGCCGAGACCCGCACATCCCGCGCCCTTGAAGTGGCGCGATCGAGCCCCGACCGTCACGGTCGTTGCCTCGCAACGCTCCGGGGGCACACGAACGCCGTCCTTGCGCTGGCCGGCACCGCCGATGCACAGTACATCCTGTCGGGTAGCGTGGACGGCACGCTGAGGCTGTGGGGGCCGGACACTTCGGCCGGGCGCGTGTGCCTGCGGACGTTCAGAGAACACGACCAACAGGTCAACGCAGTATGCATGGCCGAAGAGGCGCGCCAGGTGGTGTCCGGCAGTACCGACGGCACACTCAAGCTCTGGGACGTGGCCACGGCACGATGCCTCGAGACAGTGGACTCCGGTGGGGCGGCGGTGCTTTCGCTTTGCCTCGACCGCGACGGACAATTCGCGGTCTCAGGGGGCGCGGACGGAGCGCTGAGACTGTGGAACCTCCCCTCCGGACTGTGCCTGGGTGTGCTGGAAGGGCACACCGGTTCCGTCCTGTCGGTGGCGCCGAGTCCGGATGCCCGAGTCGTCGTGTCCGCAAGCGCCGATCATACGTTGCGCGTCTGGGATGTGGACGGCCATCGGTGCCTGGGCGTGCTCGAGGGGCACACGGATCGCGTGCGGTCGGTGTGCCTGGCTCGGGAGGGAGGACTCCTGCTTTCCGGAAGTGACGACCACACACTCAAGCTATGGGATCTGCAGGATCCGGCGGCGGATTGCCTGCGCACGTTCCGAGGCCACACGAGCCCGATTCGCTCGGTGTGCGTCACCCCGGACGGGCGCGTTGCCACGTCCGGCAGTGCGGATCGTACGATCAAGCTCTGGGACGTATCCACAGGCCGGTGCCTCCGGACGTTACGGGGCCACGACAGCGCGGTCGCGGCGGTCGCCCTCAGCCACGATGCGCGACTCGCAGTGTCAGGAGGGGACGACGGTACGTTGCGATTGTGGCGAGCGGGGCCGCTTTTCTCCGCGCCGTTCCTGCTCTGCCGGAACGTGGAGAGCGAAGTGCTGCAGACCGGTGAGCGAACCTATCGCCAGGGGCTGAAGCAGGCCCGCGTCTCCTTTGCGCTCGGCGATGCTGTGGGTGCCGTCAGGGCGCTCCGTGCGGCGCGGGCCCAACCCGGATGCTCGCGGCGCGCCGAGGCGATGGACGCGTGGTGTGGCCTCTATCTGCGTCTCGCCCGCAAAGGCTTCCGCGGCGGATGGGCCGATCGGGTCATCACGGGTCACGCCGGGACGGTTCTCGCCGTGCACGTGAGTCGTGACGGCCGCACGGCGGTCTCGGGCGGCGAGGACCGTTCGGTCAGGGTGTGGGACGTTCGTAGCGGCCGGTCCCTCCATACGCTCGAGGGGCACGGGGGACGGGTCACGTCGGTGCGGCTGACCGGCGACGGGCGCGAGGTGCTCTCGGCGAGCGAGGACGGCACGGTGACACGCTGGTCGGCGGACCGCGAGGAGTGCGGGCAAACCTTCACCGGCCACACGGGCGCCGTACGGTCGGCGGAGATGAGTCGGGACGCGAGAATCGTCCTGTCCGGAGGCGACGACGGCACGTTGCGAATCTGGGACGCGAGCACGGGTGCGTGCCTGCGCACCATCGCGGCGCACAAGGCCGGCGTGGCCTGCGTGGGTCTCTCGGCGGACGGGCGGTTCGCGTTTTCCGGCAGTCGCGACCGCACGCTGAGGCTCTGGAATGTTGCCACTGGGCAACAGGTCACGTTGCTCACCGGCCACACCTCCGGCGTGACGACGGCCCGTCTCAGCGAGAACGCGCGGGTGGTGCTGTCCGGGAGCAATGACCGCACGCTGCGACTGTGGGAGGTGGCCACCGGACGATGTATCCGCACGCTCACGGGCCATGCGGAGTACGTGCAGTCGGTGTGGCTGTGTAATGACGGTCGGTTCGCGCTGTCAGGAGGCGGCGACGCGACGCTGAAGCTCTGGGACATGGTTGAAGGGTGCTGTGTCCGCACGCTGGAGGGACACACTGCGACCGTACACGCGGTGTGCGCCAGCCCGGATGGCCGGATCGCGTTGACCGCGGGCGAGGACGGCACGCTGAGACAATGGGTCCTCGACTGGGAGTTGGAGGACAACGCCCCCGCCGACTGGGACGAGGCCGCCCGGCCCTACCTCGATACCTTCCTCACGATGCACACCCCGTACGCCGCCCCACTCCCCGAGGACGCCGAGCCGTCGAATGAAGCCGTCGCACGCACCCTGACCCGCCGTGGCGCTCCGAACTGGACCGAAGAGGACTTCAAGGATCTGCTCCACACCATCGGCTGCGCCGGTGGCGGCTGGATCCGCGCCGAGGGCGTGCGCCGCGAGCTCGGACGAATGGCGCAGAACCGCCCGTCGCACAGGCACTGATCCATTCACTCCTTTCGGTTCTTTGCGTATCGTGCAGGCTTCGCCGAGAATCTCATCGTCTACTCGGAAAGGAACTCCATGAATAGCAGACACGTGTCGAGCCTGCTCGCCAGCCTACTGCTGGCCGTTCCTGCGCGGCCGACGAATGCGGGAGAGGCTCGATCCGATCAGGAGGCGACCGTGCGTCTCAACCGCCGTTGGGCTGAGCAGGCTTTTGCGAAGCACCCTGCGCCGGCGGAGTCGGGCGGCCGGTTGATCGTCGTGCACGAGGACGGCGCGGGCGACACCAAGCTGGGGCGCTGTGCGTTCGGCGGGCCGCTTCGACTTGGCGACAAGACCTACACGCACGGCATCGGCGTGAACTCCCGCAGCGTGTTGCGCGTGTCGCTGACCAAGCCGGCAGCGAGATTCCGCGCCGACATCGGACTGGACCGCAACGTGGACAACACGGCCGCATCGGTGACCATGCACGTCCGCGTGGGTGACAAGGATCTCTTTACTACGCCGGTGATTCGTCCTGCCGGTAAGGTGCAGTCCATCGACGTCCCCCTGGGGGGGACGAGAGATTTCGAACTGATCGTCGAGAACGGCGGGGACGGTCGCGGCTGGGACCAAGCCGATTGGGCCGATGCCCGCGTTGTCCTCGAAGACGGGTCCGAACATTGGCTCGACGATCTTGCCCGCCAGTGCCATCTCGGCACAGACTTGCCCTTCTCGTTCGTCTACGGCGGCCGGCCTTCGGCCGAGTTCCTCGATCGCTGGCATCGCGAAGTGCGGGACGAAGTAGTCGACGGCACCCGACGCCGACGCACGCTCACGCTGAGCGACCCGAAGACCAAGCTCCAGGTCCGGGTCGAATGCACGATCTACACCGATACCCCGGGCGTGGACTGGATGCTGCACTTCACCAACGAGGGCGATCGGGATTCGGCCGTCCTCGAGCAGGTCAAGGCCGTGGATGCCACGGTCGGCATCGGTCTGGGCACGCCACCCGTCCTGCACCGACTGCACGGCAGCAGCGCCGGCGCCACCGATTGGCTGCCCTTCGACGAAGCACTACCGGTAGGGAAACGTGTCGACTTCGCACCGCAGCACGGCAGGTCATCACTCGGCGCCTGCCCGTTCTTCAACGTCGCATGGCAGGGCGGCGGGGTGCTTACCGCGATCGGTTGGACCGGCCAGTGGGCCGCCTCCGTCGAACACACGAACGGGCTGCTTCGGATCGGTGCCGGCATGCAACACATGCACCTCGAGCTGAGGCCCGGTGAAACGATCCGCACGCCGCGCATTCTGCAACTCTACTGGACCGGTGACGATCCCCTTCATGCCTGCAACCTGTTTCGCCAAACCATGATCAGCCACATCGTGCCGAAGGTGAACGGGCAGACCGTCACGCCGCCCATCGCGCACTTGAGCACCGCCTTCTACGAGATGGACAACGGCACCGAAGCCGACGTGCTCTCGCATCTGGAGGCCGCCAAGGGGCTCGGCTTCGAGTTCTTCTGGCTCGACGCCTACTACGGCAAGTATCGATTCCCGACGGTGGGCCATTACGTTCTTCCGTTCGAGCGTGGCTTCGACACCGCCCGCTTTCCCCGCGGGATCAAGCCGATCGGCCAAGCCGCCCATCGCGAGGGGATGCGGTTCCTCTGGTGGGTCGAGCCCGAGCGCATCTGCCCCGACACGCTCATGGCCACCGAACACCCCGACTGGGTCGTCTTCCCGAAAGAGGGCCCGTGGGGCATGTTCAATCTCGCCGTGCCCGAAGCGCGGCGCTACATCACCGACTACATGCTCGCCGCGATCAAGGAGTTCGGCATCGACTGCCTGCGCATCGACAATGCGGTCAACTACCGCAGCGTGTGGGACGTGCTCGACGAGAAGGACCCCGGCCGCGTGGGGATCGCCGAGATTCGCTACGTCGAAGGCCTGTACAAGATGTGGGATGACATCCTGGCCGCCAACCCTCACCTGTTCATCGACAACTGCGCCAGCGGCGGCATGCGGATCGATCTGGAGACCAGCGCGCGATCGATTCCGCTGTGGCGGACGGACGGCACGATCGGGCCGCTCATGCATCGCGACTTCAATCAGGCGGCATTGCAGAACCAGGTGATGACCGCGGGCCTCAGCCGATACCTGCCGTTTCACGTCAGCGGTCAGATGGGGGCCACGCCTTACCTGTTTCGCAGCGGCTTCAACGCCGGGATCGCCTTCTGCGAGGACGTGCGCCCCGCCGACTACCCGCGCGACCTGCTCAAGCAGGCCATCGCCGAGGGTAAACGCATCCGCAAGTACTTCTTCGGCAACTTCCACCCGCTAAGCGAAGTGACCACGGGCCCCCGCGACTGGTGTGTCCTGCAATACCACCGCCCGAACGAGAACGACGGCATGATCCTCGCCTTCCGCCGCCACGCGTCGCCGTACGCGGCCTTCTCATGCCGACTTCGCGAGATCGACCCGACCGCCACCTACGAGATCACCCAAGCTCACACCTACACACCCGTCCCCGCGCAACGCTTGACCGGCACCCAACTCCAGCACTTCAAGGCCGAGATCGACGAACGTCCCGGATCGGTGATTATCGAGTATAGGAAAGTGGGCAAGTAGCGCGCTGCGTGTGCCACGAAAGCAGGCCTCCGCAATCGTGTCGATCTCGCGCTTCGCAGCGCATTGGTGAGGGGTGAACTGCGCACCGGCGATGAGCCCTCACTCACTACTCTGACCCTACATTCCCCCCACGCACACCGCGCAGCAGACACGGTGAGAACCCACGCCCAATCGCCGTAACGTGCCGACCAGACGCATCGGGCGTACAATCCCCGACATGCACTGGTTCTGGCGAGCGGCGGTTGCGGTGGGAGCGGGCGTGGTCGTCACCCTTTCTGTCACGGTGCCGGCCCACCTGCTCGGCTCGGCAACGCAAATGGCCGGTGTGATGTTTGGGAATCTCATCGCTGGGTTTGTCATATTCAACGCCGCCTGCCTACGAACGTACCACAAGCTAACCTGGGCACCCGAAGAGCTGCACGATGCTGCCGAAACCCGCTGTCGCAGATGCTCGTACATACTGAAGGGTCTGACGAAACCTCGCTGCCCCGAATGCGGAGAGCCCATCTGATGCACTGGTTCTGGCGAGGCCTGACCGCCGCAATGGTCGGGGCATTGGGGGTCTTCGGTGGCCTTCTGGTTTGGCCTGTATGCGCGCTTGCGCTGGGCTACGAGTTGGCTGCCGTCGCATCCCTGACCGTTGTCTTCGGGCTCTATTGCGCCTTGTGCCTGCGCGTCTACCACGTAACGACATGCGAGAGGTACGCCGCCTTCCTCGACCGAGAGACCCGCTGCCGCAAGTGCGGGTACATCCTGCGGGGCCTGGCAGAGCCGCGGTGTCCCGAGTGCGGGGAGCGGATATGAGTCGATTGGCATGGCTTCTGGCGAGTGTGGTCTTGGGAGGATGCGGCGGTGACGCTTCCGGGATCATCATGGCCGCGACATTGGCCACGGTCACGGTTGGGACATTCGTGTCTTGGCCCCTTACAGTGCTTGGCGCCGAGATCGGACTGTGGATCGTCTATGCGATCGAGCGATGGGACGCCCGTGTCGATGAGCGGCGGAGACAAGGCCCTTGCGTCACCAGCGGCTACAACCTCACCGGCAACGTCAGCGGCGTGTGCCCCGAGTGCGGCACGCCGATCGAAGGTACGGACAAGTCTGGAGGTGAGACGACGACGTCCGCGACGCGGCCGTGATCCGGCGGCCTCTCCGCGACCCTGTAGGGGTCGAGGGTGGTTAGCCCAGGGCGCAGGCCGGCCCCAGCCGGCGCAAGCCCCGGGTCAGCAGGCGCAGACACCACCGAGCCCCGGAGGGGCGGCGCTTCGTGTTGCGCGAGGATGTTCGCAGTTGTGCGAAGTGTGCTCGCACTGTCCCTATGAAGGAGGAACGGCCCGTGTGTTTTGAGGCACTCTCAATCATCACCCTTGTGGCAAACCTATCCTGGTCGGCGCAGGCGAAAGACGGGCCGGATCAGAAGCACGGTCCCATCGCGATTTCGAACGGGCCGCAGCTCTTCCTGGATGATTATCTCGTGGCGCGTACGCAGAACCTGACGCGGCGGTTGGAGCGTCCGCGCAAGTGGCCGGACAACCCGTTGCCCTTGGAGCCTGAGCACGCGTGGGAGCAATCGCGAATGGACGCGGGCAGCGTCATCTACGACGACCAGTCGAAGAAGTTCCGCATGTGGTACACGGTTCTGATGGACAAGGCGAAGTACGCGGACAACTTCGGGTACGTCTGCTACGCCGAGTCATCCGACGGCATCACGTGGAAGAAGCCGATGCTGCGCATCCACGAGTTCGAGGGTCACTTGCCGACGAATATCGTGACGAAGGGACCCTCCCGCAAGGATCACGAATGCCTCTTCCCCGCCGTGATCAAGACGCCGCACGACCCTGAGCGTCTGTACAAGATGCTCTTCACGCACCGCCGCAGCGCCGACAACGCCTCGCATTACGGGCTACACGTCGCGTCCTCGAAGGACGGGCTCCACTGGACCGAGCCGAAGCTGGCGTACCACGGGAAGTGCGACAACCCGCCGAGTCTTGTGTGGTCGGCACCGCTGGGCAAGTACTTCGGTTACTGCCGGGCTCAGGACAGCCACAAGGCCATGGCCGGTCACATCCGGTCGACGGGAATCCTGGAAAGCCTCGACTTCGACCACTGGACGCCGCGGAAGAAGGTCGTCATCACCGACAAGCGCGACGGCTATCCATTCACGCAATTTCACCATGTGATGGTGACCCAGTACGGCGAACTGATGATCGGCATGGCCGACGTCATGCACATGCTCGCGAACGACAACAAGACCAGCACGGAAGATGTGCAACTGATCTGCAGCCGTGACGGCTGGAACTGGCACCGCGTGGCCGACCGTGCGGTGTTCGTTCCCAACGGGCCCGGAGACTACGACCGGGAAATCGTTTCCCCAAGATCGTCGCTCGTCGTCAAGGATGACAAGGTCTACATCTACTACGCGGGCGCACGCATCGGCCAGGGACAGGGAGAGAAGCATCGCGATCGAGTCAGGGCGCTGCGTCAAAACAAGAAGAACCGGCGTGACCGGGGCGGCATATGCCTGGCCACGCTCCCCGCCGATCGATTCGTGGCCATGATTCCCTCAGAAGCCGGCGCCGCGGGCGTACTGCAGACCAAACCGCTTCAGACGAACGGAGCAACGCTGCTCATCAACGCTGAGGTGGCCGACGGCGGTTTGAAGGTAGAACTGCTGGACGCTTCCGGCAAGGTGCTACCCGGCTTCGAACGCGATCGCTGCCGACTCATCGCGCGCGGCGCGCTGAGGTACCGAGTTGTCTGGGACAGCCCGGATGGTGCAAGAACGCTGAAGGCTCTGCCGAAGGGGGCCCCACTGGCGTTTCGATTCCACCTCCGCGCCGGGGCGCTCTACGCCTTCCAGGTCACGGACTGAGGAAGCGGAGAGCCCGGTATCACCCAACACCGCTCGAAGCGAAAGGCCCAGCAGGCGGCCTCGCCTTCTCTCTTCCGGACTTCACCTGACGAACCACCGCATCGCGTAGCGTCCGTTGCTTCGATCGAACTTCAGTGAGTAGGGATTGCACAGCAAGCGTGCCATGAAACCATCGGTTCGGGGCATCAGCCAGCCGAAATCCCACGCCTTGCTCTCGTAGCGCAGTGGGACGGCTGGCTTGACCCGGACCGTCGGGTGCGTGCCGCCCATGAACAGTCTGCGCTGCGTGTGGTAGTAACATGACCCCAACTGAACAAACACTTCGTGATCGATCGCCCGGGACGAGTTCTTCGTCACGTCGGCGCACAGGCCCCGGATGCCCACCTTGACTTCACACCCTTGCGTGAACGCATCGGCCAGCGCGTCGACCGAACCCGAGACGACCTTGCCCTCGGCCGTGTGCGAGAGCACCTCGCGCCAATCGTCGCGCACCAGGTACCGGAATACGTCGAAGTCGTAGATGAAGTTGCTGCTGGGCGCGTTCGTGCCGCCGTCCCAACTGTCCTGCTGGTGATACTTGGGCATGTCGGTGTGGTCGGTCAGGGGCGAGGGGCCGGGCGCCCCCGTCGCCGGCGGGCCGTCGAGAAAGGGCCGGGCGATCGCCTGCCGGCCGCTCTCGTTGTACATGAAGAACGACATCGACGGGCGCGGGCCGAATCCGTCCGGCAGACTGATCGGCTGCCGCATCGTCATGATCCCGGCCGTCCAGCGATCCTCGAGCAGATAGGTGGTGCGGAACTCGGCGACCTCACGGATCACTTCGGCGTTGTCGGAGGTCACGTCGATGTGTTCGTTGTGGCGAAACTCCGTGCCGACTTGCAGATCCGCACCGCGGCAAATGGCATCGCACAACGCTCTGCTGCTGCCCGACGAGACGGACCGGTCCGATTTCAGCTCCAACGCACAGGTCCAGGTCGAGCCCTGCCGGGCACCGCGCTGGTTTTCTCTCGGTGCGGATTGTGAGTCCCCGTCGGGCACGATGCCGGTCGCCTGGGGGGCAACGGCACAAGCGGCGTTCGCAATCGGCCATAGGGCCGCCGCGCCCAAGCCCGTGGCGGACGATGTCAGCATAGTACGCCGATCAACACAACGATCATCGTTCATGAAGAGCCGACCTCCACGTTCATCACCCTTTCACCCTTGTGGCGCGCGACTTCGCTGTTCCACCGTGGGGTCATGAGGTGCGACGAAGACCGACGTCTCACACTCATACCTCTTTCCCTGATCACACACTGCACTGACCATGAAGCTCACATCATAGCCGGTATGGAAGTGGGCGTAACCCGGACGCTGCCTGGGGGTCGGCGACTTCGTAACCGTCAGGTTGGCCTCCCGGATGCGCGACAGACTCAGACCGGCCTTCTGTGTTTGCTCCTTGAACTTGGTGATCGCCAGTTGCGCGGCAGTAGTCATCGGCGCAGAGTCTGGGGCGCGACCTCCGCGATTCAGCAGATCGACGTGCATCTGCTCCAAGTCACGTACCAGCACGCCCCAAAGCCAATAGCCATCGTATTCGGAGTACCGACTCGTGTAGGTTCCGAGGAAGTTGTGCAGGACGCTCTTGATGGCTCTGCGACCTGGGATCTCCTATCGCCCCGGAACGCCCGTCGATACGGTCTCCGGCTCGGCGCGCTTTCCGGCCCGCTTCGAGCGGACGCATCAATGGAATACATGCCTGAAGAGCATTGTGTCACCCATTCCTCGAACCGCCGGCGCGTCCGAGCCGCCCTACGGCACTTCACAGGCGCCGTCGACGGTGACTCCGGTCGGTTCGACGCCACCGGAGCCGTCGCAGCCCACCTCGGTGCCGAGCCCATCGTAGACGCAGTATTCGGCCTCGTAGGCCCAGTCGCCCGGAGTCCAGACGGTTTCGATGATGTCACCCGTTTCCGCCGGAAACGTCACCGTCTCGGGGCCGGGACCCGACTGGAGCGTAACGCCCCCGAGGACCAGCTCGCCGTTGGCGTAGACGTCGAGGTAGCCGCCCGTCCAGCCGTCGCCGTAGTCATCCCACATGGTGATGGAATGCGGACAGGCCGTGTACTCGCCGCAAGGCGGATCGAACGGATCCGGCTCGCACTCGGCACCAGGCAGGAAGCGGCCCGTGCAGAGCGTTTCGAGCTCCACGGTGCACTCGCCCGGCGGGTCTTCGCCGGGCGGCGGGTTGTCGTTACAGCAAGCCCCGGGATTGCCGCAGCCCGGCTCCAGAGAGTCGCACGTCTTGTAGAAATGGAAGGTCCCGCCGCCGGCCAGGCAGACGGACTCGTCGACCCAGTCCTCGCAAGCGCCGCCGAGCCCCGGGTCGGCGGGATCCGCATAAACCTCCGGACGACAGCACGCCCCAATCGGGTTGTATGGGTCAATGACTTCGCAGTCGTCTTCCGCATCCAACGGGCACTTGTCGCAGGCGTCTCCTCTTCCATCGCCGTCCGCGTCGGGTTGGACGCCGTCGTCCATCGGTCTGACCGGATTGAACACCTTCTTGCAGTTGTCCTCTCTGTCCGGGATCCCGTCCCCATCTCGGTCCTTCCGCCGCGCCGGCCCCTTCCTCACGATGGTGCCGTCGTACTCCCCAGGCCTGGACGGAACGCACGTCGGTTCGCCGTCCGGCTCTCCACAGAAGACGAGCGGATACGAGTCAAGCAGCCAGTTGTGGAACGCCAGATTCTCGAACTCGGCGAGCTCGAACTCCGTCACTCGTGGGAAGCCATTAAGTTCCAGTACGTTGGAATATGCCTCGTAGAAAGGAACCTCGGGGCCGTACGGGTCGAGGGGATTCGTGACAAGCTGCCGGAAGTACTCATGCACCTCGGGCCGGTTGGTGCAGACGAACTTCGGCTCACCGCACACATCGTACTGACCGTACATGGGCTCGGCATACGCCTCGCACCCGGAAACGATGGGCGAATCGACGGCACTGAGGGCCGTCATGAAGCCGAGATCACCGTAGAGCGCGGCGGTCTGAGGCCACGCGCCGGCGAACAGGTCTCCAACGATCACCAGGACCGTATCCCTTGCATCGCCCTCAATCACGGCCCGGTACGGATTCCTTTCTCCTCGACCGTCATACACCACGACCTGCGCCAGCGTTCCCGGTTCGAGTTGCCCGATGAACGACTCGGCCCCCAGGGACAACGCCGGGTTGTACGTGGCCATGAGCCACAGCTCTCGATCGCTGAATGCCCGGTTGAGGTACTTCGTGTTCCACTCATCCGCACAAGCGAGCTCACGCTTCATGTCCATGGAACCGGTGGGCGTCCAGTCGCTTCCCAGAGAAAGCACGACCCCCTGGTTCTTCAGCATCCGCACCTGCGCGGTATTGCCATAGAGGCTGACGTTGGACCGCGGGGACCACACCAAGCCGATTCTCTCTTCGGCCATGAACCTTCCATCATGTGGATCCGTGGCGATACCGTGAAGGAGCGTCCACCCGCTGTCCATGAAGCTGGACAAGCACCTGAACTCGTTGGCCGCGGCATCGTTGATACCCTCGGCCACATGAGGGACGAACTCGGCTGCGTGCACATACTCCGGATACCGGTCGTACTTGGGGTACTCGGAGCAGTCGCCCGTGTTCTGAATGTAGTCGCCCCCGTACTCGAGTGGGAAGGTGTTCCATTGCACCGCGTCCTGCCCTGTGTCCGGGTCCGGCAGTACATCCAGGTTCAGAACGGTTCCACCAATGTAGGAACCCGAGACGGACGAGGTGGTCCCGGCCATCGCATGCCGTAGTTCGGAGTATACATTCTGAGGATGATAGAGAGACGGCCATGAAGAAGTCGGCCTCCAGTCGTTTCGATGATCGTACCTGGCGTCTGATTGGTCGGGGTGGTTCGAGTCGTACGACGTGTGCGTATGCGCGTTGATCATTCCCGGCGAAATGACACCTTCCGCACACGAGGCCAAAGTCGCGCCGGCCGCGAGCGGATCGAGCTCGGCGGGACGGTCCCCGCTACAACCCACGTAGGCGATGAAGCCGTAGTCGTCGATCAGCACTTCACCACCCTGATAGATGGTGTCGCCGACCAGCACGTTGCCCTTCAAGAGCACGGCGGTTCCGCTGCCCGCCACATATTCGCACACACCGCCGTCCGCCGGAGGCGCGATCGATTCGCAGAAGACGACCTTGGCGCCCTTTGCCTTGAGCTTCTTGCCACCCCGGCCACGCCTGCCATGTCCCGCGCCAGACCTCGTGTGCGGATGTGTGTCGTGTGGCAGTGACGCCCGTTCGAGAAACTGTGACGGCGGCCCCTCTGACTGTCTCGTGCCCGCGGGCCGCTTGGCCACGTCCGCCGGCCGGGCGGCAATCATGATCCCTTCGTAAAAACCCCCTCGTTTTCGAGCGAAGGGACACTTGGCG
>CAYMME010000095.1:0-21416 GCA_964391465.1 uncultured Planctomycetales bacterium
GCAGACCGCATGCTCTCCGAACCGCGCCCGTCAGGGAGCGGCAAAGCTTCGCGTTGCCGCGGCCGCTCCCTGACGGTCGCGGTTCGGATCAGAGACACCTCGCCGACACTGAGGCACTACACTACCGCGCGTCCTTGATGCGGATGTCCTTGAACTCGATCCACGAATTGCGCCGGTGCATCTGAAGAGCGATGTGCCCGCTACGGACGAGGTCCAGCTTGTCGGAGGCGGCGCATAACTCGCCGTTGACGCGGACCACCACCTTCGGTCCCTTGGCAATGATGTGCATGGGGAACCACTCGCCGTCGCGGGCGGTGAGAATGTGCGCTCGCACCCAGCCGTAGATGCTGCCCGTGGGATTGGCCCCGTCGGGATCGTTGGCGACCTGGATCTCGTAGCCGCGATCCCGCGGCTCCCACGACTTCCACCGGAGGAAGATGCCGCCGTTGGCGTAGCGGCTCGTGCGCACGTAGGCGTGAAGCTCGAAATCCTCGTACTTGTTCTCGGTCAGCACGTATCCGTTGCCGTCGGACGCCCGGATCACCCCGTCGCGAATCTCCCACTTCGCCGCGCCGATCTTCGTCCAACCATCGAAGCTCTTCCCGTCGAACAGCGACGTCCACTTCTCCTTCGATGGAAGCTCCTTGATTCGCAGGTTGCGATAGCTCGTCCGCGAGCCCATGTCCTGCAAGCCGAGGTAACCGCTGCGCAAGCGATAGCGCAGTACCTCGTGGTCGGTGCAGTCGACCTGCTGCACGAGCCGGCCGTTGATCGTCACCTGTAGCCGCGGCCAGTCCATGATGACCTCGACGGTGTTCCATTCGTTGTAGTTCTTGGTCGCCACCGCGACCGCGGGCAGTACGCCCATGATCGCACCCGAGTAGGCGGTCTTGTGCCCGTGGGCCACGTGGTCGCAGAGTTGGATCTTGAACCCGACCTTCGAGCATCGCCCGTGCGGCGGGGCGCTGATCAGCAGCCCGGACTCGGCGTAGTGCGGCAGGTTGAAGTCGAAGCGAAGCACGAAGTTCTCGTAGACCTTGTCGCTGCGAAGCCAGTTGGGGTACTCACCGGCCCCCGTGCATTCCAGCAGACCGTCCCGGACCCGGAACGACTTGTCGGGCCCGTGCGTGATGTGCCAGCCGGTAAGGTCCTTGCCGTTGAATAGCGACACGAACCCTTCGGCCTTCTCGGCCTCGGACACCCCGGCATCTGCGGGCCCGGCCGCCAGAACCGCCAACAGGCAAACGGAAGAAAGCGTCATCGATCACCACTCCGATTCGAGAGAACAGATCGCAGGCGTCGCACCCACGCCCCGCGACCCGTATGATACCAGCTCGCACCACGACGTACCCGGAGGAGGATCTGACATGAACACACGGATAGCCGATGCACACAAGCGTTCGGTTCAGGCAACCGCCCATCGTCAACAGCGAGTGGCATCCGCGATCGGCGCGTTCGCCCTTGCTTGGCTCGTTTGCATGGTCGCGGCCGCCCAGGCCGCGCCGCGCCGGCCCAACGTCATTCTGCTCTTCCCCGACCAGATGCGCGGGCAGGCGATGGGAATCGCCGGCAACGACCAGGTCCGCACGCCCAACATGGACCGCATGGCCCGCGGCGGACTCTACCTGCCCAACACGCTCGCGAACACGCCGGTGTGCTGCCCGGCCCGGGCCACCATGCTCACGGGTAAGTACCCGCACAAGCACGGCCTGAAGATCAACGACCTGCGGCTGCGCGAGTCGGAGGTCACCATCGCCGAGCTGCTGGCCGACGCCGGCTACGCGACCGGATTCATCGGCAAGTGGCACATCGACGGCGGCATCCGGCAGCCCGGCTTCATCCCGCCCGGCCCGCGGCGGCAGGGCTTCCAGTTCTGGGCGGCCAACGAGTGTTCGCACAAGCACTTCGACACCTGGTACTTCCGCGACGACGACACCAAGATCCCGATCAAGCAGTTCGAGCCCATCGTCTGGACCGACCAGGCCATCGAGTTCGTTCGCGCCAATCGCGACAAGCCGTTCTTCCTGATGGTGGGCATGGGTCCGCCCCACAACCCCTACAAGGCCCCGCCCAAGTACAGCGCGATGTACGACCCGGCCAAGCTGCGCATGCGCCCGAACTGGCAGAAGGGAACGCGCATGGGCTCGCGCAAGAACATCGCCGAGTACTACGGGATGATCACGGCCATCGATGACGAACTCGGCCGACTGCTCGACGAGCTGGACACGTTGTCCCTGTCGGACGATACGTTGATCCTCTTCACCTCCGACCACGGCGACATGCTCGGCTCGCAAGGCATGTTCCTCAAGCGCAAGCCGTTCGAAGAGTCGATCCGTGTTCCCGGCATCGTCCGCTACCCGAAGCGAATCAAGCCCGGCCAGGTGAAGGACACGCTCTTTACGCACGTCGACTTCCTCCCGACGCTGCTGGGCTTCTGCGGCGTCAAGCCGCCGGCGGACATGCAGGGCCGCGACCTGTCGCGCACGCTGACCGGCGAGAGCAACGACGAGCCCGAGGTGGCTTACTTCCAGAACTACATGCCCTACGGCCAGTCGAAGCTGGGCCCGTGGCGGGCCGTGCGCACCAAGCGCTACACCTACGCGAGGATGAACGGTAAGCCGTGGGTGCTCTACGACCTGGACGAGGACCCCTACGAGCTGGACAACCTCGTCGGCAAGCCCGAGGCCGCGGACGTGCAGGCCCGGATGGAGAAGCTGCTCGCCGCCCAGATGAAAGCCGCCGACGACAGCGACGCCCACAACATCGAGAAGGAGACGATCCTCTACAGGAAGCCGGCCGTCTACAGCGTCGACGAACTGCAATGATCCGAACGAAACGGTTTCCGTCCCCCACCCTTCGCAAACTGCCGCGAAGGATGGGGCACCCGGCGCAAGCGAGCGGGGCCGGGACACCGCTTGATCTTGCGACCGCCATCGGCTACCTTCTTCTCTGGTAGTGAAGGTTTTCCGCCGCATAGTGCTCCAACCTCAGGTGTGACCATGAAAAATCTCATGTTCGTCGCGATAGTCCTGGCCGCGAGCCTCGTAATCGGCTGCGGTGATGACGAGCCGCAGCATCGGTTCGACGGCAGTCTGGCTCTGGCCGACGGTACGTCGTTGCCGCCGAGCGTGGTCCCGGCCCTCGACGCCGACATCCTGACCCAGCGCGGCGACGCCCCGCCCGACCTTGATGAGGAGGCAGAGGCGAGCGAGGAAGGTGAGGAGGAGGCCGAGAGCACCGACACCGAGATGTCCGAAGAGGAGCCGGCCGAAGAAGAGGCCGAAGAAACGGAGCCCGAGGAGGCCCCCGCACCCCGTCCCGTCAAAGCCAAGCGCCCACGGCCCAACCGTAGCTTCGGAGGCACGCCGCTGACCGAATCGATGACCGGCCTCGGCGTTCAGTCGGAGCTGACCGGCGGAGGCAGCAACGCCCGACCGCCTCGGAAGCCGACGGCCGCGCCTTCGAAACCGAAGGCAAAGCCAAAGAAGCCCGCACCCGCCAAGGCAGAAGCAAGCGAGCTGGCCACCGAACCCAAAGCCGCAGGCGCCGAGCCGACAGGAGCAGCTCCCGCCGACCAGGAGGAAGGCGGCGCGATCACGAGTTTTCTCCGGCGCGGTGTGCGATCCATCACACGGATCGGCAGCTCGTCGGCTGAGCCGACCGAATCCGCGGAACCCATGCAGCCCATGCAACCCATGCAGCCGATGGGCGCGGACGATGACCTTGCCAGCGAACCGGTCGTGGCCGAAGGAGCAACCGTGGCACCGGGCGTGACCTCCGGCCTGACCCTGGTCCTGAAGAAGCCGGACATGTTCTACGACGTCGAGGACCCGAGCGGACTCGCCCTCGTCGCGACCGTCGAGCTTGCGAGCCCGCAGGCGGCGACGGCGACGGCCTACGGGTTCATCAAGGTTGCGGCCGCCACCGACGACAAGGGCAACAAGCTCCAACCGATCAAGAACTCGTTTCGGGACGACACGAAAGAATACGTCAAGATCGATGACTTCATGAGGTCCATGCGAGGCGGCAGCAAGGACAAGGTCACGTTCGACATCGTCCTTCCCATGCCCCCGGCCGACGCGAAACAGCTTGCACGCCTCGAAGGCTCGGTCCGGGTCCTTCTCGGCGGAAAACGAGAGGACGTGGTCATTGCAGGAGTCCGGGCGGGCAAGCCCGGCACGGAACTCGAGCACAACACGCTCGAGCAAGCGGGCGTGACCATCAAGCTCTTCGATCCGAAGTCGGGAGATGGCGATCCGGACACCATGGTCGCCCTCGAAGTCGTCGACCCCAAGATGAGCCTGGTTGAGCTCGCCCTGGTCGACAAGAGCGGCAAGAAGCTGGACTCCTCGTCGTCAACCTCGACGTCTGATGCAACCACGCACCACGTGCTTCAGGCGGACGAGAAACTGCCCGCCGACACCCAGTTGAAGCTCACCGTGGCCGTGGGCCAGAAACCGGTCGACGTCCCGTTCAAGTTTGCAGCCGTGCCTCTGCCCAAGAAGCGATAGGGCAGCGCCTCAGGCGGGCGGCGTTCTTCCCGAGCCGCGACCGTGGGGGTTGCTGTTGCCCACATCTTCACGCCCCGTTGACGCGATCACGCCCCTGGCTATTGACCTACACCCCTTCGGGGTTGGCAGTACCACCGCCCTACGCGCGATCATGCAGCTTGGTTTGCACAATAGAACTGTGGGGCAATGCAAGCCGTGAGAGCTGGGCGATGCCCGCGTTGCGGGCATCCACCGCTTCCTGACGGGCGCGGTTCGGAGAAGGTGGGCGAGCTGCGGCCAGGCGCGCGGCGCTGTCGTTACTCCAATCGGTAGCGACGACGAACCGTGCGACGGGTAGTAGAGTAGAACCTCTGATGACACGACCCGCGCAATGCGCTGACGATGCGGTTCAGGGCGGCATCTCCGACGTGGCCGCTCGCGTCGTGACCACCATCGCTCTCGTCCCCCTGCTCTTCGGCGCCGCGCTGCTCGTCAGCGGACTGCTCCACTACGATGACGCTTTCGTTTTATTCTTCGTGATCACACTGGCCGGCCCGACGGTCGGGGTCCTGCTCTGGCGTCGTTTCGTGCGTTGGACCCGCGCCCGGATCGCCGGCACCACGGCCATCAAGGCCGCACTCCTCGTCCATGTGCTCGTCTGGGTGCCGCTGTGGGACGTGGGTTGCATCGCCGACGACTTTCTGCGGGGTGCGCAGTGCACCGCGCTGCTCGGCTTGGCCATCGTCGGCAACGCCGCCATCTGGTGGGGGGCGCCGCGGCTCCTCCGGAGCGCCGGCCACACGCTGCATCCAACCACGCAAGGAAGGCGAATCATGTCACCGACTGCAATACGCGTTCTCCTGGCTCTCGCCCTCGTCCTTGTCCTGACGGGCTTGTGGTTCGTCGTGCTGTTCGCGCTGAACGACCTGACGAACCTCCCGGACCCGTGGACGTTTGCGTGTGCCAACGCGACCTGCACCGTACTGCTGATTGTCGTGTGGTGGCTCGTCTGGCGGTCCGTGATCCCCCGGGGTGGCTGGTGGGGCTACAGCACCGCCGCTTCGGCGATCGTCCTCGTCGGCGTGGTGGCCGCAGTGTCCGTGCTGGCCGAGTCCTTCCTGCCGTCCGGCGATGTTGGCGATGCCCTGGTCTTCTCGATCACACCGATGGCGTGCGGGTTCTGGATGATCTTCACAGCGTGGACGTGGCGCGCGAAGCCCGTTCACGACGCGTCCGCATTCGACGCCGAGCGACTCACATGCATCAAGTGCGGCTATTCGCTCGTCGGCCTGCACGAAGCCCGCTGCCCGGAATGCGGCTGGCGAACGACGCTCGATGATCTCTTCCGGATGACCTGCGCTCCCGATCCACTTGCGTAGGTAGGCATCACCACTCCGGACTGTCTCGACGTACGTTGCGTACGCGTTTACCGTCGGGTGCCACTGGCAGCTTGCCTGCCAGTGCCGTTGCCGAAGAACACGGGCGGGCAAGCCGCCCGTGGTACCCTGAAACGCGGTTTGGCGCTACTGAGAACACGCTGAACACGTACTACATCGGGATGAGGAAGCGGACAGGTGCGCATCTGACTTGCACCTGCGGTGGCGCGGGTGAAGCGGTAGCGGCATCCGTTCGGGCCGCTTCCTCACGGGCGCGGTTCGGAATGGGGGCTGCTGCTTGGGCTTCCGGTGCGCCTTCGGGCGCGTGACGCCAAGCTCACTCGCTGCCGATCAGGTGGATTCGGTTCTTGCCCTGGGCCTTGGCGGTGAGCAGGGCGTCGTCGGCGCGGGCGATGAGTTCGTCGCGTGTGCGTGCGTCCCACGGGTAGCCGGCCAGCCCACCCGAGATGGTCAGCGTGCCCTGGGCCTCGGCCCCGAGCGACGGGAACTCGTGCCGTTCGAGCGCCGCCCTGAACCGGCGCAGCACCTCGAGCGGGCTGTCGGGGTGTTGCGAGCCGGCCACGCGCGGGCCCTCGGCGTCCCAGAACACCACCGCGAACTCGTCGCCGCCGTAGCGCGTGACCACGTCGTGCTGGCGGCAGTGCTGCCGGAAAAGCTGCCCGGTTTCGCGAATGATCTGGTCGCCGACGGGGTGTCCGTAGCGATCGTTGTAGCTCTTGAAGTCGTCGATGTCGAACATGAGCAGCGTGATGCGTCGCCGCTCGGCCGCGGCCCGGGCCAGCAGGTCGTCGAGAAACTCGAACAGGAAGCGGCGGTTGGGCAGGCCGGTCAGGTCGTCGGTCAGCGCCAGTCGTCGCCAGTGCTGCTCCCGCTCGGCGAGCCCGAGCATCCGCTCGGCCAGTCGGGCGTAGTGCCGCAGTCTCTCCGCGTCGGCGGGCAGAAACGGCTCACCGGTCGGAGGCCACAGCTCGATCTGCCCGACCGTTGTCCCCTCGCGACAGAGCGGCTCGGCCAGCACCGGCGATCCGTCCGTGCCGCCGGCCTGACCGGTCACGCGGTCGGCCGTCACCCGCACGCCGCCGGCCCGCAGACACCGCTGAAGATGCCGGGCCAGCGTTTGCAGGAACGGTCCCATCGCGTTACCCACCAGCCCCAGCAGCGTCCCGACGGCGTCCAGTTCGGCCACGTCCGCCGCCCCGGGTCCGGGGGACGCCCCGGCCGACATCGTCGGCGGAATGCCCAGCGCCTTGTCGAGCTCCTCGCCCGTCGGCGGATGGATCACGTAGTCGTCCGCGCCGGCCTCGATCGCCTGACGGGCCAGCGGTTCGCACGCCGGCTCGCAACACAACACGACCCGCGCCTGCGGTCCGCACACATCACGCAACCCTGCCACCACCGCCGGCAACCGGCGGCAGGCCGGATCGACGCCGACCAGCACCGCCCGCGCGGGCAGACGGTTCAACGCGACGATCCCCGACAGGTAGCTCTCGGCCGACGTCACCTCCCAGCCCGCGTATCGCTCCGACAAGACGCGATGCAGGCCGTCCGGGTCTCGCACGACGAGCAGGTGCTCCGATGGCCGATCGACTTTGTTGTCCGGTGTGATCACTCTGGATACCCACCTTCTCCGCTCCGCGCGGGGTCCGAGCCCGGCGGGTGACCGCCGAGCAGTGCGCGAAGCTCTTCCTCCGTCAGCAGGGGCTGCTCGCCCTCTTCCGCCCGGTTGACAGGCTCGCTGGTTGCGGGCGCCGGGGCCCGGCGCTGTGGCCGCTGCGCGGGCGGTGCCCAGGGTACCGGCGGGGCACCGTCAGGTTCCGACGGCAGCTCCGTGGGTTCATCGCTCGGCTCCGCTTCCGAGATCGGCTCGGGCTCGGGCTCGTCGGGAGGCTCAAGAGCGTCCTCGGCGGGCCGTTCGGGTTCGACTTGCGGTCGGGTTGTGACATCGACGGGGGCCGCGACTCGCCCGTCGACCCGGGCCGGCGGTTCGGGCGTCGCGGCGGGTGGAGTCGGTGTGACGGGTACCTCGGGCGACGATGTCGGCTGGACGGCCGCGGCGCGTGCGGTGCCGCTCCGCCTCTCGATCATCGCCGGTACGGCCGCCGCATCGCGCACCTCGACCCCACCGCGGGCCAGGGCTTCCGCAAGCAAATCGGGGTGCCCCGCTCGCCCGTAGACCATCATCGAGATCGACGCCGGCAGCCGCGCCACCAGCGAGAAGAACTCGCCCTCGGCCACTTCCATCCCGTCGAGGCAGACCACGACCGCGTCGTAACCCTCGCCGGGTGGTCGCAACAACCCGGCCAAGGCGCGATAGACGTCCGGCACGGTCACCAGCTCGGCATCGGCTGACGCCACCGCTTGTTCGACTGCCGCTGAAAAGGGCCCTGCGGCCTCCGCGACGTGCAGCACACGTCGCCGGATCCTTCCGTCCGCGTTCGGCATGATGTAGTAACCCCTCGCCGCAACAAGACGCTGCCGCATGAAGTCTACGATTCGCCTCCCGGACAGTCAAACATCGCGGCCCGCGCGGCTGCGGCCGCGAGAACAGGTGAACAGGAGATCAGGTGAGCAGGAGAGGAAGACGGTGGACCGAGGACAGGAGACGGGAGACGCCGCTCGGCCTTCTGACTCCCGTATTCTGTCTCCTGCCTCCTGCCTCCCCCTTGATCCCTCAATCCCTCCCCGCACCGGCGGCAGCCGGCGCGGGGTCACGATGTGCCTTGCGGCGGCGTTTGGGCCGCGTAGTGCATGATCTTCAACTGAATCTTGTTGATCAGATTGGCGCATTGCATGAGGAAGATGGCGAAGGTGCGGTCGCCGCGCAGCGACTCGTGGGTCAGCTCGGTCAGAGCCTGGAGCTTGATCCGCGTCACTTCGTCGAGGAACCGCTCCAACTGACGGAGATCCTTCGTGTCCATCTGCGCCGTTTCGATGCGCATGGTCCGCTCGAGGAGTCGATCCAGGTACTCCTTCTGGGCGCTGAGCCGCTCCTGGTTCTCCTTCTCCTTCAACCGCCGCCACCGGTCCCACAGCAGGTAGATTGCCGCCGCGAGGGCGAACAGCAACTCCTTGACCGCCGCCATCGACTCCATGATGTTGGCCAGCCGTCCCATTTCGTCATAGGGGTACAGGTAGCGTCGCGCGACTGGATGCAGGCGCATCGGAGCCCAGTCCGCCGCCGCCTGGCATGCGATCAGGGGCGGGAACTCCAAGCCCAGATCGCTTTCGTACAGGGAACGCAGGACCTCGGCCACGAGGGCGTCCGACGCCCCCTGCCGGGCCACCAGCAATGCCGTGGTGGCCACGGTCCGAACCGGCGCGGAGGGAACCGGAGTCCGCTCGGCGTACAGGCCGCGAGGAATCTCGACGCGCCGGAAGTGAGCATGTGTCGTCTCGAGTGCGGCGGCGTCATCAATCGGCAGCAACCCGAATCGCCCGTCGCCGAGGACCTTCCGCAGGTCCGGACTCCGCATGCCGCTGGTCACGATGGCCGCATCCAAAGAAGCGTCGTTCAGCAACTCGGCGAAGTACAAGCCGCTGTGTGGGCCCTCGTGATCCACGTCCAACTGATAGTGTTGAACGATCGACATGGCGCTCGAGCGCATGCCCGACTCGCGCGGTCCCAGAACCACCTTCTTGCCGTCGAGATCACGCAGCGACGCGATGCCGCGATCCTTGCGGACAATGACGTGCACGACTTCGCGGTACAGCGGTGCGATCACGGCGAGTCCGTCGAGCGACACCGCCCCGGCCTGCACGATCGCCAGATCGGTTCGCTTGGCGGGGTCCTCGGAAAGCAGTCTCCGACGGTTGTCCACGGAGCCTCTCGATTCCTCGAGTTCCACATCGCGCCCCGTCTGCTGCGCGATCTGCTTCTTCAGATGCGTCGCGAACTCACGGTACAGACCGCCGGGCATGGCGGTGGCAATCGCGATCCGGCGCGGGAGCGCGTCGCGCGTGATGTACCACACGACGACGGAGAGCAGAAGAAGCAGGAAAACGATCCAGGTGAGCCCTTTGCGCAGCGTCTTCGTGTGTGCGATCGTCATTTCGAGTGCCTCCGGAAACGGCATGCGGCACGCCCACTCGGCGCACACCGATCACGACGATACTTGTACCAGCCTCAGCGCAGGTTGAGGAGCCCGTCTGTGTCGGGTCACGGTGCCATTGCACCAATGCAGTGTCCTGGAGTTGTCGAGGCTTGTCTGATCCGAACCGCGCCCGTCAGGAAGCGGCCGCGGCAAGGCGAAGCATTGTCGCTCCCTCGTCCCGATGTACATCGGGACGGTTCGGAAAGAACCCGGTCTGCGTGAGACACCACACCAGACAGCGCAGGTGGGTCGCGACTCACCCTACGGCTCAGTCCGGCTCGAACTGCGCCGCGACGACGCGAGCCGGGGTCGCACCCGGTTGCAGCGTGACCCGCCAGCGCCGCTCGTGGCCGTCGATGTGCATCACGACTTCGCCGGTGGAAGCTGGTAACGTAACCAGGTCGTCGAAGATGAGCTGTCCACCACCGGCTTGGGCGACGGGGATGTGCTGGTTACTGACGAGGAGCTCGATGCGGACATCCGCAGAGTATCCGCCGGCGAACGTCGGTTGAACCATGTCGAACTTGCCTGCCGACATTGAGCAGCGGACCTCACTGTATGCGGCCCGGCGCGGCTTGACACTGGACGAGCGCCGGCTCGGATACGGGCAGAATGGTACCGTCTATGCCACCGACGCGCCAAGCGCGGTCAAGACCCACGCGCGCCGCAAAGCCTATCGGCGCGAGCTGGATTGCTATCGCCGCTTGCGCGATCACAGCGTCCTTCATGTGCGAGGTCACCGCGTACCGCAGTTGATCGCCTGGGATGACGAGCTGTGGGTGGTTGAGATGACGATCGTGTGGCCGCCGTTCGTGCTCGACTTCGCGGACAGTCAGCTCGACCAAGCCCCGGATTTCCCGGACGAGGTGATGGAGGAATGGCACGACGAGAAGCGCGAGCAGTTCGGGGATCGATGGGACGACGTGCAGTTGGTGCTCGCGTTCCTACGCGGCCACTACGGCATCCACTTGTTGGACGTGCATCCCGGGAACATCACGTTCGGTCGTGACGAAACCTGACCCCTCATCCTTCATCACTCATCTGTCATCCGCCTCCCTTCTGCCACGGCACGGCCCCGCCTCGTTGGATGTGTTTGCGGAGGGCGGCGTTCAGGGCTTTCATCTCGGCCGGGCGTTGGCTTGTCAGGTTATTCTTCTCATACGGATCGTCGCGCAGGTTGTAGAGCTCTAGCGGTGACCACGGTGTGTTCTGGAGCAGCTTCCAGTCGCCGCGGCGTACGGCCTCGATGGTCTTGCCGCCGTAGGTGAGGCCGCCCTCGCGCCGCCGGAAGAACAGGTCGCGCTTGGGAATCGGCTGCTGCTTGCCGAGCAGCGCGGGCAGGAAGCTGATCCCGTCGATGGCCAGCTTCATCTCGACGCCGGCGGCTGCGACCAGGGTCGGGAACAGGTCCATGGTCATGACCGGCCGATCGGTGGTCGTGGTCGGGGCGATCCGGCCGGGCCAGACCGCCACCGTCGGCACCCGCAGCCCGCCCTCGTACATGCTCTGCTTCCCGCTGCGCCACGGCCCGTTGCTGGCGCTGCGCTCGAGGTATCCACCGTTGTCGGACGTGAAGACGACGAGCGTGTTCTTGTCGAGCCCGGTCGACTTCAGCGCCGCGAGCACGCGGCCGATGCCGTCGTCGAGGTGCTCGATGAACGCCACGATCTTGGCCCGAGCGGGGTCAAGGTCCGGCCGGCGCTTCTTGACCTTCGCGAGCCAGTCGTCGGGTGGCTGGATGGGCGTGTGCGGTGCGTTGTACGCCAGCAGTAGGAAGAACGGTTCCGGCTTGGCGCTGCGCCTGCGGATGTAGTCGCAGGCCCATTGCGTGAACAGGTCGGTCGCGTGGCCCTTCGGGTCGATGACCTCGTCGTTGCGACGCATGTAGTTGTGGCCGCAGCGGCGGTGGTGGTAGTAGTCCTCCATCATGTCGCCGAGGAAGCCGTGGAACAGGTCGAACCCACGATCATGCGGGCGGTTCGGAGCCTCGAGCCCGAGATGCCACTTGCCCACGAGCGCCGTGTGATACCCCGCGGGCGTGAGCAGCTTCGGTAGCAGGACCGCGTCGGGGCTGAGGTAACCCCAACTGTTGTCGGCGTTCGTGCGGATCACGCCGGGGACGCCGACCAGTGAGGGGTACCGGCCCGTGACCAGAGCCGCCCGCGTCGGCGAGCAAACGGAGCAGTTGGCGTAGAAGCTGGTGAACCGCAGCCCGCGCGCGGCCAGGCCGTCGACATGCGGCGTCTGCAAATCGTCGGCCCCATAGCACCCAAGGTCACCCCAGCCGAGATCGTCGACCAGAATCACGAGCAGGTTCGGCCGCGAGCCGGCGGCGTTGTCGGCCGCCACCACACTCGCCGTCAACAGACACACCGACGCGAGGGCCGTCACCCACGCTCTCCGCACACCATCGCATTGCTTCATGAAAACGCTCCTGCAATCCCAGCGCGACTCTCGGTCGCAACCAACAAGCCCCGTAGGGGCAACAGAGACTAGCCCACGGCGCGAGCCGTGGGATTGCGAGTGTAACGCGCACCCAGCCCCGGCAGGGGCGCAAGATCAAACGAGAATGCCCACCGCCCTCGGGAGACCAGACCCGTCATGAACGTGTCATCTGCTTGCGCTTGAGCCTCTCTGCTAAGAGCCGTCGCCTACGCTCGGGTTTCCCGGCGACGCCGCTGTGTTGTCCAGGCCGTCAACATGCTCGGCCGAAGATGGCAACCAGGCCCTCGGTTCGAGTATCGTGTGCGTCCTTCTGGTCCGCAGCCTCGGCGGGCACGTGCCGACCGTGTATCGACCGAGCGGGAAACGGAAAGGCACGAACCGCCATGGCAAAGTCCTCGTATCTTGCGACGCCGCCTCCGTCAACGGAGATGCCGCCCGGCATTCCCTACATCGTCGGCAACGAAGCCGCCGAGCGGTTCAGCTACTACGGCATGAGGGCCATCCTGGTCGTGTTCATGACGCGGCACCTCATGAACGCCGATGGCAATCTGGCGGTCATGGACGAGGCCGAAGCCAAGTCGGTCTTTCACTTCTTCGTCTCCGCCGTCTACTTCTTTCCGATTGTCGGGGCCATCCTCTCGGACGCCTTTCTCGGCAAGTACCGCACGATCCTGTCCGTGTCCATCATCTACTGCCTCGGGCACCTTGCCCTCGCACTGGATGAGACCCGTCTGGGTCTTGCCGTGGGGCTGACGCTGATTGCCATCGGATCGGGAGGGATCAAGCCGTGCGTGTCCGCGCACGTAGGTGACCAGTTCGGATCGCTGAACCAGAAGCTGCTGCCCAGGGTGTTCGGTTGGTTCTACTTCTCGATCAACCTCGGTTCGTTCGTGTCGACGCTGCTCACGCCGTATCTGCTCGAGCGCGCCGGCCCGCACGTGGCGTTCGGGGTTCCCGGCGTCCTGATGTTCGTGGCCACGGTGGTCTTCTGGATGGGCCGCCACAAGTTCGTGCACGTACCCCCCGGCGGGATCGGCTTCGTGAAGGAAGTGTTCAGCGGCGAGGGGCTGCGGGCGCTTCTGAAGCTGTCGGTGGTCTTCGCCTTCGTGGCCATGTTCTGGGCCCTGTTCGACCAGTCGGGCTCGGCCTGGATCCTGCAGGCCGACAAGATGGACCGTCACTGGCTGGGCATCGACTGTAGGTGAGACCATGAAGCAGGCCTCTCACGTCGGACAACCGCGTGCTCACCATCCCCGATGAAACCGCGCGACATACGACCGTGATCCGCGCGGAACGGCAACGTGCTGGCCCCGAAGGGGCCTGCGAGTGTAGCCAGGGGCGAAGCGCAGCGCAGCCCCTGGTTGACGGGCCCCGGGGAGGCTCCGCCCCGGCAGGGGCGGACGAACACATGGCCGACGTGCGTCCGCCCCTACCGGGGCGGTGTGGGATTCGCGGCACGCATCCAGGGGTTCCGCTTCGCTCCACCCCTGGCTACATTCGGTCGCCCCTTCGGGGCGAACGCACCATTGCGGCGGGGGCGCATCCCTGCCGTGTCTGCTTTTGTGGCGCGCTCTCGGGGAGTCGTGGTTCCGTGGTTCGTTTCTTTTCGATTTGTGCTTGCATCCGCCGGGACGCGGCTTTACCGCACATGGTTCGGGTCTGGAAGTCCTTGAGTGATTCAGGTTGGGCGGGGGGATCGTTAGCTTGTCCACGGGTGCAATGTGTGCCCGGGATCAGAATCGGGCCGTTCATGGATTGCAAGAGAGAGGATTCGTAGGATGCGACTTTTGGCAGGCGTATTGGTAGTAGCAGTGAGCATGGTGGCCGTGCAGACGGCGCAGGCGGTGGTCGTCAACTTCGATGACGGGACCCATGGCTCCGCCGTCGGGGGGTTCTACTCGGGGCAGGGCGTGACGTTCTCGAACGCCCGGTGGCAAGTCCACGGCTTGCCCGGCGGTTCCACTCCCTTGGGCATTATGTCGATCAGCGGGGGGACGGTGTTCGGGTTCGCTGATCGCATCATCGCCACGTTCAGCACGCCGGTGACGACGGCGCAGATCACGGGGCTCGACCTCGGGGCTGCTGGCCTCACCATGGACGCCTACGATGCCCTGGTCGGCGGGACGCAGGTGGATACGGACTCGGCGTTTGGCACGGGTCTCGGCATCGGGCAGTTTGACATCGTGGTGACGTCGGGCTCGGGAATCAGCCGGATCGAGATGTACCAGCCGCTCCGCAACGGCATCGATGGTCTCGTTCTTGACGACCTCGTCTTCGAGCCGGTGCCCGCACCGGGGGCCGCGGTGCTCGCGATGATCGGTCTGGGGGCGGTACGCGGGATCCGCCGTCGTCGTGGTATGGCGTAGAGACGCCCAAACCAACGCAGCAACCGAACAGGCCGCCGTAGCCCGGCGGCCTGTTTTCTTGCGCGCGGACGGCGACCAGTGCCCGTGTGCCTACTCCGCTGGCAGCACTCTCACGATCGTGTGGCCGTCGAGGACGAGCGCGGTGATCTCGCCATCGTCCTTGCGAAGCCGCAGCCGGTCCAGCCTCAGTTTGCCGTTGTTGTCGTGCCATTGACGCTTCCCGAGCGGTTGTACGAGTAATCGGTGCGTGCAGGCGCGAGGCCAATCGAGGCGTGGCGCTCAGAGGCGTTGCCTCACCTGTTCCTTGGACACCGCAGGCTTGTCCGGTTTCGCATCGAGCCACCGCAGAAAGTCGGCCTTGATCTCGTCGGTCCATCCGCCGTCGATCTGGCCCGGCGAATAAGCGCCTTCCCTCAAGCGCTGGTGCCCGAACGCATCCTTCAGCGCGGTCACCTCCGCCTCCACCACGACCTTCTCCGCAAGGTGCGCCGGAATGAAGATCACGCCCTCGCGCTTGGCCAGTACCACGTCGCCCGGCAGCACGGTCGCCCGGCCGATGCGGATGGGCGCGTTGATGCCCATGAGTGTCATCTCTCGGATGGCCGAGGGGTCCCAGCCGCGTACGAAGGCGTTGAAGCCGGGGATCTTCTCCAGCCCCTCGAGGTCGCGCACGCCGCTGTCGAACACCACCCCGTTGCCGGACTTGGCATAGACCGCATTGCCCAGGTTGTCCCCGATGATGGTTCCGTCCACGACCTTCCCGTAGCCATCGGCCACGTACACATCACCCTTCTTCAACGCGTCGATGGGCCACGAGTTCGACGCCCCGATCCGGCCCTCCTTCTTGCCGATCGCGGCGATTCGGTCGGCAACATCCGGACGGCTCGGCATGTAGACCGCGGTCAAGGCCCGTCCCACCACCGGCACATCCCGGTGAATCATCTTCCAGTCACCCTCGAACTGATTGCGGTAGCCCGCCCCTCTCAGCACGCCCCACGCCTGCTCCAGAGACACGTTTCGCATTCGCTTCAGGATATCGTCGGGGACGCGCGGACGGCCGCTGGGATCGCGATCACCGTCCCACTTCGCGGTCAGGGCAAGCATCTCCTTCTTGGAGAGCTCGATGCCCGCTTGCGACACGTTCACGAGAGATGCGATCACCAACAACGCGCACGCCATGCTCCTTCGCGCGCAACGACGCGCGTGGGCGGTGCGAGCATGGGCCGGCCTCGTCGAGTCTCGGGATTCCGTTGACATTGCGTTCACACTCCTTCCGGCAGTCAACTCCACAAACGGTCGCTGGAGCGGACCGCGTTCCATTCCGGCGTCGGCTCGAAGTATCCCGAGCCCTCGAGCAGATGCTCCTTCACCACGGATTCGTTCAACTCGATCCCCAGGCCGGGCGCATCGGGCACGCGGGCGAACCCGTTCTTCACCAGAGGCTTGTCGGTCCCGGTGACGAGGTCCTCCCACCAGGGGACATCGATCGAGTGGTGCTCGAGGGCAACGAAGTTCTGCGTCGCGGCCGCACAGTGAACGTTGGCCATGAACGAGACCGGGGTGCCGGCGAAGTGCAGGGCCATCGCCACGCCGCGCTCCTCGGCATAGTCGCCGATTCGCTTCGTCTCCAGGATCCCCCCGGCCGTGGCGAGGTTGGGATGGATCATGTCGACGGCCCGGGCGTCCACGAGCTTGATGAACTCCTCCTTGAGGTAGATGTCCTCGCCGGTCAACGTGGGTACGTCGATGGCCTCCGTGATTTCCCTCAACATCCGTGTGTACTTCCAGGGCACGAGGTCTTCCAGCCAGGCAAGCTGGTACGGCTCGAGGGCCTTGCCCAGCCGGATGCAGGCGTTGACACCGATGTGGCCGAAATGGTCCGCGGCCAGGGGGATCTCGTACCCGACGACCTCGCGGACTCGGGCCACATAGTCGGCCATGCGGTCGAGGCCCAGCTTCGTGATCTGGACACGGGTGAACGGATGCTCGGTTTGGCCGTAGCGTTCCCAATCGAAGCCCGCCGGCAGCGTGAGCGCACCGGGCACGTCGGCGACCAACCGGTCGATTCGGATGTTCGCTCAACTCCGTCGAATGGTCAACCCCGCCCGAGCACGTCCCGGGGCACTCCTCGGATCACCTTGATGAAACCTCCCGGTGACAGCATCCGGTCTGTTCTTGTGACCGGTTCGATGAGGGGCTACGGTAGCCGCGAGGACGTCTACAATCACCCTTCCAATCCGGTCGCGCCGGAACAGAAGGTCAACGCACGGCAGTGGCATTCGACCCTAGGAGAGCACTCTCATGAATCCTGGCATCCCTCTGTTGCGGGTGAACGCCGTCGTCTGCTTCCTCGTCGCGGTGCTTGCGGCCACGCCTGCCCGGGCGCAGCGGGATGGTACGATCCTCAAGGCCGACAGGCCCTTGTTTCCCATAGGCTTCTACAGCCTCCCCGAGGATGACGCAGCCCTGCGAGAGATGGCCGAGGCCGGTGTGAGTATCGTGCGCTGCGGCAACAAGGCGAGTCTGGACCGCGCCCATGCGGTGGGCATGATGGGGTGGATGCCGTTGCCGCTCGCGGCCGGCGCGACGGATGCCCTGCGCGAGCACGTTCGCGCGGTCAAGGATCATCCGGCGCTGGCCGTGTGGGAAGGCCCCGACGAGGTCGTGTGGTGCTTCACTGCGTTGAGCGGCCTGTACCGCCTGCGCGATGTCCACAACATCAGGCACGCTTGGTGGCACCAGACGCCTGCGGCCGTGACCTATGCCGAGGAACAGGCGTCCGTGATCGTGCCCAATCTGCACGCCGGCGCGAAACTGGTCCGCAAGCTTGATGACAAGGACCGGCCCATCTGGATGAACGAGGCCCTGAAGAGCGACCCGAAATACGTTCGTCAGTACATCGACTCCTTTGACATCATCGGCTGCGACACCTACCCCATCCGCGCCGACCGGCGGCCCGTTCACGCCATGGGTGTGGCCACGGAGCACTGGAAGCGCGTCGGCAGGGGCGAGAAGCCCGTCTGGATGGTGTTGCAGGCCTTCTCCTGGAGCGACTCGTCGGGCTACCACGGCGACACCGGCGTGGCCTATCCCAGCTTCGACGAATCGCGTTTCATGGCTTACGATGTCATCGCGCGCGGCGGCAGCGGCATCTTTTACTTCGGCGCCGATATCCTGAAGTCCGAGCCGTGTCGCCAGGCCATCTACGCGGTGACCTCCGAGATCAGCAAACTCCAACCCTTCCTTACCGCACCCGAGCACCCCGGCGTGCGCGTCAACCTGGTGGAACTGCCCGAGGAATCAGTGGAGTCACCGGAGGAATCCACCGGCAAGGACGGCTCCTGGTATCCCGGCAGCGTCGCGCGCCTGCCGGTGGGCAACGTCTACGCCACGGTGCGCAACGCGGGGGACGACTGGCTCGTGGTGATCGTGAACGAGGACACCTTTCCTCACATGGGGGTTGTGCTCGAGGGGCTCGACGTGCTCAACGGCAGGACCCTCGACCTGCTCTACGAAGAGGGCCGCGAGAGCATCGCCCGCGGCGAACTCATGATTCGCATGCGGCCCTATGAGGCCAAGGTCTTCGCGACGGGGCATCGCTGGGAATCCGCCCGCCGGCGAGGCCGGGACTACCCGGGCGAGTAGCGAGATCCTTGTCGTGCCCCACGAATCGCGGGGGGGGGACGGTTCAAGTGCGCACCGGCGGCTACTCCTGGACGAAGACCTCGACGCCCGCCGTCTCCTCCGTCGAGTACGCCGCGTACAAGCGTCCGTCGGCGTCCACCTCCACCGACACCCGCGTCGGCGCGTCTGCGGAGAGGGTGATCGTCGTCAGATAGTCGCCGGTGTTCGTGTACTTCACGATGGACGCCACGCCGCCGTGGTCCGGCCCGGATTCGAGCGGATCCGCGCCGCTTCGAACCGCCAGATACACATCGCCCCAACGGTCCGGGCACACGTCGTCGATGTACATCATTCCGTCAGGTGGGACGGGATAACTGAAGGCGAGCAATCGTTCGCCGGTGGCCGCATTCACCTTCTCGCACGGTCCGTACGTGGACGCCACGAAGAGATCACCGGCCGCGTCGATGGCCACGTCGGACGGTGCGTGCGTCCGGTTCCCTTCCGGGGCTGCGTCCCGCAGATAGCGCAGAAACTTGTGGTCGGCGTCGTAGATCGACACGCGCATGGCGTCCATGTCGGACAGGTAGATCCGTCCGTCCGGGTGGAACGCCATTCCCGTCGCGTTCATGACCATGCTCGGCCGCGACCCTTTCTGCCCGAACCCGAGCAGCCAATCCCCTTTCGGGTCGAACGCATTGATGCGCGGCGGGCCCGTGGCCACATCACCCGTGTAGATCTGGCCGGAGGGCGCAACCGCCACCATGCAGACGCCGCCGATGGGCTGGCCTTTGGGACCCCGTCCGAATGCGGAGAGGTAGGTCCCGTCCTTCTCGAACCGAGCGAGCCGCCCCGTCTTGCGGTCGAGGATAAGGAACTTCCCCTCGGAGTCGAGTGTGATCCGCAGCGGTTCCTTCAGGCCCGCTTTCTTGATTCCTTCCTCGGGCCACTGCGACACGGGCCGGTAGCGCGGCGTGTCCGCGAGCAGGACCGTGGCAAAGAGCACCCGGTTGGACGCCTCGGGCACTTCCGCGCCGATATGAACAGCGCTTGGCACGGGCGCCGTGTCGGGAGCACGGTACAACCCGTTCGCATCGATGCGTCCGAAGGCGTCGTTGCCGCCCGGCACACCGTTGACGAACCACGTGACGCGCGTCGCCGGTCTGGATACCTGCAAGCGGCGCGGCAATCGGATGGCAAGGAACTTGTGCGATTCGCCGGGGGCGATCTTCGCCAGGGTCGGCACGATCGTCGCGCGGCCCTCCTCCGGCCAAGCCGCTGCGGGGGAGACCCACGCTCCGTTCAGCGCGAGAGCAACACCAAGAACCGTGTGATACTTGTGTGAAGAAGCGTCCATCATGATGCATCCCGTGAAGTCGTGAGGGCGGGCTCAGCGCGGCTCGTAAATCTGCACACCGAATTTCTCGTCGCTGACGTACACCGCGTAGACCCGGCCCTGCGCGTCGACCGTCGCCCAGTTCTCCGAGTGGCCGGTCACGTCCAGCGTGATGTTTGCGACGTGATCCCCGTTGTTGTTGTACTTCATGATGCTGGGCAGCGTCTCCGTGCGCCGCTCGATCGCGCCGCCGTACCCGCGCATGCCCCGCACCATGAGATAGATATTGCCCCACTGGTCGCCCGCCGAGCTGTGAATATACACCGCGCCCTCGGGCGGATCCGCGTGGGCGAACGAAAACAGATACCCTCCGTCGTTCGTGAACTTGCGGCAGGTCGCGTAGTAGTCCGGAATGAACAGCTCGCCGTTGGGGTCGATCACGAGTCCGTGCGGCGCATTGAATTCGTCCACCCCGCGTCCGTCGTTGCCCCAGCTCCGCAGGAACTTGCCCTCGCGCGTGAACGAACTCACCCGCATGTTGTCCACGTCCACCACGAAGAGGTTCTTGCGGGCGTCGAACCCCATGCCGTGGGCTCGCAGAATGTGTCCCCTGCCCGTGCCCTTCGGTGCGAAGATCCGGAGGAACTCCCCTTCATGGTTGAAGACCTGGATCCGCGGCTTGTCGCTCTTCTGGTCACTCACGTAGATCTCGTCGTCCGGCCCCGCCAGCACCACGCGGGGCAGGTAGACGTGGCCCGGTCCTTCGCCCTCACCCTTCCCGATAATGCCCAGGTGTTTCCCGTCCGGCGTGAATCGGTTCACCCTCGATCCGTGATAGTCGGCAATCATGATGTTGCCGTCCTTGTCCAAGGCGATGCAGTGGGGGTCCTCAAAATGCTCCGCGTCCTTCTTGTCTTCGCCCCAGCTCTTGATCAGCGCGTAGGGTTCGCCCGGGGCCTCAAACAGTACGGTCGCCCAGGCCCGGGGATTGATTACGCCATCCGCCCGGGCGCAGATGTGCACCTCCCGGGGCACCGGCACCTTGGCGGGAGCGGTGTACGTGCCGTCCTCGGCGATGGTGCCCAGCTCGGCGTTGCCGCCCGGGATGTCGTTGACCGCCCACTGGGCCTTCTCGATCCACTCCGCGGCATGAAGTCGCCGCGCGGTCCGGATCACCTTGAACCACTGTTTCTGGCCCGGTTCGAGGGTCACCACCGAGGGGTGGATCGTCATACGCGGCAGCCAGTTCCCCTCTTCGCCTACCGCCGCCGGACGCGCCATCGGCGCCGGCCCCGCGAGAACAACGACCGTCAGCACAGGAAGTGCTTTCGTCAGAGTGCCTGTACTCATGCTCTTGTATCCGTACTGGTGGGAGGTGGCGTATACCTACATAATCGCAATGCGCCACACACATAGTCCACGCCCGGAGTGGGTGTGGCTTACCGCGTCAAAACGCTCGCTCGAATAGTCTGTGGATGCCCACGGAGCGTTCCCGATCTTCCCCGACTGCCCCTTGGTCTCCGCACACGCCATCACAGGGAATCCGAAGAATGCGATTCGCGCCGCCGAGGCTAGCAGACACGGCCGCTGGTATCAACCGAGCCCCGAGCGCAAGCGAGTGGGTCAGGGCGGAAGAATACAGAATACAGGAGACAGGACTGCAGAGACAC
>CAYMME010000096.1:0-21348 GCA_964391465.1 uncultured Planctomycetales bacterium
GCGGCAGAAAACACCGCCCTCTATCTTCCAATTGCGCAAAACAGACCCATCCACTCTGCTTTTTTGGCCCCATGCGCCGTGATCTCCATAAGCTCTTTCTGGAAGGCGGGTTGCGCGAAGAAGAAAAAAGTCGTTTCTCTCGATCGTTGCCTCGCATCCGACCAGTCGCTACTCTGGATGGAGCACGACTGGGGCGCTTCGAACATCACCCGACTCGGGGAGGTGCGAAGCGTTCTGTATCGCGTGGATGGGGGCGTCCGTTCGGGGTCCGTACTTTTAGCGGAGAGAGGCACGGAGCTCTCGATCGGGTTCGGCATAAGGACGACCTGGCGATGAGCAAGCATTCGCCGGTACCGGAAGCGGGCGCCGCGTCGAGCGGCGCCCTATCACGGGCGCCGCGTCGAGCGGCGCCCTATCACGGGCGCTCGGCAAGTCATTCGAAGCCCGTCTGGCCGAGCATCGCGGCAGCATTCTGATGCTGGCCGAGTTGCGGATGAGTCTCACCCTGAAGCTGTGGATCACTCCGGAAGACGTGGCTCAGGATGTGATCCTCTCGGCGCTGGTAGCCAAGGCCAGCTTTGATCCATCGCGTGCGGCGAAGCTGCGACCGTGGCTCGCCGCCATCACCGAACGCACGATCAAAACCGCCCATCGGAAGATGGTGAAGGAGTCGCCGGTCGTTCGACTCGGAAACGCCGATTCGGCAACCGCCGGCGCCGTGGCCGCAGACGAACTTGCCGGCTCGTTCACGACGCCTTCGTTGGCCGCGATCCGCAACGAGAGCTACGGAAGACTGCTCAGGGCGCTGCAGTCGCTGCGAGAGGACTATCGCCAAGTCATCGTCCTGCGCCAGTTGCACGGGCACAAGCTGGGGGATGTGGCCAAGCGCATGCACCGAAAGCCCTCGGCGGCCGCAATGCTGCTGGCCCGAGCCCTCGTTCAGTTGCGGAGGCTCCTCGCTAAACAGGGCGACGAAGTGTCGGCACGGCGCGGGCGTCCCGGCAGCACATCCTACACCGGCAGAGCGGCGGCCAGGCGGAAGATCCCGCAGCAGTCGGACACCCACCGCAAACGCCGCCGGCCGGAGGTGCCGTCGCGGGAGAAGGTTGATTGAGTGCCACGCTCGACGAGATCATCGCCGAGTACCTGCAGGCCGCAGACGCGAATCATCCGTTGGATCGCGAGGCGCTGATCCGGACACATGCCGCCCACGCCGAACAGCTTCGCGAGTTTTTCGAAGGCGAGGACTTGGTCTCGGACCAGCTTGCCCAGCCGTTGCCCGGCCCGTTGGTGCGGCCGGCGGGGACCGAGCCGGCGCCGATCCCTCTCGCGGAAGATGCGGTGAAGGGATACACGATCATCCGCAGGCTCGGCGCCGGCGGCATGGGCGTTGTGCACGAAGCGGAGCAGAAGTACCCGCGCCGCCGAGTCGCCCTGAAGGTCATCCGCGGCGGACGCCACGTGAGCGACCTGCACATCAGGCTGTTCCGGCGCGAAGCGGAGACGCTCGCCCGATTGGAACACCCCGGCATCGCGGCGATCTACGAAGCGGGCCTCACCAGCGACGGGCGCCACTTCTTCGCCATGGAGTTCGTGGACGGCGATCGTCTGGACGATTTCCTTCGGAAAAGCGACCTGCCGCTCCGGGAGAAGCTGCACCTGTTCCAGCTCGTCTGTCGGGCCGTGGGTTACGCCCATGAGCACGACGTGATCCACCGCGACCTGAAACCCTCGAACATCCTGGTCACCCCCGGCCGCGACAATGGTTCGCACAGTGAAACGCCGCAGGTCAAGGTTCTCGACTTCGGACTGGCCCGAATCACAGACGCCGACATGTCCGGGGCCACACTCACCACCGAAGTCGGCCGCATACTGGGCACACTTCAGTACATGAGTCCCGAGCAGGCCTGCGGCGACACCGACGTGGTGAATCACTCGAGCGATGCCTATTCGTTGGGTGTGATCCTCTACGAGCTGGTGACGGGTGAGCCTCCGTACGACATCCGCTCCTGCCAACTGCATGAAGCGGTCCGTGTCATTTGCGAGCAACTGCCCAAGCCGCCCAGTCGCATCCGTGCTCGGAAGCTCGGCCGAAGAACGATCAGCGGGCCCGTCGACGCGCGCGACCTGGACACGATCGTCCTGAAGGCGCTCGATAAGGACCCGCGGCACCGGTTCCAGGTCGCACACGACCTGGCCGACGACATCGAGCGATTGCTTGGCAACGAACCGATCAAAGCCCGGCGCCACAGTATCGCTTATCGATCCCGCAAGTTCTTCGCGCGGCACAAGATGTCGGCCGCGTTCGGCACCCTACTGACCGTTCTGCTCGCAGGCTTCGGCATCATGTTGTCGGTCCAGTCGGAACAGGCTGCCCAGCAGCGCGACGAGGTGCAGCGGAGCCGCACGCGGGAGACGATCCTTCGTAGTGAGGTTGAAGCGCAAGCGTCCGCCGAGCGCCGCGCCGAGTACACGTTGCGCATCGCCCTGGCCCAGCAGGCATGGGACCAGGCGAGAATCGGCACGCTGCTTCAGTTGCTCGAGGAAGCGCGGCCGCGACCGGGCGAGGAGGACCTCCGCGGCTTCGAGTGGTATCACTTATGGCAATCGTGTCATGGGGATGCGGCCACGCTGGCCGGACACGGCGCCCCCGTGTTCGCAATCGCCTTCTCGCCCGACGGGCAGTTGCTCGCGTCGGGTGATGTGGATGCGAGCATCGTTCTGTGGGATGTCGGCACGCGACAGTTGCGAACGAAGCTGACGGGCCATGCCGGCGCCGTTCATGCCGTCGCGTTCTCGCCAGACGGCTCGACGCTCGCGAGCGCGAGCCGAGACACGACGGTGATGCTTTGGGATGTCGCCGCCGGCACGCGGCTCGCGACCCTGAAGGCGCATTCCGCCGCGGTGGAAGCGGTGGCGTTCTCGAGTGACGGTTCCCTGCTCTGTTCCGGGAGCCAGGACCACACGGCGATCCTGTGGGATGTGGCCACGCGGACCAAGCGCAGCACACTGGACAGACGACATACGGACGACGTGCGGACGGTCGCGTTTGCCCCTGATGGGAACATGCTGGCCACCGGCAGTTGGGACCACACCGTCAAACTGTGGAACGTGAACACCGCGCGCGCGATAAGAACGCTTGTGGGCCACAACGAGGGGATCTACTCGGTCCGATTCTCTCCGGACGGACAGACGCTCGCTTCCGCGAGCTGGGACCGCACGGTTCGGTTGTGGGACGTGACGACGGGCCGGACACGTACCACGCTCGATGCCCACCGGGGCCTCGTGTACGCAGTTGCATTCTCTCCGGACGGAAGAACGCTGGCCAGCTCGAGCGCGGACACCACGATCAAGCTCTGGGATGCACACAGCGGCGAACCGAAGACTACGTTAAAGGGCCATCTCGGGAGCGTCCGCTCCCTGGCGTGGTCCCCGGACGGCAAAACGCTGGCGACGGGAAGCTCGGACCGCACGGTCAAGTTCTGGGATCCAGAGGCGCGACAAGGGCCGCTCACGGCCGACGTATACGACGGCCTCGCCGAGTCCATTGCCTTCGCGCCGGACGGCAAGACGTTCGTCGCAGCTCTCTACAACTACGACGTGCAGGTGTGGGACGCGTCACGCGTCGAGCGTCGGTTCACGCTGCATGGGCACACCGGATGGCTCTACTCCGTCGCGTACTCCCCCGACGGCAGGCGGTTTGCCACGGCCAGCGCCGACGGCACGGCGAGACTGTGGAGCGACGCCAATGTCTACGGCCTGGTGCTCGAGGAAGCGGTGCTGGCCGACCACGACGATGCGGTGCTTGGAGTCGCCTTCTCGCCGGATGCCCAAACACTCGCAACCGCGAGCGCGGACACGACGGTGAAGTTGTGGAACCTCGCCACGAAACAAGTGAAGACGATCCTCTCCGGGCATGCGGCCGCGGCGCAGTGTGTCGCGTACGCACCGGACGGCAAGACGCTGGCCTCGGCCGGTGCCGACGGGAGCGTGATGCTTTGGGAGCTCACTACCGGAATCAACCGGATCGAGCTCTCGGGACATCGGGACAAGGTGTACGACCTTGCATTCTCTCCGAACGGGACCATTCTCACGACCGCCAGCCGGGACAAGACGGTCAAGCTGTGGGACGTGGCGGCGAGAACGGAACGAATGACGCTCACCGGACACGCCCAGGCGGTGTTTGCGGTCGCGTTTTCGCCCGACGGCAAGTTCCTGGCCACGGGCAGTGCAGACCAAACGGTGAAGATCTGGGACGCGGCGACCGGCCAGGAGCGGGCCACGCTGCGCGAACATGAACACACGATCCGCACCTTGTCATTCTCTCCGGACGGGCGGACCCTGCTGTCCGGCGGTGAAGACGGGACGATCAGGGTGTGGCGGGCCGCACCCGTGGGAAGCGGCGAGCCGTCCTCGCAAGCATCGAGTAGACGATCCAGCCGCGCGATCGCCCGAGAATCATCCCCGTGATCAGTTCGCTGCCGGGCCGAGCGTCTCGGTCAGCAACAGCATTTGATCCTCGAAGCCGATGGGGAATTCCACCATGGGTCCGCGTTCGAGCGGATTCAACTCGCAGCACGCGCTCAAGGGCAGCGTCGCCCGGAGCAACCCGTTCGCGGTGTTCACGTGCAGCAATCCCAGAGCGTGCCCGATCTCGTGCGCGGCGAGGTTGGCGACGAGGTTGGTGAACACGTCCGCGTTCGGAGACAGGGCGGCCAGGGGCTCGACGAAGACGAAGATGGCCTCGTCTCTCTGCTTGTTGAAGTAGTCGGCTTGGGCCACGCCGTAGATCCCGAGATCGGAGAGCTCACGGGCCTCGGCAAAGCCGTGCACCAGATACACACTGCTGAACGGCTCGGCCGGCGTGGCGGCGGCGAGGTCGTCGCTGGTGAGCACGGTGAGATTCAGGCCGGTGTAGGTCTCGCGGACCGCGGCGGCGACGGCGGACCGGATGGTGTCGTACGCGTCGGCAAACGACGGGATCAGGGTCTCCGGGTCGAACGGCGGGACGTCCCACGGTCCGAGCCGCCCCATGATCTCGTCGTCGACGAACACGCCGGAACCACCGTCGAATCGTATGACCACCGTGTGCGGTTCGGGAGCGGGGACCTGGCCGGACGATCGGGTCACCCGCGCCTCATACCGGCCCGCCGTGGCGGGCTTGGGCGAGATGCCGAACCCGGCTACGGCAAGCGTGTACCGCTCGCTCTCGTGCCGCACTACCTCGTCGATGACCGCCGCCAGCTCCCCGGCGGGGTAGTCGACATCGTCGGCGAACGCGAACCGGTTCTCGTCGGCGTCGAACACCGCGGCCACCGGATCCAACCCGTCGCTGCCGACAACTTCGACCTGCAAGCGTACGCCGGGAGCCAGCGGCCCGAGGTCGTACACGTCCACGTCCAGCACGGTCGCGAGATCGCCGACCAGGGTGACGGTATCCGCCTCCCAGACGATCTGCGTCGCGGTCGCGACGGTTCCGTCTCCCTCCGGATCCAGCATGCCGGCCAGCGGGGCGAGGAACCCCGGCCCGCACCCGGTGACGAACACTGTCAGCACGAGCCCCCACGCGACCACGCGTCTGCAAGCCCGGGAAGGAACTGGGAGGCCCGCATCCGAGGCCCGAGCATAGGCGAGTGGGTTCCCCTCGGAGCCCCAACCCCTGACACGCGACACGCCGCGTGGCGGCTGGACGCGGCCGTCCCGCAGTTGGCGCCCCAGACTTGGCCGGCCGGTGACGGGGCCAGGGTGGGGAACTGACGCGGATGGCGACAGATCCGTCCCCCACCCTTCGCAAACAGCCGCGAAGGATGGGGCACCCGACGCAACAACGGTCGTGCATTCAATCCGGGATCCGCGCTTGACGGGCCGGGCCGGAGTGGGGTACGCTTGAGGAGTAAGGGATAGGGCCCCGGCGGCCACATGACCCGTCGGGGCGAGCGTTTTCGATTGAGAAACCATGGCACAGAACCGATGACGTACGGTACGGCTTAGATCGATCGGTGGGCGGCCCACACCGCCCCGATTGCCGGACCAGCCCCGTGCGCAGGGCTTCTGTGCCATTTATGTCTCAACGGGAGACCGAATGCAACTGTTAGCAGGACACACCGCGGAACTCACCGCGGGCACGACATGCCGACCGTAACCCTCCCAGACGGAAAGACCCTGGACCTGGAAGAGGGAACCACCGTGGGCCAGGTCGCCGCTCGGATCGGCGATCGGCTAGCCAAGGCCGCGTTGGGAGGCCAGATCAACGGACAGATTCTCGAACTCAACCAGCCGATCCCCAGCAGCGAATGCGAGCTGCGGATCGTGACCGCCGGCGACGAGTCGCCGGAGAGTCTCTACCTGCTGCGTCACAGTTGCGCCCACGTGATGGCCGAGGCGATATGCGACCTGTTTCCGGAGACCAAGCTGGTCTACGGCCCACCGGTCGAGGACGGCTTCTACTACGACATCGATCTGGATCGACCGATCACCCCCGAGGACTTCCCCGCGATCGAAGCCCGCATGACCGAGATCGTCAAGGAGGGTCGTCCCTTCACCCGCTACGCACTCGGTCGCGAGGAAGCGATGGGCAAGCTTCGCGACGAGGGCAACCGCTACAAGATCGGCAACGCCGAGCGGGCGGAAGGCGACGAGCTGACCTTCTATGTCACCGGCGATCGCACGAGTGAGCAGTTCGAAGACCTTTGCCAGGGTCCGCACCTGCCCGACACATCGCGCATCCAGGCGTTCAAGCTGATGAGCGTTGCGGGGGCGTACTACCACGGCGACGTCACGGAGAAGATGCTGCAGCGCGTCTACGGCACGGCCTGGCCGACGCCCAAGGCGTTGCGGGCGTACCTCAACCGGCTCGAAGAAGCGAAGAAACGCGATCATCGCAAGCTCGGCAACGAGCTGGACCTGTTCGTGATCGACGAGGAAGTGGGGATCGGTTTGCCGTTGTGGCTGCCCAACGGCATGGCCATCCGCGAGGAACTGGAAGCGCTGGGCAAGGAAACCGAACGGCGGGCCGGGTATCAGCGCGTCGCGACGCCCCACATCACGAAGGCCGGGCTCTACGAGACCTCCGGGCACCTGGCCCACTACAAGGACTCGATGTTCCCGCCCATGATGGTGGACGATGAGGCGTACTACCTCAAGCCGATGAACTGCCCGCACCACCACATGATCTACCGGGCTCGTCCGCGCAGCTACCGCGACCTGCCGTTGCGACTGGCCGAGTACGGCACGTGCTACCGGTACGAGCAACACGGCGAGTTGGCCGGGCTGTTGCGCGTGCGGTGCATGGCCATGAACGACGCCCACATCTACTGCACGCTCGACCAGCTCAAGGAAGAGTTCAAGGCCGTGATGGCCATGCACAAGTACTACTACGAGCTGCTCGGGCTGTCCGGCTACTATATGCGTCTCTCGTTGCACGATCCGACCAAGACGGACAAGTACGTCTCCGACCCCGAGGTGTGGGCGCTGGCCGAGCGCATGGTCGGCGAGGCGATGGACGAGACGGGCATGGCGTACAAGACGGAGGTCGGTGAGGCCGCCTTCTACGGACCGAAGATCGACGTGCAGTTCAAGAACGTCGTCGGTCGGGAGGAGACCGCTTCGACCAACCAGGTCGACTTCCTGTCGGCCAAGCGGTTCGATCTGACCTACGTCGGTTCGGACAACGAGAAGCACCACCCTGTCATTCTTCACCGCGCGCCGCTTGGTACGCACGAGCGGTTCGTCGCGTTTCTGATCGAGCATTTCGGCGGAGCGTTTCCGCTGTGGCTCGCCCCCGTGCAGATGGCGGTGGTGACGGTCTCCGAGAAGGCCGACGCCTACGCCCGGCAGGTGTACCAGCGTCTGCTCGATGAGGGGTTCCGTCCGCAGTTGGACGACTCGGCCGACAAGATCAACGCCAAGATCCGCCGCGCCGCCACGCAGAAGGTGCCGTACATCCTCGTGGTCGGTGAACAGGAGGCCGCCGCGAACGCGGTCAACGTCCGCCGCCGCGGCGGGGATCGGCTCGGCTCGATGGCGCTCGATGCGTTCGTGGCCGAGCGAAAGGAAGATGTCGTGTCCCGCGCGAAGACGCCGGACTGAAACCATATGTCAGCGGGTAAACCGCCCGGCACCGGCCGCCGCTACGCAGCACCTCGCGGGGGCGATGCCGGAACCTTAGAGAGGCTGGTGATTCAGTATCGCCCAGGATCTTCGAACCAATGAGCGCATTCGCATCTCGCCGATTCGGTTGATTGACGAGAACAACGATCAGGTCGGAATCGTCTCCACGGACGACGCACTGCGTCGGGCCCGGGAGGCCGGCATGGACCTGGTTGAAGTCGCTCCGAGCGATCGGCCGCCCGTGTGCCGGATCATGGATCACGGCAAGTGGAAGTATCAGCAGAAGAAGAAGCACAAGGGCCGCCACTCGCATGACGTGCAGATCAAGGAAGTGCGGATCCGTCCCAAGACCGACCCCCACGACAAGTCGATCAAGATGAGCCGGGCCATCAAGTTCCTCAAGGAGGGTGACAAGGTCCAGTTCACGATGATCTTCCGCGGGCGGGAACGGTTTCACGCGGAACGCGGGCTGGCGATCCTGAGGAGTATCGCCGTCGAGTTGGAGGAGATGGCCAAGGTCGAGCGTTCGCCCAGCCGGATGGACGGAAACAAGCGCATGACCATGCTGCTGTCGCCGTTGAAGGCGCCTGCTCCGCCGAAGCAGCCCAAGGCTGCGAGGCCCAAGCCGCCACCGGCGGGGCCCAAGCCGCCACCGGCGGGGCCGCAGCCGGCACCAACGGGGCCGCAGCCGGCACCGGCGACCGCACCGCAGGCTGCCTCGCCTCCGCCGCCCGCACCGCCAGCGGCGGCGCCGTCCGCAGAGCCGTCCGCACCGCCGCCGCAGGGATCAGCCGTGCGGGCCGAGGGCTGATCCGGCGGAGAGAGCACGGCGTACCCCATCGCGCCGCCAGCGTCTCGTGAGGCGCGCGGAGTAGGAGCAGCGAATGCCGCGCACGGTCCCTGATGAGTTGATCGATTCACTGAGCCGCACAAGGCGACCGGTCCTCATCGGACACGTGACGCCTGATGCGGATGCCCTCGCTTCGGCGTACGGCTTGGCCGCGGGGCTCAGTCAGCGGACCGGAACTGCGGCCGTCGTCGCGCTGCCGGCCGGCTCGGTCTCCACGAAGCTCACGTTTCTCACCGATTGGGCGGAGGTCGGCG
This sequence comes from uncultured Planctomycetales bacterium, assembly GCA_964391465.1. Taxonomy (GTDB): domain Bacteria; phylum Planctomycetota; class Phycisphaerae; order UBA1845; family CAYMME01; genus CAYMME01. The sequence goes on from CAYMME010000096.1 coordinate 9,214, forward strand.
TCGCGACCGCGGACGAGGTCGAGGCCGCCGATGCGGTCATCATCCTCGACACCGCGAAACTCTCGCGGGCCAGCGTCGACGGCGGCGGTGAGGCACTTCGCCGCAACGGGCGACCGATCATCAACATCGATCACCATTACACGAACACGCAGTTCGGAGACCTCAACTGGGTCGTCGGAGACGCGTCAAGCACATCCGAACTCGTCTACCGCATTCTGATGCGCATGGACGCGCAGGTCACCCCCGAACTGGCCTCCATGCTGTACACGGGCATCCACACCGACACCGACGGGTTTTCGCTGGGGAACACGACCGCCGAGTCTCTGGCTGCGGCCGCGGACCTTGTGCGGTTCGGGGCCCGGGTCGCCGAGGTCGGTGAACGCTGCCGGCGATCGCAACGGCGCTCGGACTTCGACTTGCTGCGCATCCTCTACGACAACACGCGCCTCGCCGCCGACGGCCGCATTGCCTACAGCACCGTCAGCTACGACGAGCTGACCGATGCCGGCTGCCGCGCCGCCGACATCGATGACCAGGTCAACGTGCCCCGCTCGCTCGACGGCATCGACATTGCCATCCTCTTCAGCGAGGGCGCCCGCGGGAAGATCCGTCTGAACTTCCGAGGGGAGGGAGACACCTCCGTCCTCGAACTGGCCAAGCACTTCGGCGGCGGCGGCCATCAACAAGCGGCCGGAGCCCTGCTGTCCGGATCGATCGAGGAAATCACGGCCAAGGTCATCGAGGAAGCCACGCGTCGAGTGACGGTCTGAGGAGATCGGGAGCCCGGCAAGACTACAAGCTTGCCTCGCCCCAATGACGCACTGAGAATCCGCGGGCCAATCGGCTGCGACAACGGACGTTCGACGATCCAGTCCGGCGCGGCGCTCCCGGGCGCGATCTCGCGGACCACCGCGGGGGGAACCCACACTTCGGAGACCTAGTGCTGCAGCAGATCAATCCGGCCGATCTGATCCAATGCGATCAATGCGCTCGAATCGGAGACGGTAGGCGAGGTCATAGCGCTTCGCTCTGCGCTCGTTCGCTTGCCCACTCGTCTTCGGTCATTGCCAGATATGGGATGCCCAGCCGTGAAGCATGGTAGATGAAGTCGCGGCGATCCATGCCAAGCAACTCCGCCGCTTTGCCGCTCGAGATGGCCCCGCGTCGATACAGCTCCAGCACGATCAGTTCGCGGGCGGCACGGCCAAGGGACTGATTCAACTGGTGCAACAAGGCAACCAACTCATCGTCCAGTTCCAACTCGACAGTGCTCATGACAACACAGTCCTCCAAGACGCGACCGGCGTCAGCCGCTCGGTCCATCCTACCACTTGGAGGACTCATGCTCCACCGTGGATGCCCCTGCCATCAAGCCGTAGCCGACCGTGCCGGCGGTTTGGGTTCGCGTGTCTCCACCCCGCCGCACGGAACGTGGCGCTGCCGGTTATCGGCTGTAGGCCTCTTCGCTTCAGCCGACCCCGGCAACCTTCCGATGTCCTTACGGGCCGCCGCCGGAGAGGCACGACGCCATTGGCCGCGACAAGACTCATCACATACACGTTCACCTCGGCCGACGGGGCCACGCAGTCGTTCTCGGCCGAGCTTGCACTCCCCACGCTCCGATACATACCCGAAGTGCAACCGGCGCCGCCGGCCTGGACCGACCTGAGCTGCCATCAGTGCCCGAACTGCCCGTTGAATGAACAAGAGAGCCCGAAGTGCCCGGTGGCGGTTAACCTGGTCCCGGTCCTTGGCGCGTTCGCGAATCGCATGTCGTATGAGGAGGTCGACGTGGCCGTCCTTGCCGAGTCGCGGACCCTCTCGAAGCACTGTTCCCTTCAGGAGGGCGTCGGCTCACTGGTCGGGCTGGTCATGGCCACCAGCGGCTGCCCGATTCTCGACCGGCTCCGGCCGATGGTCTACACGCATCTGCCCTTCGCCGACACCGAGGAGACGACCTACCGGGCCATCGCCACCTATGTCATGGCCCAGTGGGTCCGCCGGAAACAGGGCAAACCGGCCGATTGGGATCTCGAGCAACTCGCCCGTACCTACGAGGAAATCCACACCATCAACAAGGCCTTCGCCAAGCGCATCCGGAGCATGTCCAGCCTGGACGCGGACGTCAACGCGGTGGTGAGGCTCGATGTGTTCGCCGACTTCATCGGGTTCATGATCAAGCAGGAGTGGTGGGACAAGATCGCCGCCCTGTTCGACTCGTATGTCGAAGGCACGACCCCGACTCCCCGCAAGTAGCTGCGGACAATCTCAGTCGTCGGTCCGTCGCCGTTCGGTTTCCCTGCGGAGCCGCAGCGCGGCCTCTTCCGAATCGTCCAGGCCTTCTCTGTCGCGCCACAGGCCGAATGCGGGAAGCTCGGACATACTCTGTACGCGGCCGTAGTGTGCGCCGGCTACCGCCGCGATGACGACCGCGGCCGCGAGGGCGACGAGGATGCCGATGGTCGTGGGAAGGCTCTGGGCCTGCGCGTAATCCCAGTAGCCCTTCAGGCCCAGTCCGATGAAGACGATGCCTGCGAACCGACTCAGCCACGCGAGCGCGCGATGCATGCACAGCGACGGCGGGAGGAAACGCCGATCCGCCCACGGAGCGAGCAGGCACACGAGTCCGCACGACAGCAGGCCGGTGAAGAGTGCGGCCGGGGCGATGAAGCGATCGAGATCGGCCCGGCCGTGGTAGTAGTTCCAGCCGAGGGCCGCGTATGCGCCCAACGCGCACCAGCCCACGGCAGCCATGCGCAGTTGTCGAGCGCATCGCTGCGCTGTTGTCGGCGCGACGGCGCGAGCGACCTCTTGGACCACGCGCGGTGCGACCTCGATGGTTCCGTAGAGCGTCCCGAGCATGGTCAGCGTGGCGCCGGCGACGTAGAGCGGCAGCAGGCTTCCGTGCAGGCGCGTGAGGAACTCGGCCTGCAGGTTCAGCATTTCCAGGTTGTCGGGAATCTTGCGCTGCGGCGCGAGGACCACCGCACCCATGGCCACGAACACCATGGTGAAGACCACAACCGCGGCGAAGCTGGTCACGGTATCGGCGCGCAGCGCTCGCAGCCAGCGGCGAGTGAGGTGGTTCGGGTCGTCGGCCACTACCCGCAACGTGCGAGCGTCGACCATTGACTCCCCAGCCAGCCCCCAACCCTTGTCGCGCAGGAACGAGACGTAGGCGAGGTAGTCGTAGCTCGCCCCGCCGACGACGGCCGCGTAGACCGTGGCCTCGATCCATACCGGCGTCTTCGCGATGTCGGGTTTGATCGTCGCGAGCCAGTCCGGGTACGCGAGCGGCCGCGGAACGAGCAACCCTTCTACCATGGCCGGCCAGTCGGGTCGCAGGAGCACGAGCGAAACCACGACGCCCAACAGCATGGTGGCGACGACGGCAAGCTGCACTCGTTCGAGTGTGCGGTAGCCGCCGGCGAGAACCAAGACGAGCACGCAGGTCAGGGCCCCGGCTCCGCCGACGTGAGGATCCCATCGCAGCCAGTGGTGGCCGAGCGTCCCGAGTACGCTGGCGTGAAAGCTGATCCAGATCGGGAACGCGGGCACGGCCAGCAGCAGCATGAGAATGGGCAGCCACCCGTGCGGGCCGGGCAACCGAGCCCACCGCTCGAACGGGTGCGCGCCGCTGAGGATCATATGCCGACCGGTTGCGTACACGAGCCCCCACTTCAGAAACGAGATGAGCACGAAGACCCACAGGATGCGGTAGCCGAAGATGGCCCCGCCGCGCGAGGAGAAGATGAGTTCGCCCGTTCCGATGGTCAGCGATGCAATGATCGCCCCCGGCCCGAAGAAGCGCAGCCATCGCAGGGGATTGCCGCCGGAAAGACCATCCGACAGCGAAGGCACCGAAGAAGTATTCGACTCAGCCATCGAGGACGTGGAGCACGCGCGCGGGGGTCGCGTCTCACCTCTCACTTCGCACTTCGCACTTCTCACTTCGCACCGCGCTCAGTATCCCAGAGCCATGCCGTCCTTGCGTGGTTCAGAACCGCCGTAGAGCTTGCCGGCTTCGTGGTCGATGCGGATGTTCTGGTAGCCGCCGTAGCTCGTGCCCGAGCCGGCCATTTTGTGGCCTTTCATGTGCAGGGCCTCGGTCACCGTGTCGGGGATGCCCTTTTCCAGGTAGACCTTCCCGCCGTCCGTCTCGACGTGTCCGGTGGGCGTCGACGACCCGTTGTGCCGGCAGCGCGGGGCGACGCCGGCCGCCTGCACGTTCATCCCGAAGTCGATGATGTTGCACAGCACCTGCGCGTGCCCCTGCGGTTGCATGTCGCCGCCCATCACCCCGAAGCTAAGCCACGGTTTGCCGTCCTTGGTGACCATGGCCGGGATGATCGTGTGAAACGGGCGTTTGTGCGGCTCGAGCTTGTTCAAGTGATTGTCGTCGAGGGCGAACAAGGCCCCGCGGTTCTGCATGAGGAAGCCCACGTCACCGGCCACGATGCCCGAGCCGAACCCGTAGAAGATGCTCTGGATCAGCGAGACGGCGTTGCGGTCCTTGTCGACGACGGTCAGGTAGATGGTGTCGCCGGAGACGAGGCGCGGGTCGCCCGCCTTGACGCCGACCGCGGCCCGGTTGCGGTCGATGCGTTTGCGCTGGCGCGCGGCGTACGGTTTCGAGATCAGCTCGGCGATCGGCAGGTCGTTGAAGGCCGGGTCGGCGTAGAACTTGGCTCGGTCGGCGAACGCCAACTTCTTGGCCTCGACGAACAGGTGGAGGTGGTCGGCCGAGTTGTGGCCCATTGACTTGAGGTCGTAGCCTTCGAGCACGTTGAGGATTTCGAGGGCGGCGATGCCCTGGCCGTTCGGCGGCAGCTCCCACACTTCGTAGCCGCGGTAGGTCGTGCTCACCGGCTCGACCCAGGTGCTGTTGTGGTCCTCGAAGTCGTAGCGCGTGAACAGCCCGCCCTTGGCCTTCGAGCCCTTGAGCATCTCGTCGGCGATCGGACCGCGGTAGAATGCGCCGCGGCCGCCGTCGATGATCGCCCGATAGGATCGGGCCAGGGCCGGGTTGCGGAACGTGTCGCCGGGGCCGGGTGCCTTGCCGTCCGGTGCATACAGCGTGCGTGCGTCCGCATCAGAAAGCCGTTTTGCCCCCTGCCACGAACGGCCGATGATCGGCGCGACCTTGAAACCCTGTTCGGCGTGCTTGACCGCCGGGCCGAGGATCTGGGCGAACGACATGCTGCCGAAGCGGTCGCGGAGCACGGCCCAGCCGTCGACGCAACCCGGGACGCTCCAGCTCAGCGGGCTGCGGGCCGGGATGAACTTCAAGCCCTTCTTGCGAAAGCCTTCGAGCGTAGCCCGGTACGGTGATCGTCCGCTGGCGTTGAGGCCGTAGAGCTTCTGCGTCTTGGCATCCCAGACGATGGCGAACAGGTCGCCGCCGATCCCGCAGCTCATCGGCTCGGTCAGCCCGAGCATCGCGTTGACCGCGATCGCGGCATCGACGGCGTTGCCGCCGGCCTCGAGGATCTCGACCCCCACCTCGACCGCCAGCGGCTCGCTACTGGCCACCATGCCATGCTCGGCCACGGCGGGCCGCGTCCCTTCGCTGCGATGCTCGTCGGCCAAGCCTCGTGGCGTCCCGACCATCCCAACCACAATGAGTAGCGCTAATCTGCGCATTGCCCGTCCTCCGATGAGCCAGTTGCGAGCAGAACCGCATTCCGTTCGAATCAGCGGTCTGGAACCAATAGGAATCCATGCGATGCCCCCGATCTTGGGCGTCTTGGCGGGGCGGAGACGAACCGTCTATCACACGCTCCACTCGCGAGGTGGGCGCATCGCTGCGGTGTTTCATGGAACGATCTTGTCATGTCAAGAAAACGCATATCAACTGACCGTCGTGTAAAGGCATTCGCGGACACAGCTCGTCGCTTCTGCAAGCTAATTGAAAGCGCTTCGACGTTCAAGAAAAGGGAATTCGTGAACGCCTGTGCGACGATTCTTCCCGAACTCCAGTTGCGGGCCGTGGAAATGCTCGACATCAGCATCCGCCCGATTCCCGAGCCGCCTTCAGTAGACCCACCCGCTATCGAGCGATCGGTTCGCGAGGGCCTGGTCTTGCGCAACAGGTTGGACCGAAAGCTGACCAGGGATCACGGCTACCACCTTCTCTTTGATCCTCACGAGCTTGACGAACCCGTCTGGACCTCGCTGGGCGATGACCTGGCGGACATCTATCACGACCTTAAGGAAAGTCTTGACCTGTTCGGAAAGGGAAACGAAGAGGATGACCGCGAGGCCGTGTGGCGCTGGGGCTTCTTCTATCTGGGTCACTGGGGCCACCATTGCGCCGCCTCCATGCGGCCGATCCATCAACTGGTCAAGCGGTATCGTGAGAACTCCTGGTGAAGTGCGGTCGCGTGGCGTACCCAAGCGCAGCGCGTGTACCCCACGGCTGAAGCCACGGGGCACCCAACGCTTTCTGTGTAGGGTGGGTCTCGCCCCGCCCTACGTTTCGAAGCCGTATTCCTTCCAGCGCCGCGTGACCCGTTCCTTGATCTCGTCGGTCATGACGAGTTCGCCGGGCCATTCGCGGACATTACCCTCGCCGGCGATCTTGGCCGTGGCGTCGATGCCCATCTTCGAGCCGGTGCCGCAGAACGGCGTCGCGTGGTCGAGGATGTCCATCGGCCCGTCGAGGATCACCGTGTCGCGGCGCGGGTCGACGTTGGCCCCGACGTGGAAGAGCACCTCCTGCTCGTCGTGCACGTTCACGTGGTCGTCGACCACGATGATGAACTTGGTGAACGCGAGCTGCCCCGCGCCCCAGATCGCCTGCATCACCCGCCGGGCCTGGTACGGGAACTCCTTGCGGATCTTGACGAACGTGCAGTTGTGAAACGCCCCGAACCTGGGCAGGTGGTAGTCGACGATGTCCGGGATGAGCACGCGCATGAGCGGCAGGAAGATGCGCTCGGTGGCCTTGCCCAGGTAGTAGTCCTCCATCGGCGGCTTGCCCACGATCGTCGTGGGGTAGATCGGGTCGCGGCGGTGGGTGATGGCGGTCACGCGGTAGACGGGGAACCGGTCGGCCAGCGAGTAGAACCCGGTGTGGTCGCCGAACGGTCCTTCGACGAGCGTCTCGGTCGGGTCGGCCCAGCCCTCGATCACGATCTCGGCGTTGGCCGGCACTTCGAGCGGGACGGTCTTGCACGGGACGAGCTCGACGCCGCGACCGTTCAGGAAACCGGCGAAGAGCAGTTCCGACACGTCGGGCGGCAGCGGGCAGGTCGCGGCATACGGCAGCACCGACTCGCCGCCGAGCACGATGGCCACCGGCATGGGCTCGCCGCGAGCGGCGTACTTGCGGTGGTGCCGTGCGCCGTCGTGATGCATGTGCCAGTGCACGGCCGTCATCTTCGGCTCGAACAGTTGCACGCGGTACATCCCCACGTTGCGCTCGCCGCTGTCGGGGTCCTTGCTGTAGATGCCGGCGAACGTGATGTACCGCCCGCCGTCCTCGGGCCAGCACTGGATGACGGGTAGCTCGAACAGGTCGGCGTCGTCGGTGCGGACCACCTCCTGGCACGCCCCGGAGCGCACGACCTTGGGCGGCACCGACGCGAGCCGGGCCAGCTCGGGCAGCTTCTTCATCTTCTCCATGAGCGTGGTGGGCATCTCGGGCTTGACGAGCTGCTCGACCTTGCGGGCCAGCGCCTCGATGCTCTCGCACCCCAACGCCAGCCGGATGCGCTCGTAGCTGCCGTACGCATTGATGAGCAGCGGCATCGACGAGCCCTTGACGTTCTCGAACAGCAGCGCGCTGCCGCCGAGCCCGCCGTGCACCGGGTCGGTCGCAGGCGGAGGGACGCCGTCGATCGCCGGCAGCTTGCTCTGCCGATCGGCGATCTCGGTGATCTCGAGGATCGGGTCGACCTCGGCCGCGATGCGGACAAGCTGCCCGCGCCGCTCGAGGTCCGTCACGAAGGATCGAAGGTCAGGGTATGCCACGGTGCTCCCAATCGTACGGTGGATCCGCCGCACCCACCGGTCTGGCTCAACGTCGGCCGACACGGCGATTCGCGAAGCCGCGGTCCAGGCCATGATGGCACTGACAGCGTACCATCGTTGCCACACGCCCGACAAACACGATTCCCGAGTGGCGCAACGGTTTCACGGCGACTGAAAGAACCAGAACACCGAGAAGAAGGCGGTCGCCGCCCACGACAAGACGAACAGGAACGATCGACCGTTCCCTTCGTCTCGCACCATCAGCCAGAATCCAGTCACGGCCAGAAGCATGATCAGCAACGCCGGGGCCAGAACGATCCGCCCGAGGCCGAGGGCGAACGGTTGCAGCCAGCCAATCACGATGTGGGCGACGAGACAGCCTGCTACCGTACACGTGTAGATCGTCTCCGCTCTTCGAGTCCGGGGGACCGGCACGGTGTGATCGTTCTCATCGTCGGAATCAGCCAGCTCCTGATGCTCGCCTCGTGGTTCGCTCGCCTCCCGATCCGTCATGCGAAACGGCGTACCACACTCAGGACACCGCGGCTCGTTCAATCCGCGTAAGTCGTATCCGCACGCCACACACCATCCGGGCCGCTCGCCGCGCCGGCGGAAGAAACTGCGGGTCACACGATATAGTATCGCCGCGTATACGACGACGATTCCCACCGCAGTGAGAAACATCAAGTAGCCAACGTACGCATTCGGCGTTTCGTCGGCAGGCCGTAGGGAGCCGAAGAGCGCGCTTCCTCGGGCTACGATTTCCCACAGCGACGGCAGGGACACTAGTGCCGGCGATCCGAAGATCAGCCACATGCCCAGCAGGCCGAGCCACGAGATGCGGGCCGTGGCCGCGTGGTGGTAGAACCACCCCTGGGCGTAGATTTGCCCGATTGGGTCCATCGTGGCGATGCAACTGAGCGGCATGTTGCACGACGGGCAGAAGTGGGCCTCGGGATCGAGCTCCGCCATGCAGTTCGGGCAGATCATGACCTCCGCGGGTTCCGCTTCGGTCGAGCCGACTAACGGAGCGACGGCCACCCTACGGGTCCTCCTGATCGCCGGACGATTCACGCAATCGATCGATCTCGCGTTGCCTCGCATGACGGACGCGCACAACGTGGACGATGTCTTCCTCGATCGTGAAGAGCACCCGCCAATTCTTCCTGAAGAGGAGCTGCCTCAGTTCGTCGTCGGTGTGTTCATTCTCCCGCGCGTGAGGGCAACGACGGGGCATTTGCTCAAGCGTGTCGATGGCGGAGTGGATGGCGCGGAGCCAGTTCACTGCCGCTCTTGGCGATTCTTCCTGAATGTAGTGGAATTGGGACTTGATCTCGTCGAAAGCCTTGTCCGCGATATGAACACGGTAGGTTTCCATCAATCGAGCTTGACACCAACCTCCGCGGCAAACTCCGCAAGGGCCTCCCGCATGGGACGGCCCTTATCGCCCTTCTTGATCGCGTCAAGCCGTTCGCGGATTTCGCGCACGTTGTCCCAGTAGTGAAGCTCGTCGAGCATCTTGTGGTAGGCCTCGGCATTCTGGACGACGATCTCAGCCTTGCCGTTGACGGTGAGCACGTGCGGCTCGCCGCTCTGTCGCAGCGCCTCGATGTGGGCCTCGGGGTTTTGCTGGAAGTCGGCGAGGGGATGGGTGTTACTGGTCTGAATCATAGCTGAACCCCATGAAATAGCTTACTTACCCCATGCTATCAGGCAGGCGGGGGGCGATCAAGGGTGATGAAGGCGGACGGTTCGCGCAAAGCGGGACCGCACTCGCCACGTTGGACAAGTGCGGTCTCCCCCGCACGACTCCCCCCGGAGCCGGTGGGTCAAGGACCCATCTCTACGTATTGTCCCGGTGGGCGGTGCCCACCCTACTCGAGTTCGAGCGCGTACGGAGCGCTCTCCACATCGTCGACCGGCGCACCGCGGACGGCATCGGGCGTGACCGCGAACACGTCGCTGCCCAGAAAGATGCCGCGGGTGAAGCTCGGGTAGTAGTAGAAGCCGAACTCGTCGTTGTCCTCCTCCATGCTGATCCGGCCCAACTCGACGAAGCCGTCCGTCGGATCGACCGAGTAGACGAGCAGACCCGTGAAATCGAGCCCGCCGAAGAAGTCGTCGCTGGCGGACTCGACGAGTTGGGCGGGCACGGCCAGCAGTTGCTGGCTTGCGTACCAGGTCAGCGCCTTCGGGTTGTTGAGCGCCTCGGAATACGAGCCGCGAAGCCCGAGCACGACCTTGTCCTTGAGCTGCGGGTTCGCGAAGTCCGACACGTCGAAGATCGACAACTGCACGCCCAACAGAATGGCCCCGCCGAAGTCGGTCGGCTCGGCGTCCTGGCCGATGGTCAGCAGTTCGTTCTCGCTGATGGGCAGGATGAACGTGGAGAATCCGGGCACCTTCAGCTCGCCGACCACGGTGGGATTCGTCGGGTCCGACAGGTCGATGGTGAACAGCGGGTCGACCTGCACGAACGTCACCAGGAAGCCGCGTTCACCGACGAACCGGGCCGAGCGGATTTGCTCGCCCGGAGCCAACCCCTCGAGGCGCCCGACGATCGACAACGCACCGTCCGCTTCGGCGAGCACGTAGACGTTGTTGCTCGATTCACCAGCGAAGCTGAAGGCGTTGGTGGTCGTCGCCACGCGCAGGTAGTCATTGTACTCGGAGAAACTGTACTGATCGAGCGGCCGGCCGGGGACCTTCCCGCTGCCCTTGTACTGCGGCCCCGCATCGGTCAGGGCGATCTTGTGAACGTCGATGCTCGGCTCCGACGTTGGCGCGAACAGCCCGAATACGGCGTCGACCGACGTGCCGGCCACGTACAGAGCGGTCGTCGACGCGTAGAGTTCCTCGGCCGCGCCCACCACACCGATGGCCTGGACACCCGCCGATTCGTCGTCGACGTCGATGGTGGCCACCGTCGTCAGGTTCACACCCGACGGATCGGCCGGACGGTAGAAGTCCGTCGGCTCGGCAACCAGCCCCCCCGTGCTGCCCGCAACACCGTCGTCGACGTACACCGGCAACTCCGCGAGCAACTCATCCTCGAGCAACGGTTCGTACGGAAACGAGGGCCACTCCTGGAGAACCATGTGCAGCTTCCCGCCGATCAATCGCGAGTCGAACAGGCTGCCCTCCAGCGTGATGGTTCGCGTGATCACGGGGGCCGTCCGGTCCGTGATGTCGATGACCGTGACCACGGTCTGCGATTGGTACGGGTCGATGGACGGGAGGACGGCGATGTCTTCGCCGTCCTGGGTCCGCGCGGCATCCGTAGCCGTGTCGTCGTCCTGGTCCGGCCCGGGCGAGCCGGGCGTCGACCCCGGCGGCGCCGCCGGCTCGTCGATGTCGCCCACGTCGGGACGGATTCCGGGCTCGGGGCCGAAGAACACGGGGCCGTCGTAGAAGGCTCCGCCCCCGGAGTTGATGGCGATCAGTTGATCGCCGCGCAGGTACAACGCCGAGGCGTAGCCGTCGAGTTCGACCGATGCGACCTCGCTCAGCGACGCACCGGGTTGGGCCTGGACGATTCGCACCTCGGAATTCTTCAGCACATAGATGTAGGTGCCGTCGTTCTTGACCACGTCGGCCTCGTCGACGCCCACCTCCTGGATCGTGGTCGAGGAGAACGATTGGGACTCATCCGCCTCTCCTAGAGTCCCGGCACCCCCGCTCGGATCAGCGGGCGGAGCCGCCGACAAATCAACCGAATCCTCGAGGGCCGACGTCGGCTGGGCGAAGATGCCGCCTCCGTTGAACCCGATCGCACTACGGGATTGCTCGGAGCTGAGAAACGCGGCCATCTCGGCGGCCGACTCGAACGCACGCAACTCCGCGGTGGCCGAGCCGCCTCCCGTCGCAGGCGGGAACAGAGACGTGGTACACCCGGACACGAACACTCCTGCGCATATCAGGATCAATGCTGTTCTCATAAACTAGCTCCTCGGATGGAAGACATCACCGCGGCACACGGCAGGCACCTCGTAACCGAACCGCCGCGGACACGCAATCGCACGGCGACCCGGTCATCTCACATTATCGCAGGAACCAAGGTTCTGTTGCGCCCGCGATGGGGAAATGGCGCACCGCAGGATTCGGCGGCAAGGTGGCGGGGGCGGCCGGGGGGGCGGGGGGGGCCGGGTCCGATACGACCAC
>CAYMME010000097.1:0-21053 GCA_964391465.1 uncultured Planctomycetales bacterium
TTCGAAAACCAGTGTGCGCGAAAGTGTACCGGGGGTTCGAATCCCCCCCTCTCCGTTCTTCCTTACCCTGAAGTGCCGCAACCCGTTGGTGCTTCAGGGTTTTCATTTCAGACCGATGCCCGGAAATCCTCGTTTGTGGAAGTGTTTGTGGAAGTCTTGTGGAACGAGGATTCTCCAATGGCAGGCAGAGCAAGCGAAACAGGCAAGAAGAAGTCTGGCGAGAGGCGTCGGGTAGGACGAGTCACGGTCTACCTCCGCGGCCGAACGTGGTACCTGTATTACTACGAGAACCAACAGCGCGTGAGACGGCAGGCGGGCCCATCGCTGACGGAGGCAAAGAAGCTGGCCGCCCAGATCAACGCCCATCTGGCCGCGGGTACGCCGGCCGTCCTTTCATTCGATCCGGTTCCGGTCGCGGAACTGCGCACGCGGTGGCTCGACCATCACGAGCACGTCCTGCGCTCGTCGATTGCCACGATCCGGCGCTATCGCGCCGCGACCGAGCATCTCCTCCGATTCACCCAGCGCATCCAACCGGTCCGCTCGGCCGACCGAATCACGCCATCAGTCACCGGAGCGTTCGTACGCTACCTGCGGAACGTGGATGTCTCCCCCAACGGTCACGCCAACGCGGCCAAGCGGCGGCTTCGCGACAAAGGTGTCATCTTCATCCTCGAGTCGTGTCGCACGATGTTCAACTACGCCGCCAAACACAGGCATCTGTCGCCCTATCAGGACAATCCGTTCTCGCTGATCGACATTGGGCGTATCCCGATTGAGGATTCGAAGCCGGTTGACCTATTCACGCCGGAGCAGGAAGCGAAGTTCTTCGAGGCGTGTGATGATTGGGGGTTTCCGTAGCGTTACCTCGCGTATGCCGGGAGCAATGGGGCTCCCCGCCGCGAGGAACAGGGAGGATGATCAGAATGCTCGATCGCGTACGGATTCGAACACTTCGGGAGGCCGGGCACACGCTCGACGACATCGCGACCACGGTGGGGGCAGGAAAGAGTTCGGTGCAGCGGATCCTCAAGGAACCGCCCATCCAGCGCCCGGAATCGGCCCCGACCCCGAAGTCGCGGCAGATCGGGCGTCCGAGCAAGGTGGAGGCGTTCCGGGCGGACATGGAGCGGATTCTGCGTGAGGAGCCCTCACTTCCCACCTTAGAAGTCCTCTGCCGTTTGCGATCGCTCGGATACTCAGGTGGCAAGTCGGCGGTCTATGAATGGGTTCGGTCGGCCCGGCCTGCCCAGGTCCAGGCGCCGGAGGTGCGATTCGAGGGCGTGCCCGGCGAGTTCAGCCAGCACGACTTCGGCAGCGTGAAGGTCACCTACGCCGACGGCTCGTGCGAGAAGATTCACTTCTTCGCGTCCCGCTTGAAGTACTCGCGCTGGACGCACGTCGTCACGGTACCGAACGAGAAGGTGGAGCCGCTCATCCGTTCGTTGCTGGCGGCCTTCGAGTCCTTTGGCGGCGTGCCCCTGCGAGCGGTGTTCGACAATCCCAAGACCATCGTCACCACCTGATGCGTACGCAAGTGACGCCGCAGACACACCCTGTCAGCCGGAGACCATTGAAGGATCAAAGCGGCGCACGAGACTCGAACTCGTAACATTCAGCTTGGAAGGCTGATGCTCTACCAATTGAGCTAGCGCCGCAGCGTGGGGACATCGTGCCCCATCGTTGCGCATCTTGTCGCCAAGCCCCGGCAAAAGCAAGGGCCCGCGCCCGGCGGGTGAGGTCGAGCGATCGACGTGACCGTGCGTGAACACGCACGTCGGATCCGAGCCCCGAGCGCAAGCGAGTGGGTCAGGGCAGTTGCGGAGGTGATGAGGAATGAAGGATGAGCGATGAAAGATGCCACCCCCGGAGCCTTCGCGATCGTTCATTCCGCACGCCTGGCGGGAGCGGCGTGGACCCCTCGCCGGCGCTTGGGGCTCGGACGGTGCGGACGTCCGCAATCCGAATTCCGCAATCCCCCTGACCCTGGCGCCGACGCTCCCGACCCCGCGATTGACCGCGCCCGCGGCGACCACTACCATCGCCGGTGAAGTCGGTCCGACTGGTGCGGGAAAACATCGTCCGTTTCTCCTTGCTGCATGAAGGGAGTCGTGCGCCCGATGAGCGAATCCGAGTCGTTCGTACATCTTCACGTACACACGCACTACAGCCTGCTGGACGGCGCAACCCGTATCAAGCAGCTCGTGGCCTCCGCCAAAGAGATGGCCATGCCCGCGGTGGCGATCACCGACCACGGGAACCTGTTCGGGGCGGTCGAGCTGTACCGCGAGGCCATGAAGCACGGGGTCAAGCCGATCATCGGCTGCGAGGTCTACATGGCCCCCGGCCACCGGCGCGAGAAGCAGGCCCGCGGCATGAGCGAGGCCTCCTACCACCTGCTGCTGCTCGCGATGAACCGGACCGGCTACGCCAACCTGATGAAGCTCTGCAGCATCGCCTACCGCGAGGGCTTCTACTACCGACCGCGAATCGACAAGGAGGTGCTGGCCGAGTTCAACGAGGGGCTGCTGTGCACGTCGACCTGCCTCGGCGGCGAGGTGCCGCAGGCCCTGGTCAACGAGGACCGGGCCGCGGCCGAGGAAATCGCCAAGACCTACCTGTCCATTTTCGGGCCCGACCGGTTCCTCATCGAGCTGCAAGACCACGGGATGCCCGAGCAGCAGATGATCAACCCCGAGCTGATCGACATGGCCAAGCGGGTCGGCATCGGTTGCGTCGCCACCAACGACGTGCACTACCTGCGGCACGAGGACGTCGAGGCCCATGACGTTCTGTGCTGCATCTCGACGGGCAAGCTGGTCGACGAGCCCGATCGGTTCAAGTTCCCCACCGATCAGTTCTTTCTCAAGAGCCCGCAGGAGATGCGGCACCTGTTTCGCGACTGCCCGGAGGCGATCGACAACACGCTGCGGATCGCCGACCTGTGCAACCTCGACCTCGACCTGTCGACGCGACACGCACCGGTGTATGAACCCCCGGAGAAGAAAGCGCCGGGGACCTACCTGCACGAGTTGGTCTACGAAGGGGCGAGACAGCGCTACGACGAGATCACGGACGAGCTGCGCGAGCGCATCGACTACGAGCTGCGCGTGATCGAGAGCAAGGGCTTCAGCAGCTACTTCCTGATCGTGTGGGATTTCGTCAACTACGCACGGGCGCAGGGCATCCCGTGCGGGGCCCGTGGGTCGGGGTGCAGCTCGGTCGTGGGCTACTGCCTCGGCCTGTCGACGCCGGACCCCATGCGCTACGGGCTCTACTTCGAGCGGTTCATGGACCCCGACCGCGACGAGATGCCCGACATCGACATCGACATCTGCCAGAACGGTCGGGCTGAGGTGATCGACTACGTGCGGCGCACGTACGGGCACGTCGCTCAGATCATCACCTTCAACACGCTCGGAGCGAAGGCCGCAATCCGCGACGTGAGCCGCGTGCTCGGCGTGCCGCTGGTCGACGCGGATCGAGCGGCGAAGCTCGTCCCCTTCGAGCTGCACATGACGCTCGACAAGGCCCTCGACCAGGAGCCGGAGCTCAGGAAGCTCTACGAGAACGACGAGCAGATGCACCGCGTGATCGACATCGCCCGCCGATTGGAGGGGCTGGCCCGCAACGCGGGCGTCCACGCGGCCGGAGTGGTCATCGCCGACAAGCCGTTGGACAACTTCGTGCCGCTCTACGTCGCGGCCGAGGACCGCGGTCGCAACGGCAAGAGCAAGGCCGCCCGGGCCGGCGCCGAGGGCGCCCCGGAGCAACTGATCACGCAGTACGAGGGGACCGTCGTCGAAGCCGTCGGCCTGCTCAAGATGGACTTCCTGGGGCTCAAGACCCTCTCGGTGATCGAGCGGGCCCGGCAGTTCGCCGAGAAGAATCACGGCGTGTCCATCGACATCGAAGGGCTCGACCTGACCGACCAGAAAGTCTACGCCCTGTTCGCGCGGGGTGAGACCAAGGGGATGTTCCAGTTTGAATCCGGCGGCATGCGCGACGTGCTCATGAAGATGAAGCCCAACCGGATCGAAGACCTCATCGCGGCCAACGCCCTCTACCGCCCCGGGCCGATGGTCAACATCGATGCGTACATCAGCCGCAAGCACGGCGAGAACTGGACGACGCCGCACCCTGCCATGACCGAGGTGCTGGATGAGACCTTCGGCATCATGGTCTACCAGGAGCAGGTCTCGCGGCTGGTCAACCGGCTCGGCGGGATCGAGCTGAAGCGGGCGTTCCGTCTGGCCAAGGCGATCAGCAAGAAGAAGACCGCGATGATCGAGGCCGAGCGCGAGCCGTTCGTCGCGGGGGCGGTCAAGAGCAAGGTGGCCAAGGCGACGGCCGAGCAGATCTTCGACGACATCCTGCGGTTCGGCGGCTACGCCTTCAACAAGGCCCACTCGACCGGCTACGCACTGATCGCGTTTCAGACCGCGTACCTGAAGGTCTACTACCCCGTCGAGTTCATGGCCGCCCTGCTCACGTTCGAGATGGGCTCGACCGACAAGCTGGCCGAGTATCTCGACGAGTGCCGGCGGATGGATATCGAGATCAAGCCGCCGGACATCAACACCTCCGATGCCGATTTCACCGTCGTGAACGACGAAAGCAACGGCAAGCCGTTCCTCCGCTTCGGACTGGCCGCGGTCAAGGGCGTGGGCCATAAGGCGGTCGAGGAGATCATCCGGGCCCGCGACGAGGGCGGGCGGTTCCGCAGCATCTTCGACTTCTGCGAGCGCGTCGACCTGCAGGCGGTCAACCGTGCGACCGCCGAAGCCCTGGTGAAATGCGGGGCGTTCGACACCACCGGAGCCATGCGGCTGGCGCTGATGAACGTGCTCCCGGTCGCGGTCGAGATCGGCAGCGGGGCCCAGCGCGACAAGCGGGCCGGGCAGATGTCACTGTTCGGAACGTTCGACGAGGCCGGCGGCGAAACGCCGACCGAACCGCCGATCGGCTCGGAGGAGTGGCCCGAAGCGGAGATGCTCGCCTACGAAAAGGCCACGCTCGGCTTCTACGTCACCAAGCACCCGCTCGCCCGTCACTCGGACCTGCTCGACAAGTACGCGACGGCGTACACCGTCGACCTCACCCGCTACGACGAGGGGGCCGACGCGACGCTGGGCGGCATGATCACGCACACCCGCATGGTCACCACCCGCAGCGGTCGGAACGCCGGCTCCCGCATGGCCGTCGTCACCGTCGAGGACCTGAAGGGACAGATCGAAGTGATCGTGTTCCCGAAGGACGTCGAGGCCTATGCCCCCCTGCTTAAGCAGGACACGCTCGCGTTCTTCCGCGGTCGCGTCGACCGCAAGCGCGAGGCGCCCTCCCTGCGCGTCTCCGAGATCATCCCCCTCGATGAGGCCGAGTCCAAGCTGACTACGTCGGTGCTGGTGACGATTCCGTGTGTGGGTGCGAAGACCGAGACCATCGACAAGCTGCACGAAATCTTCGAGCGATTCAACGGGGACCGGCCGGTGTTCCTGCAGATGATAACGCCCGACGGCTACCGAGTGACGCTCCGATGCAACGCGGCTCTCTCGGTTGCGCCGTCGCGCCCGTTCGTCGCACAGGTCGACGATGCTCTCGGTCCGGGTCACGTTACCTACGTGGGCCCGAGTCGACCGAGGGCACGAACACAGCCGCCGCCGGCGATGGACGACGTCGAGATCCTCGCCCTGGACGAGGAAGAGGCGCCCGTGACGGTCTGAAGAGCCCATCTCGGCAAGGTGCCACGGGCAGCTTGCCTGCCCGTGCACTCGCGGCCAAGAACCGCGAAGGCTTGTATCGGCAGGAGATTGAACATGGCCTTGACGCGACGCAGTGTCCTCGTGGCCCCGATGGCCGCTCTTGCAGCGCAGGCCGCACCGGCACACTCAGTAAGTCGACCCAAGGGCGGCCGGGGCCAGACCAGGCGCACATGGGTGCCGAAGCTTTCCGAAAACCTGGGCGACGTGAAGCCGGCCACGCTCCGCTGGCTCAAGCAGATCGGCTGCAACCACGTCATCTTTCAGGGCACGGACGCGGTCGATGCGGACGGGAAAGGCTTCTGGACCGTGGCCGACGTGCAGCGCGTGAAGAAGAGCTGCGAGGCGGCGGAACTCACTCTGGAATCGATGATGCTCCCCATCGGTCTCTATCGTCAGGCCTGCCTCGGGCAGGCGGGCCGCAACGAAGAGATCGACAAGGTGTGCCGGACGATTCGGGCGGTGGGACAGGCCGACGTGCCCATGTTGGAGTGGCGCTTCTGGCCCGACTTCTACTGGGACGAAAGCGTCGGCTACCACACCGTGCCCGGCCGCGGCGGAACGCGGTACCGTGCGTTCGACTACGGGCGGATCAAGGACGCCAAACCGTTCGACGAGATCGGCATCGTCGACGAGAAGGAGATGTGGGCGCGGTTCCTCTACTTCGCCCGGCCGATCGTCGAGGCCGCCGAGCAGGCCAACGTCCGGCTGTCGATGCACCCCAACGACCCGCCCGTCGCCGTGATGCGCGGCGTGGCCCGGATCTTCCACCATCCCGACGGCCTGCGACGCTTCCTGAAGGAAATCCCGAGCCCGGTCAGCGGCATCACGTTCTGCCAGGGCACCATCACCGAAATGGGCGTGAACGTCCTGGAGGAGATTCGCCACTTCGGCCGACTGGGGAAGATCAATCTCGTGCACTTCCGGGCCGTGCGCGGCGCGGTGCCGCGCTACACCGAGGTCTTCGTCGACGAAGGCGACGTCGACATGCTCGAAGCCATGAAGGCCTACAAGGACGTCGGTTACACCGGCCCGATCGTCTCGGACCACACCCCGGGCGTGGAAGGCGACACCCCATGGGGTCACATGGGCCGCACGTTCACCCACGGATACATGCGGGCCTTGGTCCACGCCGTGAACGCCGTATAATCCGAACGTCCCTTGTGTGAGGAGCGAAAAGATGAATCGTGTGTCCTGTTGTCTTGCCGTCGCTGTCGCGTTGGCAGCCGTCCCCATCGACGCCGGTGCAGCCGAGCCCAAAGCTCGCTGGTTCAAGGGGAACCTGCACACCCATTCGTTCTGGAGCGACGGCGACGACTTCCCGGAGATGATCGTCGCCTGGTACGTCGAGCACGGCTACGACTTCCTGGCCCTCTCCGACCACAACATCCTGTCTCGCGGAGACAAGTGGGTCACGGTCGACAAGACCGCCCGCGGAAAGCGAGTGGCCGAGGCCGCGCGCAAGTATCGCGACAAGTACGGACCGACCTGGGTCGAGGAGAAGGAGGGCGACGACAAGACCCTCGTGCGGCTCAAGCCGTTGGGTGAGTTCCGCACGCTCTTCGAGAAGCCGGGCGAGTTCCTGCTGATCGAGGGTGAGGAGATCACCGACCACTGCAAGAAACAGCCCGTGCACCTGATCGCGGCGAACCTGCGCGAGTTGATTCCTCCGACCGGCGGCAAGACCGTCTACGAAGTCATGCAGCGCAACGTCGACGCGGTCTGGGCCCAGCGCCGCAGCACGAACACGCCGATGCTCGTGCACCTGGCCCATCCGAACTACGGCTGGGCAGTTACCGCCGAGGACCTCGCCAAGGTGCGCGGCGAGCGGTTCTTCGAGATCCACAACGGCCACCCCGGCGTGAAGAACTACGGCGACGACAAGCACGCGAGCACGGAGCGCATGTGGGACATCATTCTCACGCGCCGACTGGTCAAAACCGACGGCGAGATCATGTACGCCATGGCCACCGACGACGCGCACGAGTATCACGGATGGGGCGTGGGAACGGCCAATCCGGGCCGCGGCTGGGTCATGGTGCGGGCGCGTCACCTGACCCCCGAGTCGATCATCAAGGCGTTGGAGCGCGGCGACTTCTACGCCAGCACCGGTGTGCGGCTGCGGAACATCAAGTCCTCGAACAAGTCGCTGTCACTGCAGATCGAGCCGGAAACGGGCGTCTTCTACAAGACACAGTTCATCGGCACCGAGCTCGACCACGACCCGAAGTCCGAGCCGGTGATGGGCAAAGACGGCAAGCCCATCCACGCCACGCGTCGCTACAGCAAGGACATCGGCAAGGTGCTGGCCGAGGTGGACGGCCTGTCGCCCTCCTACAAGTTCAAGGGCAGCGAGATCTACGTCCGCGCGACGGTCACGTCGACGCGCAAGCACCCGAACCCGTTCGCCAAGGGTGACGCCGAGAAGGCCTGGGTCCAGCCCGTGCGGCCCACGCGGTGAGGCCGGACCGGTGTGGTTCGCAACCCGGCAACGATGACATTGGTGACTTGAATGATCCCAGGTTATGACGATTCCGGCTGCGTACCGCCCGGTGTGCACCCCGCCACACTGGCCGAGATCGAAGCCCGCTTCGGAAGGGCATCGGAGCTGCGGCGCGTCCAGATGGATTCCGTTCGATGGATGGTCGATCTGGCCCTGCGGGCAGGCGTCCGGCGCATCGTTTTGAACGGCAGCTTCGTCACGGATATAATGGAACCCAACGACGTGGATTGTGTGCTGCTGGCGGAGCGCGGGTTCCCGAAAGACCCCACCGCAGAGGCGGAGCTTCGTGCCGGGCTGCCGTTCCTCGATATCGCGATTGTCCGGCGCGGGCGTTTCGACAGGTTGATTGGCTTCTTCGCGACGGACCGGTTCGAGGTCCCCAAGGGCATGGTGGAGATCGTCCTATGAGCCTCCAGAGCGATCGCGAACTCACCAATACGAAACGAAAGCTCCGCAGCCTGGAAGAAGCCTACGTAGAAGCGCAAGCCGACACGGAGGACGAGCATCTGCGCGAACTCGAGCTGGAGTCACTCAAACGTCTGATCAATCAGCTCAAGGAAGAAATCGCACGCTACGAAGCGCATCAGCCATCGGCGAGCGCGACAGCGGAATCGTGATTCAGTGCCTTCGAGACCGGGTCAAGCCCACCGACACAACCTACGCCCCACCGCAAGTTCATACCGGGCAGATTCCGAGGACTTCGACGAGCTCGTGAACCTGACCTTCGCCTCCGACCGGCATGGAGTGTCCAAGGGCATGATCAAGGTGGTTTCGTGAGCCTCAACAACGAACGGGAAGTCGCCAATACGCGGATGAAGCTCGCCCGGCTCGAGGCGCGCTACGAGGCCCTTCGCAGGGACGCCAACGGCGACCGGCGGCTGCGCGAGCTCTCGATGACCTCTCTCAAGAGGCTCATCAATCAGTTCAAAGAGGAGATTGCGCGCTACGAAGCTCGCCAGCCGGCGAGGCGGTAGCGCCCACAATCCGGAGAATAGCGCCCCACCGAACATCCGACAGCGGCTCGCATGCCGTGTCGTGCGAACCCGACCGGGCAGAAGGCGGACGACCGTCGTTGACGCGAGCCCGCCGGCACAGCCTTTCTCGGTCCGCGTTCCGGACCTTCGTTTCAGATGGAAGAGTGCGCGACGTGCTACGGACCGCGGCGCCCGCACTTGACCTCGTCCCGCGCGCGCGAATATCGTGCCACGCCTTGCCTCGCTGAGGCGGGTTCATCGGATTCGCAGGGAGCAACGAGCGTGCCGCACTTCACTGCCGATCAGCTACGGACCGTCACTCGCACGATCTTCGAGGCCGCCGGCGTGCCGGCCGATGACGCGACGCTAGTGGCGGAGTCACTCGTCGACGGCAACCTGTGCGGTCACGACTCACATGGCGTCGTGCGCATCCCGCAGTACATGGAGTCCATGCGGAAGGGCGAGATCGTGGCCGGCGCGCCGCTCACGATCGTTCGCGAGTCCGACACCACGCCCGTCGTCGACGGGGGCTGGGGGTTCGGGCAGCCACAGGCGCACCGCACGGCCGAGATCGCCATGACCAAGGCCCGGGCGGCCGGCGTCGCGACCGTCACGCTGCACCACGTCAATCACGTCGGTCGCGTCGGGGAGTACCTCGAGCGCGTCGCCCGCGAAGGGTTCGTCGCCATTGCCGCGGTCAACAACCACGGCTCCGGGCGCTCGACCGCTCCCTACGGCGGCAGCGAACCGCGCGTGTCGACCAACCCCATCACGTTCGCCGCGCCCGTCAAGGGTGGCGACCCGCTCGTGCTCGACATCACCACGTCGGTGACGGCCGAGGGTAAGATCCGCGTCCGCCGAAACAAGGGAGAGAAGCTTCCCGAGGGCTGGCTCGTCGACAACCAGGGGAACTTCACCACCGACCCCAACGCTTTCTACACCGACCCCCGCGGGGCGATCATGCCGCTTGGCGGCGAGGTGGGCCACAAGGGGTTCGGGCTCTCGTTGATGGTCGACATCCTCGTCGGCGCCCTCGGGGCCGGCGGCTGCACCCGCCCCGACGCCAACCGGCTGGCCAACGCCTACTTCCTGACCGTGATCGACCCCGCCCGCTTCAACGGCCTCGACTACTGCGAGCAGCAGGTCGCGGACCTGATCGCCTGGTGCAAGAGCTCGCGGCGGCTCCCGGGCGTCGACGAGATCCTCATCCCCGGCGAGCCTGAGGCCCGCTGCCGCAAGCACCGCCGCGAACACGGCATCGACGTCGACGACGAAACCTGGCGCCAAATCGAAGAGGTCGCCCGCTCGGTCGGAGTTCAACTCGACGTTGCAGGGTAGTCCTGATTGCACAATCGGGTCTGGCTCGCTTCAGCATTGGTCCGCGTGTCGCACCGCCTCCACGAGCCGCCCTCCACGACCGAGCATCTCATCGCCGAATGCGACGAGGTCGCGATGCGGTACGGCACACGGGCGCACCGTCAGCAGGTGCTCGACGCAGACCTGCTCGTGACCCGGGCCGGTCCAGGTTGCGAGGCAGAGCAGTGCGGCAGCGGGTGATCGACTGACACCACCCAGGCACTGGCAGAGCAGAACGCCATCCAAGTCGCGAATCGAACGAGCGAACTCGATGATCGATCGCGCGTGGTCGGCAGTGGGAGGCGTGGGCGCAAGGCCAACTTCCGCGGCCTCTCGCTGTCTGAGTCGAATGCGTGCGGCGTGAAGCGGATCCTTCGGGTCAGGTGCTTCGACGTCGTCGAATCGCAGAACCAGACGGTGCGCGACACAGTCCGTCTCGACCGGATACTCCCGCTGGCCGTGTATGGCGATGATCGCCTGGATGTCGAGTGTGCCGGGCTTCCGAAGCAGCATCCCTGCTTCGGAGTAGCCGAGAGCGACGACCCGTGGATGCGACATGATACGCCCCGAATCAGTCTTCGAAGATCGCGCCGAGGTCACGCGCCCCGTGCAGCACGCGGACGATGTCAATGTCCCTATCACTCGGCATGTAGAAGATCAGGTAGTTCTCGAAATGCGGGATCGGCCAGGATCGCAGACCCTTGAGGTCTGGGTTCCGGAACTCTCGCAGTCGCCCCATGCGAGGCATCTCCGCAAGGGTGTGAAAGGCCTCGTCCGCCGCGAGGAGGAAACGGTCCGCCGCATTCGGACTGTCTTGGCCGATGAATGTGAAGTGGTCGACCAGGTCTCGCTTGGCGTCGGCACTCTTGGTGACCCGCCGACTCATTCGTGCTTCTGGTCCGCGATACGTTGAAGCCCTTCGCGGCGGATGTCTTCCCAGTCCTCCGCCGTCATTGGACTGGACTCACTGCGCAGTCCCTCGAGGAGTTTCGCTTCGAGCGTTTCTCGCGCTTTTCGCTTCTGCTCCTGCAGAATCAGGGCGCGGAGGTACTCGCTCGCATCGCCGTATCCGCTGGTGCTGGCCTGAGCGTCGACGAACTCCTTCAGATCCTTGGGCAAGGATACGTTCACCGTGGTCATTCGCACACAACCTCCACACTCAAAGTCTACTTCGGCGCAGCGCTCTTTTCAACTGCGATCGGTGCCTCGGAGAGCCGTGGGGAGCGGTTCTCGGGGAAGTTCATGGCGACACCGCCGCGAGGCGGTCGATGAGGGCGGGCAGCTTCTCCAGCGTGCGGTCGACTTCTTCGTCGGTGGTGAAGCGTGACAGTGAAAAGCGAACCGCACCGTGCGCGATTTCGGTCTCGATGCCCATGGCCTGGAGCACGTGCGACGGCTCCAGCGAGCCGGAGCTGCACGCCGAACCCGACGATGCACAGATGCCGTGCTCGGAAAGCAGCAGCAGCAGGGCTTCGGCCTCCAACGCTCGGAACGCAATGCTTGTGGTGTTGGGCAGGCGGTGCTCGGTGTCGCCGGTGACCGTAGCGATCTCGATCCGCTCGCAGATGCCGGTCTCGAGCCGGTCGCGCAGCGCGGCTACGCGGTTCGCCTCGTCATCGAGATGAGCAGCCGCAAGCTCGGCCGCGGCACCCAGGCCGACGATACCCGCGGTGTTCTCCGTCCCGCCGCGCAGGTCGCGCTCCTGGTACCCACCAATCAGCAGTGGTCGAACATGCGTACCGCGTCTGATGTACAGAGCCCCGACCCCCTTCGGGCCGTGGATCTTGTGGGCGGCGATGCTGAGCAAGTCCGCGGGAAGGTTCGTCACGTCGACCGGAACCTTGCCCACAGTCTGGATCGCGTCGACGAGGAGCGGCACGCTGCGCTCGCGCGCAATGGCACCGACGGCCTCGATCGGAAACATGACACCGGTCTCGTTGTTGGCGTGCATGACGGCCGCCAGCGCGGTCTCGTCGCTGAGGGCATCGGCGAACGCATCGAGGTCGAGGCGACCGAGTTGATCGACCCCGCAGTACGTCACGCGCACGCCCTCGCGCTCGAGCTGCCGGCACAGTCGCAACACCGAGTCGTGCTCGACGGCGGTGGTCACCACGTGTCGCTTCTTGGGGCGCCCGGCCAGCACGCCGCGAATGGCCAGGTTGTTGGCCTCGGTCCCGCCGCCGGTGAAGACGATCTCCCGCGGCTTCGCCCCGATCAGTGCCGCGACCTTCGCCCGTGCCTCCTCCGTCTGGTGGCCGGCGAACTGCCCCATCTTGTGAATGCTCGAGGGGTTGCCGTACTGCTCGCGCAACAGCGGCAGCATGGCCTCCACGACGCGGTCGTCGATGCGCGTGGTGGCGTTGTTGTCCAGGTAGATCATATCCATGGCTGTGCACATCCTACGCACCCGGAGTCGCGATTCCAAGCGACGTGAGAACCGCGCGCAACTGTGGTACACTCCTCGCCGACGTCTTAGGCGCCGGATGTGTCCGGCGGAGCGGGGAGGGCGTCACCCGCCGACCACACGGGGTCAGAGAGGTACGGAGTGAGTGCGTTCCTGCTGTGCCTGAACACGTCGACGATCCGGCCGACGCCCCTGATGGACAAAATCCGCGTGGCCGCCGAGGCCGGCTGGAAAGCCGTCGAGCTCTGGCTCGATGACGTAATCGAATATTGCGAGTCGGGCGGCACCGTCCGCGACGTGGTCAAGGCTCTGGGTGACGTCGGGCTTACCCTACCGTCAGTGATTGCACTGAAGTACTGGAGCGGCACCGAGGGCGCCGAACGCGCCGCCGCCATGGACGCGGTCAAGCGTCGGCTCGACGTGGCCGCCGAACTCGGTGCGCCGTCGGTCGTAGTTACACCCACGGATGCGCGCGAACCCGTCGAAGAAACCGGCCGGCGATACGCCGAACTGCTCGCGCTCGGCGAGCGAGTCGGTGTGCGTCCGGCGTTCGAGTTCATTGGGCGGTTCGAGCAGTACAACAACATCGACGTGTCGCTCGAGGCCATGCGGGCATCGGGACACGACGACGCCACGATGGTCGTCGATGCGTTCCACATCTTCCGTGGCGAGGGTGAAGCGACGGATATCGAGAAGGTGCCGGGGGATCGGATCTCGATCTTCCACATCGACGACGCTCCGGCCCACCCGCCGCGCGAGACGCAGCTCGACAAAGACCGCGTCATGCCCGGAGACGGGGTGCTTGATCTGCCCGCAATGGTGTCGCTCCTGCGAAAGCAAGGTTATGATGGGGCCGTGAGCCTCGAGCTGTTCAACGAATCATACTGGACGCGCGATCCGCTGGAGGTAGCCCGCGAGGGACTCGCCAAAACCGTTGCCGTGCTGTCTTCGTAGCCACACCGGCCGCGAAAGCCGCGCCGCACGCCACGCGAACACGCACCCGGAGTGAGCGAAGCCTTGATCTCACGGAACGATTTGAGAGGGTACGCGATGGACAGTCGAACAGGTTATCGGGTGTCGGGACGGCTGGTTGGCATTGCCGCGACACTGTTTCTCCACGTAGGCGGATGCCAGTGGCACCTGAATGACGCAGATCGCGAGGTGTATCGCATTCTCGATGAACGGCGCGCCGAGGCGCTGGGTGATCCGCATGAGACGCGCGTCGCACCGGAGACGGTGGGCCTGGATGTGCCGGGCGAGGCGTACGCCTTCCTGCCGCATCCGATGGACCCGTCAGTGCCCGAGTCGTTCTCGCGCCCCGCGACGCAACCGGCGGAGATCCCGGATGAAACCGCCGCCCCCGCTACCCGACCCACGAACGAAACGGCAACGTCGTATCCGGCCACAACCGCACCCGAACCCGACACGTGGCCGGACGCGACGGCGACCACGGCCCCGACAACGGAACCGGCAACCACGCAGGGGCTCGCCGCAACCCTGCCGGCAACGACACAGGAGTATGCCGCGACGCAGCCCGTGAAGGTAAATCTGGTAATCCCCCAGACCGCACGCGCGGACGCCCTGATTGAACCCACCGAAGGTGCCCGGCTGCTCACGCTGTCCGAAGCGATCAGGCAAGCATTCGAAACCGGATGGGAGTACCAAACCGAGAAGGAGACGCTCTATCTGGCCGTGTTGGATCTCACGCTCGAGCGCTTCCTGTGGACGCCGCAGATCGTCGGCGGCCTTCAGGCCGAGTTCGCCGACTACGGTCAGATCCGCGACTTCGACCGAGCCATGCGGGCGGTCTCCGACGTTGCCGTCGAGCAGCGGCTGCCCTACGGCGGCACCGTGACCGCTCAACTCATCAATGTGCTGGCCCGCGACCTCGGTAACCGAATCACGACCGGCGAGACCGGGCAGGCCGTCGTCGAAGCGGACATCCCCCTGCTGCGCGGAGCCGGCAAGGTCGCCCAGGAGTCGCGCTACCAGGCCGAGCGAGAGGTCATCTACGGCATCCGGGCGTTCGAGCGATTCCGCCGGAGTTACATGGTCCGCGTCGCGAGCGCCTACTTCGATCTGCTGAGCACCAAGCAGGCGGTTATCAACGCGGCGCTGGCCGTCCGCGGGAACCGGGCCGCGGCGGAGTTCGAGGTCGCCCGGGCCGAGTCCGGCCGGGGACTGGTCGTGGACGCCCGCCAAGCCATCGTCGAGCTGCGCAACGCCCTGGTCCGCGTGGAGCGAGCCCAGGCGATCTACGAACTGGCCAGAGACCGCTTCAACATCCTGACCGGACAGTCTGCACAGACCGTGATCGACGTGCCCGCTCAGGAGGCGATCGAGGCCGAGCTGAACGCGGCCCTTCCCCTCCCGGGCGCAAGCCTGTCCGAAGCGATTGACACCGCTCTGCGCTGCCGCCTCGACCTCGTGACGGTGCTCGACCAGATCGACGACGCCAAGCGGGGCGTGGTCATCGCCCGCAACGGGTTGCTGCCGGATCTGAGCCTGCGCGGGTCGGTGACCACGGTAA
Source organism: uncultured Planctomycetales bacterium (assembly GCA_964391465.1). Lineage (GTDB taxonomy): Bacteria > Planctomycetota > Phycisphaerae > UBA1845 > CAYMME01 > CAYMME01. The sequence goes on from CAYMME010000097.1 coordinate 15,527, forward strand.
CCGATCCGAACCATCTGAACTCCATGAGTTTCAACACCGAGCGGACGACGTGGCGCGGGTCAATCGACCTGGAGATCCCGTTCCAGCGGGTCCGCGAGCGAAACGAGTATCGCCGCAGCCGCATTCTCGCCCGGCAAGCCCAACGGGCGTACGACCTGGGTCGCGATGAAGTCCGCCGAGATGTCCGCGACGCGGTGCGACAACTGAAACTCTCGTTGTTCCAACTGGCCAACGAGCGTATCAGCGTGAAGATCTCGGACGAGCGGCTGGAAGCGACGATCGCCCAGATCCGCTCCCCATCGCGTCGCGGCCGAGCGCTCGACATCCGGGATCGGCTGAGCGCCGAGGACAGCCTCCGCGGAGCTCGTGACCGCCTCGCCGCCCAGCAGAGTGAGGTGTGGAGCCGGATTCTCGAACTCCGGCTCGCCACCGGCACTCTGCGACTCCATGACGACGGGCGGTGGGTCGAATCCGTCGCGGAGATCCGGTAAAATGAACTTCCACACAAGTTTGCCGTGCGAGGGAGGGAAGAGTAGGTGCGATGGGGCGGTCGCACCTACCACACCAAGTGGAGTGAACTCGTGACGACTACGGGAACGGATGCGCCCGCCCCGGCCAGACGGCAGCCCGCGGCCTCCCCCGCACCATCGCCAATCGATCGCCGGCGGGCGGCGGCCGACGCGAGCCGCCGGCTCAGCCGCTTGTGGCTGCTGACGCCGGTCGCAATCATCGCCGTCGTTCTCGGGTCCTGGGCCGTCTGGCACCGCCTCATGGCGCCCGCCGTGGAAGGAGACGTGCGACTGCACGAGGTTCAGCGCCGCAGCTTCCCCATCGTCCTCAAGGAGAAGGGCGAGCTCAAGGCCCACAAGAGCGTGGATATCAAGTCCGAGGTCGAGGGACGCTCGACGATCATCTGGCTCGTCGCCGAGGGCACCACGGTCAAGAAGGGGGACCGCCTCGTCGAGCTCGCATCCGACACCATTGAACAGCGAATCCGCGAGAAGGAAGTCACGGCCAACACCGCCAAGAGCACGTACAATACCGCCGAAGCCGAGTTGAAGATCCAACTCAACAAGAACGATGCGGACATCGAGAAGGCCGGGACCCAGCTCACACTTGCCGAGATCGACCTGAAGAAGTGGACAAAGGGCGACCAGGTTCAGCAGCTCGAAGACGCCGAATTGGCCTTAAAGTCAGCGGAGTCTCGGCTAAAGCAGGCCAAGGAGCAGTACCGGGTCTCCAAGGGCATGTACGAGCAGAACTTCGTCACCAAGGTGGAGCTCGAGCAGGACGAACTGGACTGGCAGGAGGCGGGTTTCGCTTTCAAGAAGGCGACGCTGGCGCTGGAGGTTTTGCAGGTATACACATTCGACAAAGACAAGATCACGTACACGTCGGCGCTCGGCGATGCCAGGAAGAATCTCGAGCGCACCGAGGCAACGGCAGCCGTCGCGCAGGCCAAGGCCGAAAGCACGGCAAAGCAGGCCAAAGACAGGCTGGCCCTCGCCGACGATGACCTGGCGAAATATAAGGAGCAGCTCGCGAAGACCAAGATCTTCGCTCCGGAACCCGGGCTCGTCGTCTACCACAGCAACCGGCACTGGGGCAGCCGCAACATGATCGATGTCGGGGGCGAGGTGCATCAAAACCAGAAGATGCTGGAACTGCCTGACCTCAGCCAGATGAAGCTCGTGATCCGCGTTCATGAGGCCGATGCCGAACGCATCAAGGTGGGGCTTCCCGCCAAAATCCAGGTGGCCGGCGTGTACGAGGAACTCACCGACAACGTCGGCAACGGAACCCGGGCGTCAGGTGCGCAGCGGGTCTTCGACGGGGAGGTCACCAAGATCGCGGCCCTCGCCGACACTCGCAACCGCTGGCTGAATCCCGAACTGCGGGAGTTCGAGACCGAGATCATGCTGAGCGATACGTCCGAGGTGCTCAAGCCCGGCGTGACCGCCGAGGCGGAGGTCTACGTCGACCACATCGAGGACGTTCTGGCCGTTCCCGTGCAGGCGGTCTACGCCCGGGGCGAGCACAACTACGTGTTCCTCGGCACGGATGGAGGGCGACCCGAGTACCGGGAGGTGCGACTCGGATCGTCGAGCACGAGCTTCGTTCAGGTGCTCGAGGGCATCTCCGAGGGTGACCGGGTCTGGACGACGATCAGCGACGAGATGATCGCCCTGCTCCCGTCGGTCGACAAGGAGGAACTCGCCGCCCAGCGCGAGCTAGAGGCGGCCCGAGAGGCACTCCGCAAGGGCACATCCGGCGGGGCTGGGACCGGGAAGAGCCCCGGGACGCAGCCCAAGCCGGACCGACAGGAACAGCCCGCGACCTCAAAGCCGGCGAGTGCACCCGCCGGAGCGAAGTAACCTGCATCCCGTGTCCATCGCTCGTCTGCACCAACTCGTGAAGATCGACCGCAAGCCGGGCTCGTCCGTCGAGGTCCACGCCCTCCGAGGACAGCCTCCGTGGAGCCCGGGACCGCCTCGCCGCCCGGCGGAGCGAGGTGTGGAGCCGGATTCTCGAACTCCGGCTCGCCACCGGCACTCTGCGGCTCGAGGACGACGGGCAGTGGGTCGCACCCGTCGCGGAGACCCGGTAAAATGGGTTTCCGCACAAGTTTACCGCGCGAGGAGTGTTCCTTAGAGTAGGTGGGACATAGGTGTCCCTTGCGCACGCCAGATGGAGTGATTCTGTGACAACGACAACCGGGACGGATGCGCCTGCCTCGGCCAAGCCGGAACGTCCGGCCGCCCCCGGACCCTCGCCGTCCGACCGCCGCAGGGCGGCCGCCGACGCCAGCCGCCGGCTCAGTCGATTGTGGCTGCTGACGCCGGTAGTCATCATCGCCGTGGTGGTGGGCGCCTGGGCAATCTGGCACCGCCTCACCGCACCGGCCCTGGCGGGAGACGTCCGACTGCATGAAGTTCAGCGCCGCAGCTTTCCCATCGTCCTCAAGGAGAAGGGTGAGCTCAAGGCCCACAAGAGCGTGGACATCAAGTGCGAGGTCGAGGGGCGATCGACGATCATCTGGCTCATCGCGGAAGGCACCACGGTGAAGACGGGTGACCTCCTCGTCAGACTCGCGTCGGACACCATCGAGGAGCGAATCCGCACGAAAAAGGTCACCGTCAACACCGCCGAGAGCACTTTCGAAACTGCCCGGGACACCATGAACATCCAGCTCAAGAAGAACGATGCGGACATCTTCAAGGCCGGGATCCAACTCGCACTTGCGGAGATCGACCTGGAGAAGTGGGAGCTGGGTGATCAGGTTCAGGAACTCAAAGACGCCGAATTGGCCTTGAAGTCAGCCGAGTCTCGGCTAAAGCAGGCCAAGGAGCAGCACGGCGTCTCCAAACGCATGTACGAGCAGAATTTCGTGACCTTCGTCGAGCTCGAGCAGGACAGACTCGACGAGCAGGAGGCGGATTTCGCTTTCAAGAAGGCGGAGCTGGCGCAGAAGGTTCTACAGGGCTATACGATCAGGAAGGACCGGATGACGTACGAGTCAGCCGTCCGCGATGCCGAGGAGAATCTCGACCGCACGAAAGCGACGGCGAAGGTCGAAGAGAACAAGGCCAAGAATACGGCTCAACGGGCCCAAGAGAAGCTGGAACTCGTAAGGGCCGACCTGAAGAAGTACGAGGACCTGCTCGAGAAGACCCAGATCTGCGCACCACAGCCCGGGCTCGTCGTCTACTACAGCGACCAGCACCGTCGGAGCAGTACGGTGATCGACGTCGGAGGAACGGTGCATCAGAATCAGACGATCCTCCAGTTGCCCGACCTCAGCCAGATGAAGCTCGTGATCCGGATCCACGAAGCCGACGCCGAACGCATCAAGGTGGGGCTGCCCGCGAAGATTCAGGTGGCCGGCGTATACGAGGAGGTTACCGACGACGCCGGCAACGGCAGTCGGGCGTCGGGGGCACAGAAGATGTTCGACGGGCAGGTCACGAAGGTGGCGGCGTTGGCCGATACCCGCAACCGCTGGCTGAACCCCGAACTGCGGGAGTTCGCGACCGAGATCATGCTGAACGAGACATCGAACGCACTCAAGCCCGGCGTGACCGCCCAGTCGGAGATCTATGTCGACCACATCGAGGACGTGCTGGCAATCCCCGTGCAGGCGGTCTACGCCCGAGGCGGGCACAGCTACGTCTTCCTCGGCGACGGAGGACGACCGGAGTACCGGGAGGTGCAACTCGGATCGTCGAGCACGAGCTTCGTGCAGGTGCTCGAGGGCATCTCCGAGGGTGACCGGGTCTGGACAACGATCTCCGACGAAATGATTGCCCTGCTGCCGTCGGTCGACAAGGAGGAACTCGCCGCCCAGCGCGAGCTCGACGCGGCCCGACAAGCACTCCCCGAAGGCAGGCCCGCCGGTGCCGCCGCCGGAGCACCGTCCGGGGGACGCTCCGGTCCCCGTAGCGGGAACCGCTCCGAGGCGCGGCCGGGGGGCCGCCCCGGCGCGCAGCCCGGCCAGCGGCCGGGAGATCGGCCTGGAGCTCGGTCAGGAGAGCGACCCGGGGCGCAGTCTGGAGACCGATCCGGCGCACGGTCGGGGAACCGACCCGGGGCGCAGTCGGGAGACCGGCAGCGGCAGGCCCCTCGTGGTCAGGGCCAGGGCCCGGGCGCCGGTCAGCCCAAACCGAATCGACAGAACCAACCCAGGCCGGCAAGCGCGCCGGCCGGCTCGTAGGACGCGACATTCTGTGGCCATCGCTTCGCTGCACCAACTCGTGAAGATCTACCGCAAGCCGGGATCAGACGTCGAGGTCCACGCCCTCCGCGGCATCGACCTGATCGTCGAGCCGGGCCAGTACGTCGCCATCTGCGGGGCCTCGGGCTCGGGCAAGAGCACCCTGATGAACATCGTCGGCTGCCTCGACCGCCCCACCGCCGGGCAGTACATCCTCGGGGACGAGGACGTCTCACTGCTCGACGACAACGAGCTCTCGGAGATCCGCGGCAAGCGCCTGGGCTTCGTGTTTCAGAACTTCAACCTCATCCCGCAACTGACGGTGCTCGAGAACCTCGAGGTGCCGCTGTTCTACCAGGGGGTTCCGGCCCGGGAGCGCCGGGTCAAGGCACTCGAACTGGCCGAGTTGGTCGATCTCACCGACCGCGCGGACCACCGACCCATGGAGCTCTCCGGCGGGCAGCAGCAGCGGGTGGCCATCGCCCGCGCCCTGATCAACGATCCGCTCGTTGTGCTCGCCGACGAGCCCACGGGCAATCTCGACACCGCCACGGGCGAGATGATTCTCGACATCTTCGACCGACTCCACGACATCGGCAAGACCGTCGTCATCATCACCCACGAGGCCGAGGTCGCCCGCCGCACCCAACGCGTCGTCACCCTCCGCGACGGCCACATCCAGTCGGACGTGCTGACCGCAGCATGAGCGCCCGCACGCAGGTTGACGACTGCCCCCAGGCGGCGTTGATCACGCCAAGTTAGAACTTGAGAGTACCGGGTTCCAGCCTACTTCGTACCCTTGGTTTTCGCAATCCG
>CAYMME010000098.1:0-21040 GCA_964391465.1 uncultured Planctomycetales bacterium
CGATGCGGCCATCGGAGCTCGTTTCGTAGGCGCCCTGCTCGTCGACACCGTCGCTGCTCACGCTGTATAGCACCGGCGGATCGCCGCCCGGGCGATACCCGATCGGACGTTCGTCCGTAGCGAACGGATCCGGTGGGATTGCCACCAGGTAGTCGGGCACCAGTTCCGCCAGGTCGGCCGGTGCGTGTCCGTTGTCCAGCTCAAACAGGCGAATCGCCAATGCGATGGCTGCCATCCGCCGCAACGCGATCACGCGATGGTGCAGTAGGAGGGCTCGATTCAGAGACGGCGTGAGCGTGCGACTGAGGAACTCCGTGACGACTGCCAGTTTGCCCCCATCCTTCACGGGGTCGGATGGGCAGATCGCTTGCGCCCGGGGCCAACTGGGGGCTCGCGCGGCCTCGACCAGGGTGCTGCCGTGGCGCAGCATGCGCGCGCCGTCCAATTCGATCATCGGCCGAAAGAGAAAGAGCAACTCCCGCTCCGGCGCCGGGGCCGGCGTGTTTGCTCCGCCCGCCATCAGCCCGCTCAGACTCGTGCTGCCGTTGGCCACGATCTGCACCGAGTCAAGCAGCGAAGCTCTCTCCCCCTGGTACGCTCGGACCTGTGCGTTCTGCGTTGCCGACGTGTCCGTCAGTCCCGCAATCAGGGCTTCGACCTGATCTCGCCCCGCCGGGCGCGCGGTCGGCGAAGTCGACGGCGTGCCGGGCGAAACCGTCAGACCGGGGCGAATTCGCTGCACGGCATCGCACGCCAGCGAGCCGACGGTAATTGCCACCAGGTGTGAGATGACCGTGGGGCTGTGCTGCTCCGTCAGCGTGCTCACGGCCAACACGTCCCGCAACGATTCGACGGCCGCCGCATCGTTGCCGCTACGGTGGTGGTGCATCGCGATGACCGCCGACGTCCGGGCCAGCATTCTTTGGTCAACAAGATTCGGCAGCCGCGTTGCGATGGCCGGTGTGCTGAACCGCACGTCCCAGTCGGCCAAGGGCATCGACCGCGCTTTGCGGATCAGGGCGAGCGCCTGGGCGTTGGCCTCAACGCCCTTGGCCACATCATCCCAGTACTCGGCATCGGCCTCGAACGAGAATGGCGGCACGACGCTGAACCCGCTCTCGCTCAGCAGGCGGTGGGCCTCTTGCAGCACGAGCGCCGCGTTGTCGTCGTCGGGTACCGACGGCCCTGCAAGATCGGCGAGGAAGAGCGGCTCACCCGCAGCGAGAATCCGATCGATCTCGGCCTGCAACCGCCGGTGGGCCACGACACCCCACCACCACCGCAACGGCGCCAGCGCCACGACCGCGATCACGCAGCCAATGAGCGCTCGTTTGAACCACCAGTAGCGAGGCGGCGTCGGTGTCGCCTGGCCGTCGGCAGCAGATTGATCCGTAGTGCCCATGAGGTGGTCAGCCATCACGCTACTTGGCCCTCGGCCGATCGCCGTTCAGGAAGAAGGGGATGTCCCCGGCGTCACGCATCGGCACGAACGTCGTTTCGAAGACGCCCCTGTCGTCGAGCCCATCGACGCCCACACTATACAAGACGGGCGGCTGAGCGGTCGGTAGGTATCGAAACGTCTGTCCGTCCGCCGTGAACGGATCACTCGGGATTGCCGTGAGGTACGAGGGAGCCAAGTCTGCAAGTCTGTCGGGACGCCGGCCGTGTTCCAGCTCGTACAGGCGAATAGCCAGCGCAATCGCCGCCATTCTCCGCATGGCGATCGCATGGCAATGCTGCATGGACCGCCCCCAAATCGCGGGCAGCCCGAACCCAAGCTCTTCGTTCAAGTACCCAAACGGCCCGGAGGCCCAGGATCGTATCTCCCCCTCCGCCGCCTTGATCGCCGGCCAGTCGCGGTGGCCGAACGCCTGAGCCAGATCCGAGGAATAGCGTAACCTCCGCCTCACGGCCGTCACGTGGAGCGGCTCCAATAGAGCCAGCAGGAGCGCCTCGCGCCACGACACGTTGCTGTACGCGGCGGATCGCGTCGACGCGACGCCCACCATGCGTTCGCAGTACGCCGCCGTGACCAGCGACTCCCACCCTCCCGTCTCGTCCAGCAGGTCGTCGATCAGCATCTCGACCTGACGACGCGTGGCTTGGCGAGGCGGCCGGGCGACCGATGAACCGTCCCCCACGATCAGCGCAGGCGCGACCTGCTCGACGGCCTGAGCACACAAGCACGCCTCCGCAAGCGCCACCAGGTGAGAGATCAGTCTGGGCCTCCGCTCCAAGGCCGCCGTCAGCATCAAGCCGTCACGAATCCTCTCGACGGCTGCGTAGTGATCCCCGTCACGGGACGCACTGATTGCGGCGCCCGCGACGAGGCACACCAGCCCGCGGTGCTCGCTGAGGCCTTTCGGTATTGGCAGAGGCATGCGAAAGCGAATACCCCAATCGACGCCCGGACGGCCGCGTGCCTCACGGATCACCCTCAGTGCTTCGGTGTTCGACGTAATGATCGCCAGCGCCTCGTCGCCGTTCTGCGCCCAGCGTTCCGAATCGAGCACCAGGTCCAACAGCTTCGAATCCTCCCGCGTCGATGCGGCGACGGCCGCCCGAATGAGCACCACGGCGTTTTCCTCGTCCGGCACGAACGTCGAACCGAAATCCTCGGGAAGGACAGGCTCGCCCGCAGCCCGAATGCGGTCGACCTCGGCCTCAAGCTGATGCCGGGCGACAATCCCCCAAACCGATCGCAACCCCACCAACACGACAAGAAGAACGCCGGACCACGCGACGATCCGTTTGAGCCAGCGGTAACGAACTGGAATCGGTGTAGCACGGCCCTCCAACCCCAACTCGTCGTTCGTGATGATGTCGCGGTCCGCTTTCACGTCAGTCACCACGCGGCCGATCGCCGTCGAGGAAGAACGGAACGTCCGCGGCGTCGTAATCGACATAACCGCCGGACGTCAATCCGTACGCACCGTTCTCGTCGACACCGTCGCGATTCACGCTGTACAGAACCGGGGGGTCAGCCTCCGGGCGGTATGCAATGGGTCTGCCACTTGCGGCGAAGGGATCGGCCGGAACCGCTGGCAGGTAGGCGGGCACGAGATCAGCGAGGTTCTCCGGCCTATCGCCGTGATCCACCTCATACATACGAATGGCAAGCGCGATTGCCGCCATCCGCCGCACGGCCAGGAGCCTGAAGTGCAGCTCAATTGCACGATCGAGCTCCGGAAGGAGAAGCGCACTCAGCTTCTTCGTGACGCGCCTCAGGGCTTCGTTCGGAGCTTCCACCACAGGCAAGCGACTCTCGACGGCGGGCCAGTCAGCTTCGCGCACGGCCTCGGCCAGTTGCGACAGGTGTCGCAACCCCCGCGCCAGCTCAAGTTTGTACACCGGCCCGAGCACGAGAGTCTCCAAGCGCTGACGCGTTGACGGCATGGCGGCACCTTCCACCGTCCGACCGGCCCATTCGTGAAGCATGTCAAAGTGCAGCATCCGCTCGCAGTACATCGCCTCAATCAGGGACGCTTGCATGCTCGCTTCATCGAGTAGCGCACGAATCAGCGCACGCACGTGAGGTCGACTGGCCGGTTCGCCGGTTCTGCGCGTTGACGCGGCCTCAGGCGCGAGGAGCAAGCATGGTGCGACGTCCTCCGCCGCATCCACCGCCATTGCCGCTTCGGCAATCGCCACAAGATGGGGGATGAGTTCTGGCCTCTGTTGCGTCAGTTCAGCAAGAGCGAGAACATCGCGGATTCTCTTGACGGCAGTTGCGTCGTCGCCCCGGCGGTGAGCATCCACGGCCGCGCCACTCGCCAGTTTCGCCAAATCACGTTGTTGTGGGAGATCCCACAGCGCAGCCTGGATCGCCGGACTGCGGATACGCACGTTCCAGTCCGCTGTGCCGAGTGAGCGGGCCTTGCGCATCAGCGCGAGGGCTTGCCGGTTGTCGCGGATGATCTTGCGAAGGTCGCCGCGGTTCTTGGTCCACTGAACGGCGTTGAGAATACGCTTCAGCGGGTTATCCCAACGCTCAGCGTCGTGGACCAGATCCAGCAGGTCAGCACCCTGCCCCGTCGAGGCGGCCACGGCCTCCTCGATGACCAGCGCCGCGTTCTGTTCGTCCGGCACGTACGGCGAGTCGAAATCGCTCGGGAACAACGGCTCCCCCGCCGCCTGGATCCGGTCGATCTCGGCCTGGAGCTCCCGGTGAGCGACAACATCCCACCACCATCGCAGTCCCACCAGCACAACGAGCACGACCGCAACGCCAACAAGGAATCGCTTCAGCCACCGGAACCGCAGTGGAATCGGTAGCGGTATTGCTTCGGCGGGGCGCTCGAGTGCATCGTGGTTCGGTGCGGTCATTGTGGGTACTACCCTATCCCATCGGAGACAGGAATTCGTCCCCCCATTCAGGACGTACGCGGCCGGGGGAAGATCGCGTCAATCGTGGCGGCTCCGCCAACGTTGGTCACCGGGCATCTCAGGGTGGCGACCTCCGAGCCCCGAGCGCCAACGAGTGGGTCCAGGACCGCGCGCTTGCGGTTGGGGCTCGGATGGGTGGCCGCGCTTCGGCGGGTGAGGCGACGACGCTACTGAACCCTGAACCCTTGCGGTGCCCACATCCACCCCACAATGCCGCCCCAACCTTCGCCCGGCCGGCGTGTCTACTCAGACAGAAACCGGGCGTCTCGTCGGATCGGGACGCCTCCTGACCAACCCTCCAGGGAGGATCGGGGACATGCGACATCGAACCGGGTTTGCCTGCTTGGCGACGTTCTGTCTGCTCGGATGCCACCAGGGCGTGCGGGCCGACGCAGCGGCCGGGGACTACGTGGACCACCTCATCGGCGTTCTGCACTACGCCCCGGACGACGACGACCGCGAGGACGCCGCCGAGGACCTGGGCAAGGTCGGCGATCTCCGGGCCCTGCCGGCCCTCGAGCACGCGGCCATCTACGACGAGGAGGACGATGTCCGCCGCGACGCCCGCCGGGCCATCCGCCGGATCCACCGGCTCAACCCGCCCGTCGTCGAGGTCGTCGCGACCCAGCCGACCACGCAACCCGTGCGCGTCGTCCAGCGGGTCTACGTGCCGTCGCCGCGGGTGACAGTCGTTGAACCGGCACCGGTGTACGTCGTCCGCCGGCCCGTCTATGTCACGCCGGTGGTCCGCCACCGCGTCGTCGTCCGGCGCCACTACTACACGTCGCCGGTCGTCGTGCGCCATCGCGTGATTGCGTACTGACAATGAACTGCGACCCGGCCGCGCGGGAGGACCATTTGCTCCGAAGGAGCAACCGAATGTAGCCAGGGGCGCAAGCCCTTGGGATCGGTCGTTTCAGTAGCCCGATCGCCCCGGAGGGGCGAACGAGGCTCGCACAAACGCGCCTTCGCCCCTCCGGGGCGACGAGAATACTGGAGGCCTTAATCCACGGGTTCCGCTTCGCTCCACCCGTGGCTACGGTCCTTCGCCCCGTTCGGGGCGTGGCTTGAGCCGGCGCACCGACACACGCTCCTGTTGCTCGACCTGCGAGGCGCAGGCCGCTACCACGCACAGCAAGCCATGCGCCGACCGCTACGGCTCTAACTTCTCACCTCTCACTTCTAACCTTCCGTCTCGAGCATCCGCAGCAACTGCTGCCGGCCGGCTTGGTCTTCCGCCGTGGCCGCGCTCTGGACGAGCACCTCGGCCGCATCGTGCAGACTGACCGCTGACTCGCGCGTGATGCCCAGCCACGTGGCAATGGCGTTGACCTGCTGATCCAGGGCCGGGTTCGAGAACTGCCGGCGGACCTCGGGCGACGCCTCCAGGAGCCGGCGGAGGGCGATGTGCCAGATCAGCACCTCGGCCCCGGTGTCGTCGCGGCCGCTGAGCCAGCCCGTACGCAGAAACGCGTCAAAGGCCTCGTCGAAGGCGTCCGGCAAGGCCGTCGGCTGCGCGAGCCGAGCGGCCTCGCGCAACACGTAACGACGGTTCTCGCGAAGCAGCACATCGGTCGCGGCCACTGCCGCCTCGAGCAGCAGCAACTGACGGGGCTCGGCCCGCTGAGCGCTCTCGGCCGGCTGCCACGTGGCCGCGTCGATCTGGATGAGAATGCAGCGCCGCCAATTACGCTCGCTACGGCACGCTCGATAATGTCGAAGCAACGTGAGCATGGCGAGGTTGTCCACGGACGCCCCGTCGTAGACGTGCACGTACGGAGCATTCGGCCGCGTGTAGTCATGCAACGTGACCGGCGTCAGCCCTGCGGGAAACGCCGCCGACGCCGCGACCGCCCAGGCCACCGGGTAGCGGCTCAGATCCGACCCGATCCGATCGAAGTCCGCGTTGCGGAAGACGAACGGCTCGCCGCTGATGTACTGCGTGGCGTTGATCAGCAGACCCGGCCGGTCCGCCCGCAGGTCGGCGAAGCGAGCCCCGCGGTACAACCGCCGGTCATAGATCTGGGCCATCTCGTCGGTGTAGTCCCAGTCGCTGAGCCCGGCCCCGAACCAGGCCGCCCCCAGAAACACGCGGCCGATGATGGCCCGGCCGAACCCTTCGCCGAGCGTGTTCAAGGCGTGCTCACGATCCCACCTGACCGCTGGGTCGGTCAGGCAGTAGTGTGCTGCCGTGATCGACCCGCCCGAGTTACTGGAGAGGAAGTCCACCGATCGCATCACGTCGACGGTCGCCGCGCCGGCCTCGGGGTCAACCCGGAACCGCTCCAACGCGCCGAGCGTGGCCGCCGCGAAGTGCGCCGCCCGCATCCCGCCCCCCGACACCGCGATCCCAAAGAACGTCCCGTCCGCTCCGCGATCGCGCGACGCGGATGCACACGCCGTCGTGGCCAACGTCGCATTCGGCGCCGGCGAGCCATCGGGCAGCCGCCGCACCGGATGGTTCTGGTAGGTGACCCCAAGCCCGCTGCAGCCGAGCAGCGCCCCGCACCAACTCAGCAGGACACAACCCAGAGCCAATCGCAAACGCAACAAGCACGGTTCCATGATTACGGGGTTGCGGGCATCCACGCCTGCCTACCTAGCGACCCGGCGAGGAGCATTGGAGAAGCATTGGAGACGAGGGGACTCGAACCCCTGACCTGCGCATTGCGAACGCGCCGCTCTCCCAACTGAGCTACGTCCCCACGGCTGTCGCAGCCGCAGCACGCTTTGTAACCGACACCTCATATATCGTCAAGGCACGGCCACATGCCCACGAGAAAGGCTGGCCCGAACGACGGCCCCGGGCAGCGACGTCACGTCGGGTGCCCGGCCCCTACGGACCACTTGACGGTTCGGGCTTCGACAATCATGATCCGCCCTGATCGTGTGCGGGCGGAACGAACGGAAGGATCACCACATGAACCGAGGAATCTCCTTGTCGGCCGCCGTGGCCGGCCTGATCGGATGCGCTGCCTCTGGCGCCGCTCCAGCCATCGACACCCGAACGTCGGCGAAGCCGTCCGCTTACCCGGAACCGCCCGCCGAATACAAGACGTACACGCGGTCGGCCGAATACGTCGCAATGCCGGACGGCACCAAGCTGGCCGTCGACATCTACCTGCCCGCCGACGGCCCGCAGCGCAAGGCCTTTCCGGTCGTCTTCCAGTACACGCCCTACCAGCGTTCCACGATCGACCCGAAGACGGGCAAGATCAGCGAGGCCGGCGCGGCCCGGTTCTTCACGTCCCACGGCTACGCGGTCGTGTGCGCCGACATGCGCGGCACGGGTGCGTCGACGGGCTGGGTGATGGACTTCATGCCCGAGATCTGCGACGACGGTAAGCAACTCGTCGACTGGATGGCCGAACAGCCCTGGTGCGACGGCAACGTGGGGATGAGCGGCGGCTCGTACCTCGGCTGGTCACAGACCGCAACCGCCAGCCGGAAGCCCAAGGCCCTCAAGTGCATCATGCCCGCGGTCATCCCGCTGGAGGGCTACACCGGAGAGGTCTACCCCGGCGGCATCTTCCTCCAGGGCTTCCTCAAGCTGTGGTCGGGCTTCATGTACCACTCGCACCGCAACCACTACGACGCCGAGAGCGGCTTCCGCCCGACTACACCCGTCGTCGACGAAGACGGCGACGGCGAGCTGACCGACGAAATCCCCGTAGACACGAACGGCAACGCATCGTTTCTCGATGAGAAGTCGCCGCCGACGTACCGGGATGGGCAATCGCGCCGGCACGTCTACTTCGAGGCCACACGCGGGCACGAGAAGAACTACGACTACGCCAAGTGGGCGGCGACCAAGCCGTTCATCGACTCGGAGAGTCCGCTCGGACACACGCTCTACGACCTCGGCCCGAACGGCCACGTGCCGGGCGTCATAGAATCCGGCATCCCCATCTACAACGTGGGCGGTTGGTTCGACGGGTTCGCCCGCGGCTCGTTCGAGCTCTACTGCACGCTGAAGAAGACGAACCCGTCCAAATTGATCATGGGCCCGACGTATCACAGCGGCTCGACGACGGCCTACCGGGATCACTTGGGTCTCGAACGGGGCGCGGTGGGGAAGCACCTGCGGCTCGAGCACCTGCGCTGCTTCGACCGCTACCTCAAAGGCATCAAAAACGACATCGACACCGAGCCGGCCATCCGCATCTTCATCATGAACGGCGAAGGCTGGCGATTCGAGAATGAGTGGCCCCTGGCCCGACGGGTGCCGACCCCCTACTACTTCGATCGCGACCGATCGCTCTCTCCGGCAAGGACGAAAGACGGAACCGACCAGCGCAAAGCCGACTACTCGCACGACTCGTCGTACGGCAAGCGCAACGGAAACCGCTGGCTCGGCATCGGCGGCCAGACCCCCGACGCCCTACCCGTCCGAACCGAGAAGGACAGGCAGTGCCTGATCTACACGTCCGCCCCACTCGAGAATGACACGGAGGTAACCGGCCACCCGATCGTACGCTTCTGGGTCTCCTCGACCGCCAACTACGGTGACTTCTTCGTCTATCTGGAAGATGTCGGCCCGTCCGGTGAGGCCGTCCTGGTCACCGAGGGCCAACTCCGCGCCGGCTTCGCCGCCCTCGTCGACAACGACGAGATTATCGCCTCCGGCGCACACGATATCGATGTCAAGCCGGATTTGCCCTGGCACGGCTACGAGGAGCATCAGTACGTCGACGGAGTTCTCGCGAAGGGACGCATCATCGAGCTGGCGATCGACTACCACCCAACGGCCTGGGTCTTCCGCAAGGGGCACCGCGTCCGTGTATCCATCGCCTGCGCCGACTACCCCACGTTCCGGCTACACCCCAGGCTCTGCCCCAACAACGAACCCGACGACCCGAAGAACATCGTCCCGACGGTCACGATCCACCGCGGCGCATCCCACCCGTCGCACATCGAGTTGCCGGTGATCCCCGCAAGGTAGTGCCGTCTTCGGCAAGCTCTCGGGCAGCTTCGTCCGTGGCGCAACGCGTCCGTTGGCCGACGGCCGTGTCCAGTCCCACCGGGCACGGCGTACCTGCTCCCGCCGACGCGTGCGTCAAGCCATGAGAGCCGGGCCTGCGGTCAACTCCACCGTCGGCCCGCAATTGAACAGCGAATCGAGGATTGACAGGTTGGCCTGGAAATCGCTTCCTTGCTGCGCATAGGTAGGATGCGAGAAGTCGGAATAGGCCAGTTCGAGGCCCGCGTCTCGGAACAGGTCGGGGTCGATGTAGTCCCTCCCGCTCGATCCCGAAAGGTAGCGGCCTCCCCCGGCAAGTCGTACGAGGTCGACGAGACGCTGTGTAGACGACGACCCTACGCCGTACTGCGAAGACCGTTGAATCGCCGTGCGCATGCCCAGGTAGTCGCGGATCTGCGTGACCAGCGCAATGTTGAGTTCGGCCAGATCGGGCCGCTCCCGCTCCACCCGCGCAAAGACCGGCTCGAGGATCGTCGCCGTCACCTCATCGTAGTAGGGCGCGCGCTTGTAGCAATGCTGCAACGTCCGCATGTGCTTCGTGGTCCACCCGGACTCCCACTGCGGCATGATCTCGCCGTACGTCGCGTAGTACTTCCCCTTCGTGTTCACCGGCACGGTCAGCCAAGTGACGCCCTGAGGTGTCTTGACGCGGTTGCGATTGCAGAATCCGCGGCGCACGTACTGAGCGTCGTCAAGGAAGATGAAGACGTCGCTCGACGCCATCTTGTAGAAGAAGCCGATGTAGGGCAGGTAGTTCGGTTGGTGAACGGCCACCGTCACCGCCCGCCCGGCGCGGTCGCCCGAGCGCGACGGCTCGTCCGCCGGGGGATCGCCTGCGGTCGGTTGCTCGACTACCACGTCTGACATTCTGGCGGTTCCTTCGTACACGCCCACCGCATAGCCGTTCCTGCGGTCATCGTGCTCCCGGAGCTGTCCGGCGGAAGAACGGCACGGCCGAGCGCCCTGTTCACCCGCGTGCCGCGTCCTGAAACGCACCCCGCAGAACGGACATGACCTTCAGGTTGACGTACGCCCCGTTGATATACGCAGCGCTCCTCAGCGTCCCCTCCTCAATGAATCCGACCTTCCGATACGCCTTGAACGCCCTTTCGTTGTGCTCGATGACGTGCAGGTACACGCGTTCCAGATTCAAATCCTGGAACGCATGACACAACAGCAGCCGGACCGCTTCCGCGCCGTAGCCCTTACCCCTGTTGTCTGCGTCACCAATCCTGATCTGCAGCTCTGCGTTTCTATGCAACGTGTCAATGTTTCGCAGCGAACATGAGCCGATCAGTCGGTCCGTATCCCTCACAACGATTGAGAACACGACAAGCCCCTGCCTCTTCGTAATCCCGTCGAACCACTCATTGTGATTCGCCTCGGAGATCGGCCGATACGCGGCACTGCAATGAACCAAGGCCCTGTCGTTGATCCATGCGTAATACGCCTGCCGGTCGGATTCTTCGAGTGCTCTTAGAATGACACGATCCCCGCTGAGCATGGCGCGTCCCTTCTACGTCGATCAGGCGAACGATGATCGCCCAGGCCGTATCATCCGGCCACGGCCGGCTGCCCGCTTCCGTCCAGATCGTCGACACGGTCGGCCGCCCTCGCTTCGTGGGAAGACGAAACCGGACTTCACCGTCGAATGCCGAAACCCGCGCCGTCCGCCAAGCCTGCAAAGGCACATCGACCTCGCTCCCTTAGACTTCGCCAACCCAATCGTCATCATCGCCCCCAAACACCTTCGGGAAGTTGCGCGAAAGGTACCGCCGGGCGTCGCGGGCGCGCCGGTCGACGATTCGTTCCTCGAGGTTCTCCGCGCCGCCCCACCACACCGGGTGCAGCAGCAGTTGTATCGGAGAGACGCCCTGCTGCAGCATGTCGCGGACGCGAACGAGGAAACCCGGGTCGCGGCGAGAGTCGGAAGCGTAGGTCGCGCGCGAGAAGAACGCGCGATCGTACGCGCTGATGAACGTCCCGAATTGCCGGCCGAGCAGGTCGCCGGCGGGCCGGTGGAAGCTGACCACGTCCGCCACGTCGGCGATGTGCCTGAACCAGCCGATTGTGGCCGCCACCGCCTGTTCCGTAGTTAGCAGGTCGTTGTCGATGTGCAGTCCCACAAGGTGTCCCAGATCGCGCACGCGCTCGACGCTTTCGAGGACGCAGCGGTCCAGCAGGTTGTAGGTGTCGGCACCGAGCTGGAAGAAGTAGTTGGCGGTCACGCCGCACTCGTGCTCGATCGTGGCCAGGCGCAGTGCGCGGACCGGCGAGATGTCGACGTCGTGGCGCAGGTAGAACCGCCGCCCCGTGTCGTGGCGGTCGAATCGGGCG
The DNA here is from genome assembly GCA_964391465.1 of uncultured Planctomycetales bacterium. Classification (GTDB taxonomy): domain Bacteria; phylum Planctomycetota; class Phycisphaerae; order UBA1845; family CAYMME01; genus CAYMME01. The sequence continues at coordinate 11,705 of CAYMME010000098.1, forward strand.
AAGGCGTAGCCGTGAGATCGCACCTCGTCGAGGAGCGATCGAAAGGTCGCTTCGCAGAAGACGTCGGCTTCTGTCGCGCAAGTCATGCCGCGTTCACTCGCGACTCATGTCCGGCAACGCTGGCCCTGCCCGAACCTCGGTGGATCGGACGCAAGGCTATCGGACCTCAGCGTGCCGCAGGTCCACTCCATTATCGGCGCCACTCGGCGTGCCGCTTGCCATCGAATCGCCGCATTTGCAGCATCCTTCGCCTCGTCGCGAGCGCAACCGCTCCGTCTTCCGGCCTCGTTTGTGAGACGGATATCACGTTTCACTGATGAAGGGCGAACGCCGCAGACATGCGACACGGCGCGAGAGCGCTGCAGTCACGACCGACCAAGGCGGCGGTGGCCGTTCCCCCTCACATCGTTTCCGGAACTGAATCCTAGGAAGGCGCGAGCGCCTGACCACAGACCTTCCCAACGACCAACACGAACCGAGCGGGGTCTACCCGCCGTCCGACGGTCCGATGCGGATCTCGGCGCTGACTGCCGGGCTGTCCTTGTAGCCGAGCCGGCAGGCCTTGGCCTGCACGGTCGTGCTCTCCGTGAGCCGGAACGGACCGGTGTACAATCGCCAGTGCGGTCGCTTGCCCTTGTCGATTGTGTAGGCGATCGACGCGCCCTCGGTCGGACAGGTGATCGTGACCGAAACGGGCTTGTCGTGCGCCCCCTCGGCGGGCGTGATGACCGGCTCGGCGGCAACCGCCCACTTCCCGCCCGGGCGCATGCGTTCCCACAGCTCGGCCTCGGGCGTCAGGCCCAAATCGCCCGTCTCCTCCTGCCACTTGTCGAGCCTTGCCCGCATTCGCTTCAACGCGTCGGCGTGTTTCGCGTCGCCGGCCAGGTTCTTGACCTCGTGCGGGTCGGCTTGTGTGTCGTACAGCTCCTCTTCGGGCTTCTCAGGCAGGAAGTAGATCTCTTGCGGCCCCTTCAGCTTCCGCCTCTTGTGCTGCCAGCGCATCTCGCGCATCGTCGGCATCTCCTCCATATAGGCGATGTGCTGCGCGTACGGCTTGCCGGGTTGGAAGTTGCGGATGTACTTGTAGCGCTTGTCGCGAACGGCGCGGATGGTGTCGTAGGCTTCGTCCATGCGATCGCGGGCGGCGAAGATGTAGTCGCGCGGCGGCGCGGCCGCGGGCCCGAGGAATGCCCTACCCTGTATGTACTTGGGAATCTTCACGCCCGCGACCGACAGGAGCGTCGGGGCGAAGTCGATGAAGCTCACGAGGTTCTCGTTGACGGTTCCCGGTTTGAGGTGCCCCGGCCAGCGGATGATCAGCGGGATGTGCAGACCCGAGTCGTAGATCCATCGCTTCGCCCGGGGCAGACCGCGGCCATGGTCGCCGAAGAAAAAGACCAACGTGTTGTCGGCCAGCCCGTCGGCCTCGAGCGCGTCGAGGATCATCTGCACGTGCAGGTCCATCGCCGTAATCAGGTCGTAGTAGCGTGCCCAGTCCCGGCGCACGATCGGTGTATCCGGGTAGTACGGCGGCAGGTTGGCCCGGGCGGGGTCGTGACGATCCTCGGGCCGGACATTGCGAGTGAGCCGGGCGAAGTCGCCCGGGCTCGTGCGGATCCGGCTCTCGTGCGTGACCGTGATGTTGACCACCGAGAAGAACGGCCGACCTTCGGGGCAATCGCGCCAGTAGGCCTCGCGGCTGTTCTCGTCCCACGCCGTCGTCGGGCGGTCGAAGTTGTAGTCGGTCTTGATGTTGTTCGTGCAGTAATACCCGGCCGCCCGCAGATACTCGGTGAAGCACTTCACGTACGCCGGCGGCACGCCCTTGCACCGCATGTGATGCGTTCCGATCGTCGTCGGGTACATCCCCGTGATAATGGCCGACCGGCTCGGCGCGCAAACGCCCGAGATCGAGAACGCACGCGTGAAACGCACCCCCTCGGCTGCAAGCCGATCCAGATTCGGGGTCCGGGCTTCCGGATCGCCGTAGCACCCGAGGTCCGGACTGATGTCCTCGGTCGAGATCCAAAGGATGTTAGGCCGCTCCGCTCCGCCGGCCGCGACGACGAGCGATCCTGAGACCGCAAGTAGAACCGGCAGAAGTCGTGAGCACGTCGACTGCATGATGGTACGCATGCCACTGAATAGAAACCCACGGCTAGCCAACGTCAAGGCCCCCGGCTAGTATGGCACCCGAATCGTACACACGAAACTCGATGGAGCGTCAGTGTTCGTGGATGCACCAATCGTTGCCGCGATCGAATGGCCCTTCCTCGCCCTGGCCGTGTTCATCGCGGTCATCGTACTGAGCTGGCCGGCATACCGCCGACTTGCCCGGGTGACGAATCTCAGTTGGGTCCAAGGGAACATGCCACGGTCACTCGATGCGGCGCTTCGGCTGCACAAATCGTGGTTGCCCCCCGCCATCCTGGCCCGGCTCGTCGCCCCGGGCACAACCGAGGGCTTGATCGCCCTTCGCCACTTCATGATGAGCGATTTGGAGGAGGCCGTACACTGGGCGGAACGCGGCCTGCGCCGCGCGCGCAAGCCGGGCCACAAACAGATGCTTCGCATCGTTGCGGCTCACGCCCACGCCCAACGCGGTGACGCCGACGCATGCCAACACCACCTGAATGAGCTGGCCACGCTCGCAGAGACGACGCCTCCCACGGACGCCGCTCACGGTACTGCCGCCATCTCATGCTATCACGAGTTGGGGAGACCTCACGAGGCCGTGCGCCTCTTGTGTAACGCCCTCTTGCGTGAGGCACACGCCACTCCTGCCGACCTCCTCGCCTTTGGGCTTCAGCCGCTCAATGCCCTCGGCAACCATGATGCCGTGCTCAGATTGGCGGAGCCGATGCTCAGGAGCGCGGAACTCCCCGGCTTCGTTCGACGCCCAGCCGCAGCATCGCCGTCTTCCAGTCTCGGCACCGAGCGGGTCACGGAGAGCATGCGTCGCAACATCACGTGCGTGACCGTTGTCGCCGCCCTCAGAGCAGCGAAGCACACAGACCGCTGGGACCTGTATGCACAGTACTTGGAACGGCTGGATTCGCTCGACGGACCTTCCCTCCTGCAATCGATCGAGATTCTGAGCTGCCATGCAGAACTCGCCGCCCACGAGCACGGATACGACAGCGAAGTCGTCGACCTTCTCGGTGAGATGGAGGCCATCGTGCTCCAATACCCGCGAGACCGTCGGCTGCGAACCGCCCAGGCCGAGCTGACCGCAGAAGTGTGGCAGCGATGTGGCGAACACTCCCGGGTCGTCGACACGCTCGCCGCCATTGATGCCGTCCCGGCCTCGCCGATGGATCGATCGTGGCACGCTGCGACCGTTGCCCGCAGCCTTGAAGCACTGGGCCAGACCGCCGCAGCCGAGGCGAAGTGGGAGGAAGCGTTTCGGCTCGCCCCGCACGCCTGCTGGAATCGCGCGCCGATCGCCGTTGAGGTTCCGGTGGACGAGCTTGCGACGCTGAGTGCTGGCCTCTCCGCCGCCGAGCCGGGCGCATCCCTGCTTGGCGTCGGACCGATTCCCCGGGTGGCCTCGCGCGTTGCCGTCGCCGCATGGATCGTGGCCGTGGTGGCCATGACACCGATCATCGGCCCGCTGGCAGGTATTGCGCTTGGCACCCTGTCCCTGATCCTCCTGCTGAAGCGACACCCGCTGGCTCACGACCGGCGCGTCGGATGGGGCGCGCTGGGACTATGCGTCGTGTCGCTCGCACTCGGTGCAACAACGTGTACAACCTACGTCATGGCGCCGGACTGGGACGCGCAGAGCGCGGAACCCGACGATGGATTCATTGTCCCGCCGGAAGAGGGCTTCGAAAGCGAGGAGGCGTTCCGCGAATGGCTTAGATCCCAGCCGAATGGCGGAGAGCTGGAACGCGTGTTGGACGCTGCATCACAGCCGACAACCGCAACCGGCGAGGAAATGGCGGATGTGGACGCCACAACGGAGATGTCGTGGCCGCAGGTGTGCCTCTACATTGCCGTCCTCGTCATCTCCGTTGCCTTTCACGAGATTGGGCACGCCGTGGCCGCATGCTGGGCGGGGGATCCGACGGCCAGAGACCAGGGGCGATTCAGCGTCAACCCGCTCAGCCATCTGAGCTGGGTCGGCAGCCTCGTCGTACCGCTCGTGCTCTTCCTGCTCCCGGGCGATGCCGTCATCGGCTGGGCCAAACCGGTCCCCGTCCAGGAACGCCGATTTCGGCGGAAGCGCCGGGGACTGCTCGGCGTAACCCTGGCCGGAGTCTCGATGAACCTGCTGATTGCGTTCATCGTTGCGCATGTGCTCGTGTTGATCCTCGGCGTATTCACGTGGCTGAACCCGACGGCATGGGTCTATGGAGCCACCGCACCGTTCGTCCCGACCGTCGTTGAGGGGGCACCGTATGGTCCCGTGTGGGCGATTCTGATCGACACCTGCAAGGCGTTTCTTCTGCTCAATGTGGTTCTCGCGGGATTCAACCTGCTGCCGCTTCCGCCGCTTGATGGGTTCGGGGCACTGCGAGCGATCGCGCCCGCCAGCCTGGCACCGTTGCTGACGAAACTGACCGGCGCCGGCATGATCATCCTGCTGTGCCTGATTGCGTTCAACGCACTGACCTGGCTGCTGATGCCGACGATCGCCGTGCTGGTGGTGCTCCTTGCGTTTGTGCAAGTGGTGACAGGCTGCACATGAGGGGTTTGGCGGGCTCCCGGAGCCCGACTATACTCCCGGCGGTGAAGCGCGCCATCATCATCGTCGACCATGGCAGCCGCGTGGCTGAGGCCAACCGGGTGCTGGAGGATCTGGCTGACCTGCTAGGCAAGCTGACCTCCGACCGCGTCTACCCGGCGCACATGGAACTGGCCGAACCTTCGATTGCCCAGGCCTTCGCCGCGGCCGCCCGTGATGGTGCCGATCACGTTTTCGTCTTCCCCTACTTCCTGACCCCCGGCCGGCACAGCGCGGACGACATTCCGCGCATGTGCGCAGAAGCCACCGCCGCATTCCCATGCGTGAAGTACCACTGCGGTGAGCCGATCGGACTCGAGCAAGGACTCGCCGACTTGGTGATCCGCCGCGTCGAAGCCTGCCCCGAACAAGCGTACGACGCAGCGCGGTAGCGTAGCGTCTCGGGCAACCAGCGTTTCTCCGAACCGCGACCGTGAGGGAGCGGCCATGCCACATACCACCATGGCCGCTCCCTCACGGTCGCGGTTCGGATCGGATATCGGCCGCTATGTCGAGGGTTGCTCGGCAGGCGCAATTGCCTGATCGGGACTGAGCGGGCCGTCGAGCATCACCCACGCACGCGAATCCGTCTTGACGATGCGAAACGGTGTGACTGACTGCACGTCCCGCAGCCAGATCAGCGTGCAGTATGCGGCGCGGTGCTTGATGCGCCAGAACGCAGGCTCGGCCTGAATCCGGTCGTCGAGTTGCCGTCGAATCCGGCGCAGCGCCGCCCGATCCACCGACTCGATCAGTTGCACCTTGCCGACCTCGGCCACGGCACGTACCGGACCGGACGCTTCTTTCAACCACAGCAGATCGCCCGATTCGACAACACCGTAGGGCGGCTCGGCGTGACGGCTGAGTCGGCACTCGACGGTCTTGGTCCCCTCCCGAATCAGTTGAAGATACGTCGCGCAGAGAACGGCCAGGTGATGGCGCATGATCCGGCCGCCTCCGGCTCACCGACCGCCGGCGCGGGGACGGGAGGTCGGTTGTGTCGTCGGGCGCGAGGCCGGTCGCCGAACCGACGTCGCATTCTTGGCCTGGGCCAACTGCGCTTCGAGCCTCTGCACGCGATTCTGAAGCAGTTTCAGCGCCCGATCCTTCTCGGCAAGTTGCTTCTCCCAGCTCTTCCGCTGTTTCTCGCGATCCTCCAGCGTCCTGCTGAGTTTCTTCCTCTCGGCCATCAGGGCCGTCCGCTCCGCCTCCGTGTCCTTGATGATCTTCTTGTCCACCTCGAGCTGCTTGCGCAACCCGTTCTCCGTGTTCCGGATTTGCCCCACCGTCGCCAGCACGTCGAGATGCCGGCGATTGATGTCAGTGAGCTCTTCGCGGAGCCTCTCCACGTCCTGCTGCATCGAGGCGTTCTGCTCGGTCAGGGTCTGGTTGGCCGACTGCGACTCGTTGTACTGCCCCTGGAGCATGTCGAACTGCTCCTGCGAGACGCAAGCCGAGAGAACAGACAGAAACGCCGTTGCCACCACAATCCTGATGCTCATCATGCACACTCCAAAGTGATCGCCGGGCTCTCACACAGCCAAACACCGTCATGAATGCCCGATCGCCATGCCCGTGTCAACCGTCTACTGTCGCTGCGCCGGGGTCAAGCTCCGGCGTCTTGCACAGCTCTCGCAGAAGCGACGTCGCGTAGCAACCGGAACGGAGAGCGAATCGCAGCTCGATGTAGTCGCCGCGCTCGTCGCTCCCGGTGTCGGCGCTGAAGTCATCCGGCCGAAACCGCAAGGGCCGCCGTGCGCCCTTGACCTTGTGTGCCCCCGAAGCCCGGAAGTCCCCCGGCTCGAGCTGTGCCCCAGCCAGGATGCGGGCCTCGATCTCGCCCGGCTCACCCTGCGGTTCGGTCATGCGGTAGCCGAACAGCGGACCCGACGGCGAGATCTCGAACGCGTCGCACCGCGGTTGCTCGACGGCGGCGTCCTCGACCGTGAAGACGGCGCCGTTCGCGTGCCGCCAGGCCAAGTCCCCCGTCATCAGGCGATCGAGCGTGCTCAGTCGGGTCGCCACGACCGCGTTGAACAGATAGGACTGAAACGCCGAGATGTACAACCGCTTGAGTCCGATGTTGACAGAGAAGAACGCTCGCTTGTGCGAACCTTTGGTCTTGACCAGGGTCCGGCAGGCGCTGCGTTCGTCGCGAAACGGATGGGGCCAGGCCTCGGCCGCGGTGACGTAATCGCCCTCCTCATACGCGTTCCTGGCCCGCAGCACATCGCCCGTGTCGCCCGGCCCCGGGCGGCCCAGCAGAAGATTCACGGCCTCGTGCCAGTCCGCGGCCAGCATCGCCCGACCGATCTGCCACGTGTTGCCGCGGTTCCCGAAACGCTGCGGGCCGAAGTGGTTCGGCACGCCGCGCCGCGTCAGTACATCAGCCATCGTCCGCACATCATCAATCCGCGAAGCGTCCGCATCGCGCAGCTTGATCACGAACCGATTGCCCCGGAGATGCCCCAGCTTGAGCTTGTTCCCATGCTGCTTGGCCCAGCGGATCGTGATCCGCGGCACCTCCAGCCCCAGTACCTTCTCCGGATCCACATGCTCGATGCTGAAGACCTGCCGCGTGACGGCGTCGGCATCCTTGAGCCCGGCGTAGCCCACGTCGCGCTCCCGCACACCCAGCGCACGGGCCACGTCCCGCACGGCCCGCATCGTGCTCAGCGACTCCTTCTCGACCTGAAAGTAGGTATGCGTGCCCTCCCCGCAGGCCTCGTACAGAGGCACCTCCTCGACCTGGAAATCGTCCGGAGCGTCCTTGATCCGGCCGCCAATGCCCGGCACTTCGGTTGTCAGGTATGGCAACGCCGTCTCCCGAGCGGCTATTCCGTCTTGCATTGTTCGCCCTGCCCCGCTTCGTTTCCGCTGGTGTCCCGTTGCCGGCGGGCATAGTCGATGACCCGCAGCGTATTGATCAGGAAGTGCAGGCACATCGTCGTGGCCAGGACCATGCCCGAAATGCCATCCACTCCTTGAGTCATCGCCCAAACTGTGATCGCCGCGCAGCCGATCGTCCCGCAGCCGACGTTCGCTAGTGTTTTCGGCCAGTTGGACAGGTGGGCGATCTCCCACCCGTGCCACCAATGCACCCACTCCGGGTCCTCGCAACGGTGCGACGGCCCCGGAATTTTCCAGCCGCATTCCGGGCAGATGCCATTCACGTTTCCGCTGAGGTCATAGGCGCACCGACCGCAGTGCCCTGGATGCCTCAGGTAGTTCAGGTCGGCGTCCTGGTCCGACTGCTGCTTGAAGAAGAAACGGTACCCCTCAGAAAGGGCGAGCAGGGCCAGGACCCCAGCCACGAGCAGCTCTCTCCGGAATACTAGGGAGGGAATGACAAGGCACCACAAGGTAAGGAGGAAGTAGAACCGCCATGGGGCATACTTCTCCGCCTGGCGTGGAGATCGTACCCTTCTGGCAATCATGATCGTCAGGCCACCGGCAAAGCACGCAGCCAGCATGGCCAGTACCAGCATCAGATTGAGTGACAATCTTGCGCCTCCGTATCCGGTTCGCCGAACACGGCGGATCCGCAGTACAGGGCCGCCGCACGAGCAGGCCTTCAGGCCCCCACAGCATACCATCGATCTGCGCTGCCACGAATGGTCGGGTATAATGGCGCTTGGAGCGAGCCCCATGTTCAGTTGCATCAACGAGTGATCCGCCGTGTGGCACTTGGCTTGGCACAATCTGATGAAAGACCCCGTGCGGTCGTTGATGGCCATCGCGGGCGTGGTGCTGGCCGTCGTGCTGATGATCGTTCAGGCCGCCATCTTTCTGGGCGCGGTCCGTAGCTCGTCGCTACTGGTGCGTCAGTCGGATGCAGACCTCTGGCTGGTTCCGGAAACGGCGTCAAACGCCGACTTCTCGGCCCCCATGCCCCAACGGCGTCGATATCAGGCCCTGGGCATCGACGGGGTGGCCCGGGCCGGTCGGATGGTCGTGGGGTTCGCCAACTGGCGGTTCCCGTCGGGCCGGCAGGAATCGGTCATCGTCGTCGGTACCGACCGAGGGCACGCGTGGTTGCCCATCGAGCCGGGCCGACTCCACCTCGAGCAGTCGGTGATTCTCGACGAGCGCGAACGGTACCGCTTCGCCTCGGACGACCGCCTCCTGGACGTCGGCGACCGCGGCGAGTTGAGCGGCCACGCCATCGAAGTTGCCGGCTTCGTGCGGGGAATGAACTCCTTCCCCATCACGCCCTACGTTTTCATGCGATACGAGCGGGCCCTCGACTGCACGCCGACGGAAGCCGGAGAGACCACGTTCGTCCTGGTCAAATGTGATGAGGGCGCCGACGTGTCCGGCGTGCAGGGCCGGCTCCAGGCACGCATCCCCGACGTGGAAGTGCTGACCCGCCAAGCGTTCGCCGACCGGGCGTGGCGGTACTGGGTGCTGGGCACCGGAATGGGCATGGCCCTGTCGCTCTCGGCGATACTGGCCCTGGTCGTCGGCATGGTCGTGGTCGGCCAGACGATCTTCACCGGTGTGCTCACCAAGCTGCGCGAGTACGGCACGCTAAAGGCACTCGGGTTCTCCAACCGGTTCGTGGGCGGAACGGTGGTGGCCCAAGGCGCGATCGTGGCCATCGTCGG
>CAYMME010000099.1:0-20739 GCA_964391465.1 uncultured Planctomycetales bacterium
GCCGTGCCGGGCGGCAACGTTTCTCGGCCTGGGTCTGGTCGGCGTGTATCCCTGGTTGGCCTTCTTTCTCGTTACCGTCTTCTCCGTGGGGCTCGCCTTGACGCTCATGGCGGTGGGGCTCGCCGCCCTGGCCAGCAACCGTTTCGCCGGTCGCATCATGCGGGATGCGTCGGATCCGAGTGCCCCGAACCGCTGGATGACGCAGATTCTTCCCATGGCCAGCAGCCTCGCCGTCATCGCTATTGGCGGGTTGATGGTTGCGCACTACGCTTACTGGCTCAGGACGGGTGGCACTCTGATTGGCTGGCTGGGATGACCATGAGCACGGCGATTGCCCTCTACGGCGGAACCTTCGATCCGATCCACTTCGGGCACCTGATTGCCGCTCGGAGTGTGGCCGAACAGCTCGGCGTGGATCGCACGATCTTCATCCCGTCGGCCGCCCCGCCGCACAAGGATAACCACGCCGTGACGCCCGCCGCCCACCGGCTCGAAATGGTGCGGCGTGCCGTCGACGGCGAGCCGGGCTTCGAGGTGTCCGACTGCGAGATCCGCCGCACCGGCCCGAGCTACACTGTCGATACCATCGCCCACTTTCGCGAGGAACTCGGCGCGAACGCAGCGCTCTACTGGATCATCGGGGCCGACAGCCTGACCGAGCTCGTGGGCTGGTATCGCGTGGGCGAGCTGGCCGACGCGTGTCGGATCGTCACCGCCTCGCGCCCCGGGTGCGATGACCAAGAGCTGGGCGTATTGCAGCGCAGCCTCACCGACGCGCAGATCGCCGCCATCCGGGACCGCGTCCTCACCACGCCGCAGATCGACATCTCCGCAACCGACATTCGGCAGCGCGTGCGGGAAGGGCGCTCCATACGATACCTCGTGCCCGAGCCGGCGCGTGAGTACATCATCGAGCAGTCGCTCTACCCGAAAAAGGTGTCAGGATGATTTTTGCGTCCCTGCGGGGTCGCCCGCTTCGGCCTGACCTCTGCGATCTTCGGGACCGGCTCGTGGCGTCGTGCGTGTTGCCTTGAAGCCCGGTTCGTTGCGGATGGCCGCGGTCGCATGCGTGATGCTGTCGACGGTTCCGGCCCGGAGTCACGATTTGCAGTCGTCCGGTCATGACGTGCACCGCCTGTTGGTCGACGAGGGTCACGCGACCCTGGCGACCGGTGTATGCGAGCACACGACCGTCAGTAAGAGTCCACCTGCGGTGGTACTGGTCGGCGGAACCGAAGCGACGAGAACCGGCACGTATACGTCGCGCGAGATCGTCGCGGACTTCCCGTTCAACGAGGTCGTCCCGTCGTTCAACGTCGGCACGCCGGCCGGTACCGGCTTCGTCGTCTGGCTGCGCTTTCGTTCGACCGGAGACGGGCGGTGGACGCGGGAGTACTACGCAGGCACGTTCGGAGACGCTACGGCACCGGCCGGGCCACACGTGAAGGATGCCGACGGCGAGCTGAAGATTGACTGCTTCCGTTCGACGCGACTCTTCGATCGCGCGCAGTACCGATTGCGGTTCCACTCCACGCACGAAGGCGTCTCGCCGCGACTCGTGCGTTTCGCGTTGTGCCACAGCAACACCACCGGTGACGAAGCGTTGTGGAAGCGCCACGTTTCCCAACCACGGCAAAAGGGGTGCCATGGCCAAGCTCGCCCAGCACCGGCAGGGCGGGCGCCGCCATGCAGAACGTCAAACGACCAGCAACAACCGCGCATGGCGTCGCGACCCTTGGCCACGCCACGCGGACGGATCGAGGTTCCGTTCCGCAGTCAGAAGGGCGAGGCCCGCTCCATCGCGTCGCGCATCTGTAGCCCCACGAGCCTGGCCATGGTGCTGGCCTACCGGGGCGTGGATGTGCCGACCGCGCGCGTGGCCGAACTCGTCTACGACCGCGAGCACGACATCTACGGCAACTGGGTCCGCGCCGTCCATACGGCCTACAACCTCGGCGTGCCGGGCGTCGTGCGGCGGTTTCACGACCTGGACGAGGCCGCGGCCGAGATCGCTCGGGACCAACCGCTGATCATCTCCATCCAAGCGGCGCCCGGCGATCTCCCGGACGCACCGTATCACCAGACCGAAGGTCATCTGCTCGTGCTCGTCGGCCTCGACAAGAACGGCAACCCGCTCGTCAACGATCCGGCCGCCGCGACCGCCGACAAGGGTCGAACCACCTATCCGCGCGACGCGCTCGCCAAAGCCTGGCTCGGGCACGGCGGCGTGGCGTACGTGCTCGAGCCAGGCCGGCGGTAGCAGCCCGTTGGGCAACTCGTGGCACAGGAATCCTGTTGGGTTGTCATGGGCGAAAAGCCCACGCCACGCGTCTTCATCACGGGAACGACTCAACACGACCTGCATCCTCTTTTACCCTTCGTTTGACTTGCATTGCCGCACCGTGCGCGCCATGCTTGCACGATGCCTGACGAGATCCGCATCGTCGAGGAGGCGACGAATGGATAGGCAACGCGAAGTCGAAGAAGGCGAATATCCACAGATTACACAGATGGACACAGAGAAGGCAGTTTGAGCAGACCGCCAAGCAAGCCGTCTCTATCTGTGTCCATCTGTGTAATCTGTGGATCAAGGCTGTGTAATCTGTGGATGAAGTCTCTGCTCACCGGCGGACAGACCCTTGCGAGGCGAATTGCATGAGTAGTGAAGGACAGGATCCGGAAACCCATGCCATCATCGGCGCGGCCATGGAGGTGCATCGAATACTCGGGCCGGGGTTTCTCGAGCCCGTGTATCAGGAGGCCTTCGCGATCGAACTGGGCGACCGCGGAATCCCGTTCCAGCGTGAAAGGGAGTTGCCCGTCTCGTACAAGAAGCGCCGGCTCGCGTGCTCGTATCGCGCCGATTTCGTCTGCTACGAGTCGATCATCACCGAACTCAAAGCGCTGTCCGCCCTGACCGGCGTCGAGCAGGCCCAGGTGCTCAACTATCTGAAGGCGACCGGTCTGCGCCGCGGATTGCTCCTGAACTTCGGCGCGTCGCGACTGGAGATGAAGCGGCTGGTGTTCGATCCTCCTCAGCCTCACTCCGGGGAAGAGTCACCCTGAAACAGCGGCAGGCAACCGGCCCGCGGACCTTGGCGGGAATCGAGCGTCAGATCGACGCCGCGGACCGCCCCGCTCGTCTACGAGCTGTACGACGGTACCGCCGACGAGATCCGCATCGTCGAGGAGACGACGAACGCATAGGCCACGCGAAGTCGAAGCAGGCGAGTATCCACAGATGAACACAGAGAAGACAGTTTCAGCAGACCGCGAAGCAAGCCCTCTCTATCTGTGTCCATCTGTGTCATCTGTGGATCAAGGCTGTGTCATCTCTGGATCAAGGCAAGAGCGCTGCCCCGCGGCTTAGGGGATCGCGATCTCGTGACTCGATCATCCGCTCGCGGGCCACCATTCGGGTGTCGTCGGCTTGAGGACACCCTGTTCGATGGCGATGCCATAGAGCGGGCCGAAGCAGCCGATGAGCGTACCTTCGTACCCGGTCGGCAGACCCTCCCAGGAACGGAACTCGTGCCCGGTGCCGTTGCCGCCGTTGAAGATGCCTGCGGCGTATCCCGCCTCCAGCTCCTCGGCCAGCTTGCGGGCTCGCTCCTTGGGGCCGTGAACGGAGAGCGCCCGCAAGTAGTAGGTCGCCGGCCATCCGCTCAGGCTTCCGTCTGTGTACGCCTCGAACGTGGGTTGGGTGCCGTCCAGTATCTTCGTGAGCATCTGATCGTCCGCCCGAATGGGCAGCAGATTGCAGGGCAGCCCCAGCCGAGCCGAGCCCGGCCCCACCTTGTCACGCAAGCGCTCCAACCCGTCGAGCGCCCTACTCGCCGGCTCTGAATCCAACAGACCGAAGGCAAGCGCCGCCCCATTGACCCAGGTGAACGCGTAGTCGTGAAGCTCGCCGTCGCGGCTTCGCCACCCGGCCACCCATCCTGTTTCCGGGTTGACGAGCGCTTTGGCGTACGAGCCGCGCAGACGTTTGCCCGCCTCGCGGCAACGTTGGGCCAGATCGCGGCGAGAGGGCAGCTCGTCCAGCAACGCGGCGGCATTGCGGAAGGCTCGATAGCCCCAAGCGTTGACGTACCCATCAATATGCCCGAAACCGACAACGTCGAAGGAGTTCGAACTCCAACGAAATGACCCGGAATTCCCCGACAGCGCCCGACAAACGAGCAAACCCTCCTCACCGAGCAGACCGATCATGCGCTCGACGGTCTCCACCAGCCCGGGTTCGATCTCGCGCAGCCACCGACGATCCGGTTCCGCCTGATGCACGCGTCCCGCCGCCGAGAGCAGGACGGGATCGGAATCGAGGTAGAGGCTTCTGTGGTACCCATACCCGCCGCCATCCAGAAAGGCCTTCGTGAGCGTGAAACGGGCGAGATCGATCGGGTTGGGGCCGTGCTCGGGCCTGCGCGTATGTGCGACGATTTCAAGTGGGGGACCTTGCGACAGGTGACAGTTCACCGACGCCGAGTGATTCGAGAAGCCCCTGTACTCGGGCCGGAAGCAGGAGAATACCGTCGCCCATTCTCGCGCAAGGCCGGCGCCGGGTTTCGGTGCGCCTTCGTCACTACGCGGCTCGAGGTTTGTAACGGCCAGTTGGAAAGTCGCGTGGTGGGTTCCGGCAGGAACGCCCTGACACGCATCGGGCTCTGCCTGCGCACCGAACACGAATCCGGCCGTCACGCAACTCTGGGAGCGGTAGCTTTCGACTTGCAGTCGGGCCATGTCCGAGTCGAGCAGGCGGCACGAAAGGCATCCGACACGATCACTCGCGACCAGAGCGGGCAGACGGACGTCGCCGTTGCGTCCCGGGAGGAGCGTGGGCGTCGCGGCCACTCCCGTAATTCCAGCCTTCAGATCCCAGGCGAACCGCCACGCCTCCGCCTCGATTACGGGAATGCTCTTCGCGCACTTCTGGGTGAGTTCCAGCGTCAGACGCTCGGCTTCCACGGTGAACACCGCATCGATGACCATTCCCTCGACCGCGTGCAGGTTTCGGTACGTGACTCGGTTGCCGTCGACGGAAACGTCGCCCGTCCAGAGATGCGCGGAATAATCCGTCGTGAGCGTGCGCAGGGTAGGGCCGCTCATGCCCCCCATCTTCTTGCCGTAGCCCGATCTCCTGGTGGCCAACAAGCGGTTCTCCCCCGCCTCTCCCTCTCCGAGCGCATCCCACCCCAGGTGCATGAGCACCGGACGCCGCAGAGAAAAGCCGACGGACAGAAACCGACTGTCGTAGCGGACCATGTCGGGGAGATCACGCACGCTCATCCCTTCCGGGGCACTCGGCTTGAACCGCCGCACGTTGAGAATCGGGTGGTACGAAGCCTTGGCCCGCGGCGTTGCGGCCGGCCTTCCGAAAGCCGTGAGTGGATTCAGTGCCCCGAACGGAACGTTCAGCACGCCACCGTTACACTCCCCGTGGTTCGGCCACACCGGATGCTCGCGATCGCAGACGATCCGCACGTGGTCCGTTTCCACGCCGCCCAGTTCGATGCGATGCGGAGGCCCCTTCATCACCTTGGCCAGATGCACGTTCATCTCGTCCACGCTCATCTCTTGCGAGAGACCCTTCCCCTCGACCCTGGGATCAACGGGAAGATCGACCTCTCGAAGCGTCGTCCAACGCTGCCTGTCGCGATCGAGAACCGACACGACCAGGTGCGCCGGGTGCGTCGGCACGCTTGGGATCCATCGTCCGTAAACGATTCGCCCCAAGTCCAAGCGATCGACGCGGACCGGCGTTCCGAATCGCATGTAGCGAACGCAAGTTTGCGCATTCACCTTCACCCCCAAGCGAGGGTGCACCGTCGGTACGACGCCGGCGTGGGTGATACTGCTTTCGGCAAGGGGAACCTGCTTGCTCTGCTCATCGGGCGAGTCGGAGTCCGCCAGGGATGTACCGGCGACTCCCCCAAGAGCGGTCCCGGTGCAAGTGGCCAAACCGGCTCTGAGGACTGTGCGGCGAGGGATCCTCGTACTCATTGCAGAGCCTCCTCGAACGGGTTGATCGGATCGGGTAAGCGTGCTGTCTTGACGAATTCTTTTCGGTCAATCCCTCTCACCGTCGGATCTCGCCCCGCACGGGTCGGTCTCGAATGCCCAGGTGATGCTCGAGCTTCTCCTCGATGAACAGGGCCTGGTCCACTTCGTTGAGCCCGGATAGCAGCTTGAGTTTCCCGCCGTTGCGCAGTGCGGCGTTGACGCGGTAGGTTATCGAGGGCCCGCTGTTGCGGCTGCGGCTGACGTGTTCGGTACAATAGAGCTGCTCGATCTCCCCGTCGGGCAGTGTGTGGTTACCGAACCAGGGCATCGGCCCGTGGCGCACGGTCAGCCGGCCGTTCGCGACCCGCACGACGGTCCGGTTTAGGAACCCGGCGATCGTGAAGTAAGTCAGGCCGACTCCAACCGCAACGTGAGCAACGGGGAAGACGATCATGATCCACGGCGCGTCTTCCGTGAAGGCCATCCCGTACCAGAACACGAGAAACGCATCCCACGCGATGCAGAAGAAGAGCAGGAAGAACAGCACCGGTGAGAACCAGCGGCGCACCAAGGTCAGGCCGGGACCCAACTCGTCGACCTTGACTCCGGCGGGCAGCGGGACGGCGCCGCGCTTTCGCCGACCGCGCGTGGGCTCGTCGCCGTCGAGCTGGTCGGCGAAGCCGAACACGGCATTGCAGGCACCACACTTGGCGATGGCGAGGTCAATGTTCACGTCCTCGGCCCGAATTCCTTCGCCGCACGTCTTGCAGTACATGTGTTCGCCTCGCGCCCTCGATGCAACGGCGCTGCGCCGGGTAGCCAATGTGGCGCCGGGAGCGTACCCGCGATCTTGACGAGCTACAACCGCGGACAACAGGTGGGTCTCGCCCCACGAATCACGCGTGTCGGCCGATCGTGTGCCGGCACGCTTCCTTACGGGCGCGTCTCGGTGGGGTTATGTTGCGCGCTGTTGTTGGGTGATGCCTTCGGCCGCGACCCACGCACTGGACCATGCCCACTGGAAGTTGAAGCCGCCGATGCGTCCGTCCACGTCGAGGATCTCGCCGACGAGATACAGCCCGGGGCACTTGCGCGACGCCATGCTGGCCGGATCGATCTCGGTGAGGGTTACGCCGCCGGCCGTGACCTCCGCATGGCGGTAGCCGCGGCTGTCGCGCACCGGCAGCGGCCAGGCGCACAGTGCCTCGGCGAGCTTGCGACGGTCGTCGCGCGGCAGGTGGGCCATCGTTTGTCGGCCGACGATGCCGAGGTGCGCGAGCACCGCATCGGCGAAGCGAGCCGGCAGCCAGGCCGCGAGGACGTTGCGCAAATGCACCTTCGGCTGGGACGACATCATGTCGAGCAGCTTGCCCTCGACGGATTGGCGGTCCTCGTCGGGCAGGAAGCAGGCCGACACGGTCACGGCGCGGTCCTCGGTGCGCGCCCGGTGCCAGTGCCGGGAGGCGTCGAGCACCACCGGCCCGCTGATGCCGAAGTGCGTCCAGAGCATCGACCCGCGAATCCGCACGGCCTTGCGGCCCTCGGCCCGCAGCGTCAGTTGCGCGTCGTGCGAAACACCTGCGAGCAGTGAGTGGAAGTCGCCGTCAAGCACCAACGGGACGAGCGCGGGCGTCGTGGGAATCATCGTGTGCCCGAGGTGTTGGGCAAGTGCGTAACCACCCCCGTCACTGCCGGTCTTGGGCAGCGACCGGCCGCCCGTTGCGAGGACAACCGTCGCTGCGGTGAACATACCTGCGCTGCTGCTGATCCGGAACCGCGAATCGCATCGTTCGATCCCGGTGACGCGATGCCCGGGGAGGATGCGCACACCGCTGCGGTCGGCTTCGGACAGCAGGGCATCGAGCACGGTCCGGGCGCGGTTCGTGTCGGGGAAGAGCTTGCCGTGCTCTTCCTCGTGCAGCGCAACGCCGATTTCGCGGAAGAACGCGACCGTACGCTCGGCGGAAAACGCGGCCAGCACGCGGCGCACGACGTTCGGGCTCCCGCCGCTGAAGTCGGTGGGCTCGACCGCGCGGTTGGTGACGTTGCAGCGACCGCCACCGGCCACCAGGATCTTGGCCCCAAGCTTGCCCGCGCCGTCGAGTGCGACCACCGACATGTCGGGGTTGCGCCGCGCGGCGAAGATGGCCGTGGCCAAACCCGCGGCTCCCGCGCCGATCACCGCTACGTCAACCGATTCTGTTGCCGAGTCGCTCACCACACCTCGATTGTACGCGCTGGACGGGTATGCGCCCTCAACAACACTGCCGCTACGGTGGACGCCCGGGTTTCCGGCGTGTACCTTCGCGCCTCCGAGTGTGGACTGAGGGAAACGACTACAACGTACAGACGACGCAGGCGGAGGTGGCAGTCATGCGGCGCAGATCGAGAGACTTCAGACACATTGACGGGGTACGCTTCACGGCGATGGCGATCGCGGTGACGGCTTCGACGATCCCCACTGCTCGCGGTGAGGGTGACGGGTTGCTGCGCAAGGACGGGAAGTGCCTGTTTCCCATCGGGTTCTACGAACTGCCGGCCGACGACGCCAAGCTCAAGGCCATGGCGGATGCGGGCGTCAATCTGGTGCGTTGCGGCAAGCGGGCCGACCTCGACCGTCTCCAGGCGCTAGGTATGCAGGCCGTGGTGCCGCTGAGCTTGCAGCAGGGCGCGACGGACGCGCTCCGCAAACGCGTCGAATCTCTGAAGGACCACCCCGCAGTCGCCGTGTGGGAAGGACCCGACGAAGTCGTGTGGAACTTCACCGCCTACAGCGGGCTCTTCCGCAAGCACGGCGTGTACAAGACGCGGGACGCGTGGTGGAAACAGGCGCCGGAAGCCATCGAGTACTCCGAGTCGAAGGGGCGCGAGATTGTGCCGAAGCTGCGCGAAGGCATCCGCCTCGTGCGCAAGCTCGACCCGCACAAACGCCAGGTCTGGTTCAACGAGGCGCACGAGAGCGACCTGAAATTCGTGCGGGCGTACCTCGACGACGTGGACATCACGGGCTGCGACCTCTATCCCGTCAAGCACAAAGCCCCCCGACTCCACATGATGGGCCCCGCGGTCGAGCACTGGAAACGGGTCGGCCGGGGCAAGCCCGTGTGGATGGTGCTCCAGGCGTTCTCCTGGAACGAGCTCGGCGACTACTACGGCGCCAAGCAGACGGCCTACCCGACGTTTCCCGAATCGCGTTTCATGGCCTATGACGTGATCGCCCACGGCGGGCGCGGGATTCTTTACTGGGGATCACGATTCCTGAAGTCCGATCCGTTTCGGCAATCGGTGTATGCCCTGACCAGCGAACTGGCCGCCCTGCAACCTTTCCTTGTCGCGCCCGAGGTGCCGGACACGCGGGTGCGCGTGATCGAGCCGGACGAAGGCTTGCGGTTGCGGGGCGCTTGTCATTCGGTCCGCCGAAGCGGCGACGACTGGCTGATCATCCTCGTCAACGACGACAAGGTGCGCCACATGGGCGTCGAGGTCACGGGACTGAACGCCATCGAAGGGCGCGAGCTGGTGCTGCTCTACGGCATCGAGACCGCGACGATCCGTCACGGCGAGTTGATTACGCGCATGCAGCCGTTCGAGGTGAAGGTCTTCGCAACCGGCCGCAAGTGGGAGACGAAGCGGCGCAACGGCCGGAAGTTCAACGCTCCGCAATGAGCACGCCGCCCGTAGCACCTTGCACGGTTCAGACACGCGTGACGAGTCACGGTGATCGGACCGCCCCCGGCGCACGGCATGCCCTTGACGCGTCGCGTCAAGGGTGACACACCGCTGAGTTCTCAGTTCGGTCTGCCCGTACCCCGGCTATGCCGGAGCCGGGTCATGGTTTGCTTTTTTTGCTGCGTCCTCGTCGCTGTCCTCGTTGTTGAGAGGCAGCTCGTGGGCTCGCTGGACGGAGTCGACGAGGAGTTGCTCGGCCTCGGCGACCGCCTCCTCGGCTTCCGCGTGAGATCGCTGCGGCGAGTCGACGATCACACGGCCGTCGTGGTCGGTGACCGAGATGATCGCATCGTCCCGCTGCAACTGATACATATCCGGGGTCTGCTCAGTGCTGGTGTAGCCCCGCCGCTGAAGCGTGGTTGTCAGCAGATGCACATAGAAGTGGCTGATCGACGCCGGCCACTCGCGGATGATCGGCTCGGCGGCCTGCTCGTCGGCCAGCATCTCCATGCCGCGCTTACCCGGGCCACCCTTGAAGAGCGGTACCAATCCCAGCGGTGCGATGATCGTCGTGACCAGTGTCATCATGATCGCGACACCGAACACCTCCGGGCCGATGACGTTTTGGGCCAGCCCGACGCCGGCGATGATGAGGGCGACCTCGCCACGCGGCAGCATACCCATGCCGATCCGGGCCGCCCCGCGCTTGTTGAACCAGATCAGCGCGGGCAGTCCGCACCCGAACACCTTGCTGATGATGCCGAAGAAGCTCACGACCAGGCCGAACACCAGCACCGCGGCCATGGCCTGGAAGTTGACCAGCATGCCCATCACCGCGAAGAAGATCGGCACGATGAAGTGGTTGATCTGCTCGAGGTCTTCCATCAACTCGTGGGCGATCTTGGTGCGACTCAGCCCGAGGCCGACGCTGTACGCTCCGATGATGAAGGCCAGCCCGAACATCTCGGCTACGGCCGCACACAGGAAGGCCAGTCCCAGCGCGAGCCCCACGCGGGCCCCTGCGTATGAGATCGAACGGAAGAGCCGCTCGATCTGATTGGCGAATGCCAGCGAAAGGGCGGTGATTCCGATCCACACGCCGAAAGCCTTGCCGGCCGTGACGCCGATCGCGGCGGCGTCGACGCCTTCATCGGAGCCGGCGGCCTTGGCGATGCCGACGACGATCGCCAGCACCAGAATCCCGAGCACGTCGTCGACGACGGCTCCGCCGAGGATCGTCACCCCCTCGGGCGTGTCGAGACGCCGAATGTCGCTGAGCACCCGGGCCGTAATCCCGACGCTCGTGGCGACCATGATGGCCCCCATGAACAGGGCGGCGGGATCGGTCCAGGATGTTACGCTATCCATGAACCACACCGTGGCAATGGCGCCCAGGAGGAACGGCGGGATGACTCCGCCCACGGCGACGACGCTCGCAGGGGCCAGATTCGCGAAGAACTGCTTGAGGTTCGTGTGCAGTCCGGCCACAAAGAGCAGCACAATGCTGGCGACGACCGCGATGCCCCACAGCCCATCGCTGACCGGCCAGCCGGTCTCGCCGGCCGGAGACGGAAACAGCGGCACCCAGCCGTGATGCGTGTACACCGACAGCAGGCTACCCAGAGCGAACGGGCCGATGACCATGCCCGCCCCGAGTTCACCGAGGACGCCGGGGACCTTGATCTTCTCGCACAGCCAGCCGCCGACCTTCGCCGCCGCCAGCACCAGCGCGAGCTGGGCGACGAGCATCAGCACCTTGCCCGTCGGGTCCTGCCCGAATTCCTCGAAGTTGGGCGTGTAGACGTGCGCAGCACCATCCCCGTGGCCTTCGGCCTCGGTGCTCGCGTGCCCGCTCTCCGCCGTCGCCAGAACCGCGGACGGCAACAGGAGCAGCCCGGCGGACATGAGGAGCACGGCCAGCCAGAGACCCGGACGAGATGTCGGGCGATGGTAAATGAGTTTATGCATCGTGTTCATTGGTTGAGCCCCACGCGGTGTCCTATTCCCCCCGACCGCATCCCCTCGATGTCGTCACGCCGGCACGACCTCGGGAGCGTGGCGAACCTGGATTTCCCCGTATGGGTACTCTATCGTCCTGCCAAGGTGGGTCGTTCGGTCAATTCTATCGTCGCACCGAGATTATACGGGACCAAGCCGGGGCGGCCAAGAGGCCTGCGGGCACCCCGCGGGGAGCCCGCAGGAGAGCAGGTGAACAGGTGAGCAGGAGACAGAGCGCAGACGCCAGGAGGCGGGAGATCGCGGGCGCCCCCTGAACCCCGAACCCGCCACAGCGCTGGGTGCCCCATCCTTGGTCCGCCGAAAGGCGGGACTAGGGTGGGGGACGGATCGGCCTCGTCAACCAAGAGGCGATGGGACAACTCTTGCCCGATTCCGTCCCCCAACCTCCGCAAACAGCCGCGAAGGACGGGGCACCCACCCCCGAGCCCGCGGCCAGCGCCATGTGGTGAGTGCGGCAACGTTGGCAGGGGTGCTTGGTCGATCTATGATGAGAAGTGGGCCCCTTCCGGCGGCAAGCGGTGGAGCAGTGCGGATGGATCTGACACGTCTGGTTTTC
Organism: uncultured Planctomycetales bacterium; assembly: GCA_964391465.1. Taxonomy (GTDB): domain Bacteria; phylum Planctomycetota; class Phycisphaerae; order UBA1845; family CAYMME01; genus CAYMME01. The sequence continues at coordinate 12,245 of CAYMME010000099.1, forward strand.
TCCGGGACACTCTGCACCCTGGGGCTCGTGTTCGGAGTGCTGCATCTGCTTCGCCGACCCACGGCCGCGACCATGGCGGTCTGGGAAAAATGGGACACGCCCGCAGGGGCCGAACGCCGCCGCCGCCGCCGCCGACTCGGTGCCGGGATTGTCGTCCTGATCTCGCTCGCGTTCTTCGTGGGGGCCAACTTCCTGTCTCCTGATCGATCACCGCTTGCGTACTTGATTTACTGGGCCCTCGTCGTGCTTCTGGTCCTGTGGTTGTGCGGCCTGGCGATGGCCGACATCGTGGCCATCCGCCGTGTGCAGCGAAGGATGCTCGCTTCGATGCGGCAGGCGACCTCCTCGCGCGCCGATGACCCGGACCAAACCTCGCTCGACGCGCCAAGCACAGGGGAATCGGACACATGAGTCCCGTGACGTGGTTCGTGGCGCTGGTCGCGCTGATCAGCAGCGTGCTCCTGCTGCCCGCGGGGTGCGCTTCCGAGGCGGACACTCCGCCGGACGCCGCGTCCGACCCGGAGCAGGCCACGCAATCCGACCGCCCGGACGAGCCCTCGGCCGCGCCCGTGCTTCCGCCAACGGGGCCCCCGCCGGACCGGAACAACCTCGCGGTCATGGAGACCGCCTGGATGACGCTCGAGGACCGCCGCTTCCTGGTGTGGGTGGCGTCGGAGCCCATGGAGCAGACCTTCGGGCTCATGCAGGTCACGAGTGCCGAATTGGCTCCGTTCCCCGACGGCACCGAGCGCGGAATGCTCTTCGTGTTTCCCACCGAGCAGCCGCGCGGCTTCTGGATGTACAACACCATCATCCCGCTCGACATAGCCTACATGGCGGCCGACGGCACCATCGTCAAGATCCACACCATGCCGCCGAACACCACGCAGACCTTCCCCTCGTACCGGCCGGCTCAGTTCGTGCTGGAGGTCAACGCCGGCGTCCTCGGTGCCCTCGACGTGCAAGAGGGCGATAAGATCGAAATCCCCGAGTCGGTCCTCAAGACGGGCCGATAGCCTGCCGACACGACTCCTGGTCCGAATGCTCATGGTGCGTGCGCTGCACGCCCGATAAGGTCCGCTCTGTATGGGTCCAGAGACGCCTCGCCTACTCGTCGTCGACCACGGCCAGCCCTTGCCCGACGGAATGCGGGCGCTGATCGCGACCCGCGGCTGCGCCGTGACCGCGGTGCCCGGCGTGCGCGAGGCGGATGACGAGGTGCTCCTTGGCGACATCGACGCCGTCGTCATCACCGAAGCAGGCAGCGGCGCGGCCGACGAGATCGCCCTCCGCCGATTCCTGACTCGCCTCGATACCAAGCGCATCGGGGCATTGCTGCTCGCTGAGCAGTGGCGGGACTTCGACGCCGGCCGGATGGGCCTCTGCCGGGCCGCCCCGACGAACGCTCCCGCCGAAGAGCTGTGGGGTCGCTTGAACACCCTGATCGGCATCCGGCCGTGGGTCGACCGTGTGGAGGGCGAGCTCGACCGCCTCCAGACCCTTGGGGCCACGCTGAACGAGCACTTTCTCGAAGTCGACCAGGAGATGCGGTTGGCCAGCCGGCTGCAACGCGATTTCCTGCCGCGCGAGATGCCGCGGGTCGGTCCGGTGCGGTTCGCAGCCCTGTATCGCCCGGCGAGCTGGGTGTCGGGCGACATCTACGACGTGTTCCGCATCGACGACCGCCATCTGGCGTTCTACCTTGCGGACGCCGTGGGGCACGGCATCGCGGCCGGGCTGCTCACCATGTTCGTCAAGTACGCCCTGCTCAGGCAACGGGTCGGGGACCATGCGGAAATCGCCCGCGTGCCGGCCGAGAACATCCGGACCCTCAACGAGACGCTGCTCGCTCAGCAGTTGCAGAACTGTCAGTTCGTGACGGCCTGCTATTGCGTGCTCGATACCGAGACACTGACGCTGTCCGTCTCGCGGGGCGGGCATCCCTATCCGATCCACGTTCACCGCGACGGCACGCTCGCCGAGATCGAATCGACCGGGGCTCTGCTGGGCGTCTTTCCCGACCAGGAATTCGGTACGGCCACGGTGCAGCTCGCGCCCGGCGACAAAGTGCTGCTGTTTTCTGACGGCGTTGAGCTCGCCTTCGGTCCGTCACCAGAGGGGGCCGACGTGAAGGAAGTCTACGAGCGGCAGTTCCGCGCCGTCTCCCATCTACCCGCAGAGGAGATGGTCGAGCAGCTCGGACAGACCATCGACTGCGGCGAGGGAAGCCTCAACCCCGGAGATGACGTGACACTGGTCGTGGTGGAGGTCGAGGGCTAGAAGGGCGAACCCTACGCATTGATTGTTGTCGGCGGCCGGAGGTCGAACGAGCAGTCGCCGATCGCGTACTACCGCCGTAAGGCCTGCCGTGCGAACCGTGGCACAGCAGGTGACGCCAAGATTTTCCGCGCGTCTTTCGGATTGTTCGTTGCAAACCATGGACGCGATGATACATTCACGCTCGTGCCGTTGTGTGGGTGACTCGGCCTTCGGCCGGCGACAGTGGCGCGGGCGCTCTTCACGATCTCGGGCGACATGGCTTCAATCTGCTTCTATTTTCAGGTCCATCAACCGTATCGTTTGCGTCGCTACAGCGTGTTCGACACCGGCGCGGACTACTACGACCACGTCAAGAACGCCGAGATCTGCCGCAAGGTGGGCAGGAACTGCTACCTGCCGGCCAATCGGCTGCTGCTCGATCTGATCCGGCGCCACGACGGGCGTTTTCGCATCGCGTACTCGGTCACGGGGGTCGTGCTCGAGCAGTTCGAGGCCTACGCCCCCGAAGTGCTCGATACGTTCCACGAGCTCAACGAGACCGGTTGCGTCGAGTTCATGGCCGAGACGTACCACCACACGCTCTCGTTCCTCTACTCGCGCGACGAGTTCGCGGCCCAGATCGCCATGCACCGGCGGCGCATGCGGGAGCTGTTCGGCTGCGAGCCGACCGTGTTCCGCAACACCGAGCTGATCTACAACAACGACCTGGCTCAGTTTGTGGCCCAGTTGGGGTTCAAGGCCATCCTCTGTGAGGGGGCCGACCACGTGCTGGGCTACCGTTCGCCGAACTACCTCTACCGGCCGCCGCAGTGCCCGTCGGTCACGCTGCTACTCAAGAACTATCGCCTCAGCGACGACATCGCCTTCCGGTTCGGCAACCGGAACTGGGCCGAGTGGCCGCTGACGGCCGAGAAGTTCTGCCGGTGGGTCAACCAGGTCAACGGCAACGGCTATGTGGTCAACCTCTTCCTGGACTATGAGACCCTGGGCGAGCACCAGTGGGAGGACACGGGCATTTTCGACTTCCTCGGATCGCTGCCCGGGGAGGTGCTCCGGCATGCGGACAACGACTTCAAGACGCCCTCCGAGGTGGTTGCGACCTATCCGGTCTCCGGAGAGTTCGACGTCCCGCACATGATGTCCTGGGCCGACACCGAGCGGGACCTGTCGGCCTGGCTGGGCAACGCCATGCAGTCCAACGCCCTGCATGAGCTGTACCGGCTCGAGGGTGCGGTCAAGGCCGCGGATGACCCTCAGGTGCTCGACGATTGGCGGAGGCTCCAGTCGTCCGACCACTTCTATTACATGTGCACGAAGTACTTCGAGGACGGGGACGTGCACAAGTACTTCAACCCCTACCAATCTCCCTACGACTCGTACATCAACTTCATGAACGTGCTGGACAACCTGAGCACACGGGTCAGATCCGTCCGCCAGACCGTAGGCGGAGCAGCTTGAACAGCAGGGAACGGGGAACGGGGAACAGGGAACGGGGTCGCGGAGACGCCGATCGCGCTCCCTGGCGCCTCTGTTCTCCGCTCTGCCCTACCCTTCGTATTTGCAGTGGGTTACGGTCTGCGCTGGCTTGTCGTGCGCCTTCATCATGGTGATTCCGATAGGGTCCATGGATATTGTCGTCACGGGGCGGTGGCTACGCAAAAAAGGCCCGGTTGCCGCGCAACACCTCAACGTCGCCTGCGATAACCCCGACATGAGGGAATGTCGGCCCATCTGGAATGCGGGGCCGGGTGGAGCGAGCCGGGCTGAAGGCCGCAGAAAATTGCGAAAAGAGAGTTGACAAGCGGAGGCATGCTTTTAGAATCGCCCTCGCATGTAGAGTGGGTCGGGTTGCCGCGCAGCGACAGCCGATCCGTATGGCGGTGCTTGGCGGTGGTGAGTGAGTCCTGGCGCGGGACCGTTACTTCTGCTCGGCAATTCCTTTAGGAAAAAGCCGCGTTGAACCGATAGTTCGGGGTGTCCGCCCGCAGGACGCAGCGTTTGACCAGCGTGCATCTGCGCGAGTCGGGGCTTCATGGGGACATCCGGATCGCAATCGAACATGAGGTATAGCCCTTCAGCCGTGGGCACGGAGTCCTGGCGGGAAGGGATTGGCCGTTTGTAACAAGTGAAAAAGAGAGAGGATCGGTGCTCCGCGCGACGGCGTGACGGCGCGCGTCTCGATCTGAGCCAAGACTTGTTTGGACTGGAGGTAGCTCAATGACTCGGCGAGTAAGAGAATTGACCGTGGCCAGAGGGACGCTCATCAAGGTCGTCGCGCTGGTCGCCATGGTCGGGCTGTTGGAGGGCCAGATCTGCATTCCGGTGGACGTGGATCCGCTGGCGGTAGCAATCAGCGGCACCGCTGCGGCCGAAGTGGGGTCCGGCACCACGTTGACGGCCACTGCGACCGGCGGCTCGGGTACGGCCACGTTTGCGTGGTCCGTTACCTCCGGCGACGCCACGTTGAGCGCTACGAGTGGCTCGTCGGTGACCGTGACCTGTGTTTCGGCAGGCGACTCGGTCGTCTCGGTCACGGCGACGGACGAGGCCGGCACGACGGCCACCGCGACCTCGACGGTTACCTGCTCCGCGGCGGCGGTGACCCCGGATCCGCTGGCCGTTACGGCTACCGCGGACGACACGACACCGGACGTGGGCGACACCATTGCCCTGCTCGCTTCCGCGAGCAACGGGACGCCGCCTTACACGTATAGCTGGTCCCAGACCTCGGCCACCGCGGGTGCGACCATCGCGAACGCGACCTCGCAGACGCCGAGCGTGACCTTCAGCTCGGGTGGCAGCTTCACGTTCCAGGTCATGGTGACAGATGCGGCCGCTGGCACCGCGACCGGCACCGTCGACATCACCGCCAGTGGCACGAGCGCCGACCTGATTCTGACCACCAGCACGGATTCGTTGACCGGAACCAGCGGCGACGACACGTTCGACGGCTCGCTCTTCCTGAGCGGCGCCGGCGTCTTCGTCAACACGCTGCAGAGTGCCGACTCCATCAACGGTGCCGAGGGCACGGACACGCTGATGGCCCAGAACACCGGCGGCGGGACGGTCACGCCTGCTTCGCTGGCGAGCATCGAGGTCCTGGACATTGAGCTCACGACAGCGAACGCCCTGACAATCAACGCCAACAACGCCGACTCGCTGACGACGGTGATCGTCCGGAATCCTCCGGAGAACGTCATCGTTCAGAACATCGGCACCGCGATCACGGCCGCGAGCGTCCTGAACGGGGACGACGACGTCACCATTACGGTGGACGATGCGGACCTGACGGGGGCGTCGGACACTCTGACGCTGACGCTCGAGGGGATGACCGACGCCGGTGCTGAGCCGATCGTCACCGTCCAGCCGGACGCGGTCGCCAACGGCTTCGACACGCTCAATGTCGTGAGCCAGGGTTCCAGCGACAACGGGATCCAGCAGTTGACCGACGGCAACGGTACGTCGCTTACCACGCTCAATATTTCCGGAAGCGCAGGGCTGACCGTTGGGGCGGAGCTCGATGCCTCCGCCCAGACGATCGATGGGAGTTCGGCGACCGGTAACCTGGTCCTCGCTCCGAATTCGACCGGTGCGAACACGACGATCACGGGCGGCACCGGCGACGACACGTTCGACTTCTCCACTGCGGCAAACGACTACAGCACCGCCGACACGATCGATGGTGGTGACGGGACCGACACCCTGCTCCTGGATGACGCGGACGCGACTGCTGGGGCGGTTGCGCAGACCAACGTGTCCAACATCGAAGTCATCGAAGTGGACACGGCGGGCGGCGGCGATGTCGATATCACCTTCTTCGGTGCGACGATGTTCAAGTCGACCACGGCCGGCTTCGGTGCGAACACCCTTACCATTCCGGACGGCGGGACGGTCGAGCTCGACTTCGATCCCGGCGGCAACATGACCATCGCGTCGAAGACCAGCGGCACGACGAACACGTTCACGCTCCAGATGGACGCGAACATGGCCAACAACTTCGTCCTGACCTCCTGGGAAGGCGTGACGATCACCGCGAACAACGCCGCGGTCACGATCACCGGAACGGTGGCTCTGAACAGCTCCGCCGCGACGGAGACGATTACCGCGACCGGATCACAGGCCCTGACGCTCACCGGTGCGGTCACCGCGGACGCGCTTGACGCCAGCGGTCTGAGCGGCGCGCTGACGATGGGTGCGGCGCCGGTGGCTTCGATGACCATCACGGGTACCCCCGCCAATGACACCCTGCTGGGTGCCGACGTCGATGCCACTGGGGATAACATTACTGGCGGTGCGGGCGTTGACCGAATCACCGGCGCCGACGGCAATGATATCGTGACCGGTGGAGACGGCGCGGATGAGTTCGTGTTCGGGGCCACTGCGGTGGCGAACAACAACGACATCATTTCGGACTTCACCACGAGTGATGTCCTTGTCCTGGATGCGTTCGCCACGGACGACGCCCCCTTGGCGACGTACGCCGACACCTCGACCGGTTTGGTGGCTACGGCGACCAATGACGTCATCATCATCACCGACGCCGATGGGAGTATTGACACGGCGGCCGAGGTGGCGGCCCTGTGGGGGACGGTGCTTGAAGCCGCCATCGTCGCGAACGACCAGATCGTGCTCCTCATCCAGGATACCCAGGCGAGCGGTTCGACCGCGATCTGGTACATGGATGACACGGGCAACACTGCGGTGGCGGCCGGTGAGTGCGTCCAGGTGGCCACGCTGTCCGGCTTCAACGGCACCATCGCGGATGCCAACATCGAAGACTAGCGTGTAGTCTGGGGTGGGCTTGCTTCCACCCAAGAGTTAGTCAGTTCCGGAGCCCGGCGGGCGTGCCCGTCGGGCTCCTTTCTATTTGTCGTCGTCGAGAACGTACGGCGATGCAGCGTCGTTGCGAATGTCGAAGGTTCGGCTGACCGATATCTGTTCCGAAGGAGTGTCCGGGGGGCGGGTCCGAAAAACGCGCACGGAGGCCGGCAACTTGCGAACCGAGGAGGCGCGCCATGTCGAGGAGACTGGTCGTGTCCGTCGCGGTAGGCGCAGCCGTGGGCCTCGTGGGGGGGCATGCGGAGGCGGGCGACTGGACGATTACGGCGGGAGGCACCTACGCCATCAGCGGTCAGATCGGGGGCGGAGCCAACCTGGCCGCCGGCGACTCGATCGTCTGCAACGGGGCCGCGAATCAGACTGCGGTCACGATCCAGATTGACTCGGCCGCGGTTCCGGCTCTTGGCGACGCGGGCGGGGCGGCCCTTACCATCTCCAACAGCGTACCCGTCACCATCGAGTTTCAGGGGACGAACACGGTCCCTCTGGGAAACAACGCCAACACTACTATCTCGATCACCGGCGGCGGCTCCCTGGCCGTCACCAATGCGGGTGGGGCGACGGGCTCCTTTGACTACGCCACCAACAACACCGGCAACACATTGACCGTCATCGGGGCCGTCACCGGTACCGATGCGGTCAACAAGTTCTCGATCGGCAACAACGTCCTCAAGACGATGACCGCCGCCGTGACACTCAATGACGTGAGCATCGGCGGGGCCGCGGCCAAGATCGATGCCGACATCGCCACAACCATCGACACGCTGACCATCGCTACAGCGGGCGACGACCTGACGATCGAGATCGCCGAGGGCCTGACCGTCACGTTGGACGACCTGCTGTCCGTGCCGGCCGCCTCCGTCGTGACGGTCACCACCGTGGACGGCGGCGTGTCGGAGACGCTCGCGGCCACGCACGGAATCGAACTTGACGGCCCGGCGTCCGAGCTGACGATCGGAGGCGATGATACGAATGCCACTGTGGTTGCCGGCACCGTCACCGTCCTGCAAAACGGTGCGGTGGTCGACATCAACAACAGCGCGACCATCACGACACTGGAGCTGTCGGGCGACGACGGGGACACGACGCTGGAGGTGGCTGCGGGGAAGACCTTGACCGCGACGGTCGACGTGAATGTAAGCACGCTGACGCTGAGCCAGACCGGCACGGTCAGCACGGTCAATCTCGACACTGACGGCGGTACGCTCGACGTCGATGAAAGCTGCACGGTCACCAACTGCGACCTTGCGGCGGGCGGCACGATTGACGTGGCGGGAGGAAAGACGCTGACGGTCACGAACGGGGTCGACACGAACGGCTTCATTCTCACGCTGAGTGGTGTCGATACGGTGAGTCAGGTCGATCTCGATGGCGCG
>CAYMME010000100.1:0-20715 GCA_964391465.1 uncultured Planctomycetales bacterium
GACCGGCATCGCGGGTTGGACGCGCTCATGGCGCGAACCTTCATGCGTCGCGTGTGCGTGCTGCTGAACTTCTATGTCATGTGTTTTCTCTGGGTGTTTTTCCGTTCATCGGATTTCGGCCGATCGTTGGACATGTGTTACGCGATGTTGTTTCCGACGGGTTCGCCGGACGTCACCTGGTTCGAGTTGAAGATCCCCATCGTGTTGGTATTGACCTGCGTGCTTGCGCATGTGCTCGTCGTCATCCGCCGTTCCGCCCGCGCGTCGGTGTCGGCGCCGAGCTTTGCGCTGCGCTCCTACGCATGGTCGTGTGGGTTCTTGCTTGTCGCCTGCATGAGCTGGCGCGGCACGGCGCAGCCGTTCATCTACTTCCAGTTCTAGACGGGACGCCGACAGGCATGCGATGACAGGTGGATCGGGCACCGTGTGTTGGGCGCGACCTGTGCGTTTGGCCGCATTCGTGTAATCACCGATAGGACTCGATCGGATGTCGATGTACGTTCCGCGCGAACAAAGACTCGGGATCGTGCAGTACTGGGGGGGGTGTCCCGACAGGGCCAACTCCAAGTGGCACCGGTTCGTCTGGATCGTCGAGCAATGCGCCGCACGCGGCTGGCACACGCATCTGGTCTGGTCAAAGATGCCGGACGACCCGGAAATGGTGCGGCCCCTCGAGGAGAGCGCCTGTCGAATCGTGATCCTTCCGCGGGCGGCCGGGAACCTGGACCCCGGCTGCATATGGCGTGCCTACCGATTGTTCAGCGCGGTGAAATGCGATGTGGTTCACTGTCACAACTACGCAGCGAGCCCGCTGATCGGCGCGGCGCTGGCGGGCGTGCGGGTGCGAGTCTGGTCGGCGTTGGCCATGTCCCGCTTCTATGAGGAGCGCACGTCGCCCCATGGACTCCACCGGCTCAGCCCGACCGTGCGCGTTTGCGGCGCGCTGGCGCACCGGACCCTGTGCATCTCTCGCGCGGTACACGACGAGCTGCTCGCTGCGGGCGTTCCCTCCGGCAAGCTCAGCGTCGTGCCGGCTCCCATCGATGTGGATCGGTACGGACACGGTACGGCATCCGGCGTCCGCAGCGCGGTCGGGCTGGACGACGGTGATTTCGTCATCACGACCGTCGGGTGCGCGTTCCCGGTGAAGGGTTGGGACATCCTCGTTCAGGCATTCGCGGCCCTTTCTACCCGCCTCCCGCATGCGCGGCTGCTGCTCGTGGGGAGCACGGACGGATCGGGGATGCAGGAGATGGCGCGGCGGCTGCACGCAATGACTCGGGAACTGGGCGTGTGCGACAAGGTTCGGTTCGCCGGGCCGCGAGACGACATTCCGAACGTTCTGGCCGCCAGCGACGTGTTCGTGTTTCCCTCCCGCTCCGAGGGGCAGGGGCTTGCTCTGACCGAAGCCCTGGCCGCGGGTTTGCCCGTTGTGGCCGCGGCGGTCGGAGGCATCCCCGAGCTCGTCGAGCACCGGGGCAACGGTCTGCTCTTCCCAAGGGAAGACGTGGAGACCCTCACCCAATCTCTCATCGAGCTGGCTCACGATGCAGCGCTGCGTCGCCGGTTGGGCGATTGTGCCAGAAGCAGCGCGAAACGCTTTGACATGGGTTTGCACACCCGCTTCATCACGGATCTCTACGGTTCACTCATGAATCAGCACACCCGAAGGACTTCTCCACCGTGCTGAGCAAACTCGCGCTGGATCTGGCCAGGCCCTTTCTGCGCTATTCGCCGCGGTTCACGGGTTTCGTGTACAAACAACTCGGGGGGGAGCGAGACGACGCGGATTGGGGCCGGTACGGGAAGCGCGTGACGCGGGGCCGGGAACACGGCTACAGGATGTTGCTCGACCTCGGTCATTGGTCGCAGCGGGCGGCGTACTACCAGGGGCGGTTCTATGATCTGGCTGCCCAGCGCGTCATCATGCGACTTCTTCGCCCGGGCGATGCTTTCGTTGACGTGGGCGCGAACATCGGGATGCTCACGCTCAGCGCTGCGGCGGCCGTCGGTCCGAAGGGAACGATCCTGGCCTTCGAACCCCATCCTCACGCCCGTGCCGATCTCTGCGGCCACCTGGATCTGAACGGGTTGACGCACGTGCGCGTGTTCGACTGCGCGCTGTCCGCGGAGCGCGGTGGTTCCACGCTGTTCATGCCGACAGACTCGCCGGGCCAGAGCACGCTACGGCCGGTCGGCGACCAAGTCGTTCGTTCCTTCGAGGTGGATGTGCGGACGCTTGACGACTTCGGCGTTGAGATTCCGAAAGAAGGGCGGACGCTGGTGAAAATCGACGTGGAAGGCTTCGAGTTGAACGTCCTCCGGGGCGCCCGAGAGCTCCTCTCACGCCTCAACGTGGCGGTGCTTGTCGAAACGACCGACGCCTGGCTGCGAGAACAAGACCAGAGTGCAGCAGAGTTATTCGCGTTCATGGCGGACACCGGATATCGTCCGTATCATCCACGGATGCAGCCTCGGTTGTTGCAGCAGAGACTGGTGATTGAACCGGTCTCGCTTCCGGGCCCCCACCACCAGTTCGACGCGCTTTTCCTGCGCGGCTCGATGGAGACATGGCTCGGTGTGCACCGTTGAGCAACGGAACGAGAAACGGATGACCGACACACGCAAACGGTTCGCGCTTGTCATTCCGGCCTTGAACGAGGAGGACGCGATCGGGATGACGCTCGAGCGGGCGCTGGCCGCGCGCGACGAGGTCGTCGCCAGCACCGCGATCGACGAGATGATTGTGGTGTTCGTCAACGACGGGTCCACCGATCGCACGCAGGAGATCGCCGACCGGTATCCGGAAGTCAGGAAGATTCGCTTCGAGCGCAACCGCGGCTACGGGGCGGCGATCAAGGCCGGCTTCCACGCGACGGACGCCGAACTCGTGGGGTTCATGGACGCCGACGGAACGTGTGATCCGCGCTTCGCGACGAAGCTGCTCAATCGGCTGGACGAGACGAACGCGGACGTGGTGCTCGGGGCGCGGCTCAACCCGGACAGCGAGATGCCTCGCGTGCGCCGGCTCGGGAACGAGATCTTCGCCCGGTTGGTTAGCGTCGTGTCGGGGGACTCGCTGACCGACGCGGCGTCGGGAATGCGGGTGATCCGTCGGGCAAGCCTTCGGCGGATGGTCCCCTTGCCGGACGGGTTGCACTTCACACCGGCGATGAGCTGCATCGCCGCCCTGGACCCGCGCCTGCGCATCGAAGAGGTGCCGATGCCCTACAAGGAGCGCTTGGGTCGGTCGAAGCTCAGCGTGGTCAAGGATGGTGTGCGATTTCTGGCCATCATTCTGTTTGCGTCGTCCTGCTACAGCCCCATCCGCTCGCTCGTCTCGCTCGGCCTGCTGTTCTGTCTGATCGGGGCGGCCCTGGGCGGGATCGCGAGCGTCCTGGGTGCGACGGCACCGGTCGCACTGGCGCTGGGAGGGGCGTTCGTGTTTGTTCTTCTGCAGGCGGCGTTCGTCGGGCTGTTGTGTCACCAGCTCAACTACCTGCTGATCGGATCGCGGCGTCTTCCCGGGCGGTTGGGCCGGATACTGGACCGGATGTTCTGGACCAAGCAACTGGTTGTCGCCGGCTGCGTGTTGTTCGGCTGCGGGTTGGCCCTGTGGGGAGTCGGGATCGCAGCCCCGCCACCGTGGCGTGACTACCTGTGGTTCGCGGCCGCCGGGTGCATTGCGACGGCGGGATGGAGTGCCCTCGGGGGCGTGATCCTCCGCGTGATCTGGGCCGCGAGAGAGAAGCAGCGGGCCGTGTGGGAGGACCCCTTCGCACCGTCGACCGGTGACTCGAGTCTCGAGGCGCATCAGGATCCGCAGCGGGCCGCCGCTGCGCCAACCACGGACCGGATGGGATAGAAGAGGAAGCACCATGCATATACTTGGCTTTGACTGCTACGGGCACGACGCGGCTGCCGCCATCGTGCGCGACGGTGAGCTGCTCGGCTTCGTCGAGGAAGAGCGTTTCCTGCGCACCAAACACACCGCGGAGTTCCCCATTCACTCGATGCGGTGGTGCTGCGAGCACGCGGGTATCGAGCCGCGCGAGCTGGATCACGTCGTCTACTACTGGAATCCGTATCTGGGCCTCGGGAGCCGGGCCCTTCACCTGGCTCGCTACTTCCCCCGGTCGGTGGGTCTGCTGCGCAGTCGCACCGAGAAGTTCGTCCCGATGCTGAAGATCAAGGGAACCGTGCGCGATGCGCTCGGGCTGAACGGCGCCCGGACGCGGGTGCACTTCGCCGAGCACCACGTTCTTCACGCGGCGAGCACGTTCCTGACGTCGCCGTACGAGAAGGCGGCCATCATGTCGGTCGATGCGGCCGGCGAGTGGTGCTGCACCTGGCTCGGTTACGGGGAAGGGCTGGACCTGCACTGTCTCAAGCAGATCAACTTCCCGCATTCTCTCGGCCTCGTGTACGGGGGGATCACGGAGTATCTCGGCTTTCTGTTCGCGAGCGGCGAGGGCAAGGTCATGGGGTTGGCCCCGTATGGGGACCCGAGCCGCTACATCGACGAGTTTCGCAAGATCGTCGTGTGCACCGACGACGGGAACTACCGGGTCGACCTGAGCTACTTCCAGTATCACCTGAAGGGCCGGCCGCACTGGATGAGCAGGAAGTTCACCGACGTGTTCGGCCCCGCGCGGGCGAAGGACGGTGAAATGACCCAGCACTACATGGATGTGGCCGCGGCCGTGCAGCTTCGGACGGAAGAGGTGTGCTTCCACATGGCCGACTGGCTGATCGCGAAGACGCAGCTTCCCGTCGTGTGCCTCGCCGGCGGGGTGTGCCTGAACAGCGTCATGAACGGCAGACTCCTGGACCGCGGACCGTTCCGTGACGTGTGGGTGCAGCCGGCGGCGAACGACGCGGGCACGAGCATCGGCGCCTGCTACTGGCTGTGGAACAACCAGCTCCGCAACCCGCGCTCGTACGTCATGGAGCACGCCTATCTCGGACCGAGCTACGGCGACACGGAGGCTCTGGCCGCCATCGGTCGGGCCGGACTGAAGGCGGACCGTGTGGATGACGCACCCCAGCGCGCGGCGGAGCTGCTCGCGCAAGAGAAGATCGTCGGCTGGTTTCAGGGAAAGATGGAATGCGGTCCGAGGGCACTCGGCAACCGTAGCATCCTGACCAGTCCGTGCCGGGAGGAGATGAAGGACATCCTCAACGCCCGGGTGAAGTTCCGCGAGTCGTTTCGCCCCTTCGCTCCGTCGGTGCCCGAGGAGCGGTGCGGCGAGTACTTCGAGACGGACTACCCGTCTCCGTACATGATTCTGGTGTACAACGTGCGCGAGAACAGCAGGGACAAGGTGCCGGCGATCACGCACGTGGACGGCACGGGACGCGTGCAGACCGTCAGCCGGGTGCACAATCCGCAGTATCACGAATTGATCGAGCGCTTCGGCGACCTGACCGGCGTATACTGTGTTCTGAACACGTCGTTCAACATTCGTGGCCAGCCGATCGTCAACACGCCCGACGAGGCGATCGAATGCTACCTCAAGACCGGCATGGACGCCCTGTTCCTCGGTGGGTACCTGCTGAGCAAGGACACGGATTCGGCGGCGGCGGCGATGACGGACGAGGAGATTGATGCCGCGACGGCAGCGGCGGCGGCGAAGGATTGAGTGAGGGAAGCGGGATTAGGAGTGGCTATCCCATGAACAGAACGGATGTCCTGATCGTCAATCCGCCGTCCCCTGACGGCCACATCTACATACGCGATGTGTGCCGCTGGGGCCGCAAGAGCCGTGAACGGATGATGTGGCCTCAGACTTCGCTCGCGTATCTCGCGGCGATGGTGCCGGATGACATGACCGTCGAGATCATTGATGCGATCGCCGAAGAGATGGCGTGGGATGATTTCGATCGCACGGTCCGCGCGAAGCGCCCTTCCTTCTACGTCAGCTACGTCACGGGCACGACGTTCGAGATCGACGCCCGCGGCGTGAAGGTGGCCAAGAGCCTCGGGGCGACCACGATCGCGGTGGGAACGCACCCGTCGGCCGTGCCGAAGAACACGCTCGATCTGATCCCGGAGCTCGACGCGGTCATCCGCCACGAGCCGGAGATTACGTTCCGCGAGGTTCTCGACCGCGTGCGGAAGGGTGAAGCGCTCGCCGGATGCCTGGGTACGGCAATCCGGACGGACGCCGGTGAGGTCGTGGTTCACGAGGATCGCCCGCTCGTTGAGCACCTCGACGAATTGCCGATCCCAAAGCAGCACCTGCTCCCTCTGGACCGCTACCGCATGCCGTTCATCGGCAGTCGCTACGTTTGGCTGTTGACCAACCGGGGCTGCCCCTATCGCTGCACCTACTGTTTCGAAGGCGTGGTGTGGGGCAAGTCCGTGCGCTACCGGAGTGCGGAGAGCATCATCGCGGAGCTCGAGTACCTTGCCGAGCACGACGTGCACAAGGTCGTCTTCCTCGCCGACCTGTTCACCTACGATCGGGACGGCGTGATGCGGTTGTGCGACCTGATCCTCGAGCGCGGTCTGAAGGTCAAGTGGGCCTGCAACAGCCGCGTCGACACGATCGACGAGCCGATGGCCCGGCGGATGAAGGAGGCGGGGTGCTGGCTGGTCGCGTTCGGCATCGAGAGCGGGTCGCAGAAGGTGCTCGATGCGTGCAAGAAGGACACGACGGTGGAGAAGGCCCGCGAGACGATCGCGATGATCGACCGGGTGGGGATCAGAAGCTGGGCCTACTTCATCATCGGCCTGCCCGGCGAGACCGAGGCGACCATCCGCGAGACGATCGATTTCAGCCGGAGCATCCCGCTCGACATCGCGCTTTTCCATGTGGCCGTGCCGTATGCGGGTACGGACTTCTACTTCCAGGCGGTCGCCAACGGCTGGTTGGACACGGGCGACTGGTCGCATTTCGACATGAACGACTCGGTGGTCGTGCACTACCCGGACATCTCGGCCGAGGCGATCCTCACGGGCACGAAGCGGGCGTTCAGGGCGTTCTACTTCCGCCCCCGCCAAGTGTGGCGTCTGACCAAGATGCTGGTGGGCGGAGGCGACGTGGCCATGGTCTGGGACATTGCGCGGGGCTTCCTGTCCTGGATGTTCGGGGCGAAGGAGGATCGCGTGGCCGCCGCGGATCAGGAAGGGCCGCGACCGGCGCCGGTCGGCCTCGACCCGGAGCTGGCCCAGAACGTCGTGCACGGCCACGAAGCGGTCGTCGAAGCCCCGCGCAGCAACCTCAAGAGCGGCAAGCCGTCGCATCGGAGTTTTGAGCAACTCGCAAGCTCGGACGGCCCGCAAGGCTGAATCCGTCTCTGTGTGTTTCCGACAGCATCATGCGGGATTCCTCTCCTTCTCGGAGCTCACACTTGCCGCTGCTCGCGGCGTACGCCCTGTACGTGCCGCTGGCCGCCTGGCTGACCGTGCTATCACGACACCAGCTCAACGGCGACGGGGTGGCCTACAACCGCATCGCCCGGTACTACGCCAACGCCGATTTCGATCTGGCCGTCACCGGATACTGGGCGCCGCTGCTGTCCTGGTTGCTGGTCCCGTGGCACCTTCTCGGCGCCGACTCGCTGCTCGGGGCAAAGGTCATCAATGCCCTGGCGGGGGTGCTCTTCATCTTCTCCGTACACCGACTCGTGCGTCGGTTCGAGGTGTGTGGTCCCATTGCCTGGGCGGTTCCGATCGCCGGCGGGCTTCTGGCCCTGCGCTGGTTGCCCCGCGCGGTGGGGCCCGACATGCTCTTGGCCGGGCTGTTGACGCTGTACCTGAGTTGCAGTTATGCCATGAGCCGGTCCCTCAGGAGCCGCGACGCCTTCGTGACGGGTGTGATCGCCGGCGCGTCTTATCTCGCCAAGTACTACGCGTTGCCGTTCTTCGCCCTGCATCACCTTCTGGCCACGTTCCTGGTTGCGGGGCGCAGGGGGAGATGGCCCGAGTGGGGACATTTTCGTTGCTGGCTGGTCGGCACGGCGGCGTGCCTGCTCGTGGCCGGCCCCTGGATCGTTGTCCTTACACGGAAGTACGATCGAGCCACGTTCGCAACAACCGGCAGCGTCGTCCACAGCCTTGCCGGCCCGCATATTCCATCGGGTGACTACTGGCCACTGTACCGCGTCGACCCGCCCCGCGAGGGACGCATAACGAGTTGGGAGAACCCGGACGAATTGAAGATACCGTGGCCCACTTGGTCACCCACGGCAAGCCTGTCGGAAGCCGCGCACCAACTCCGCTTGCTGGTTCGTAACGTGCGCGAGGGCTCGACGCACATCTTTCAGGGCGACGGGCTGGGGCTGATGCACGTGGCGCTCTTGGCCCTGCCGCTATTGGCGTGCGTGCCGCAGAACAACCGACTCGGCATCGGCGTCGGGCCGTGGCGGTGGGCACTGGTGGCGATCGCAACGTACCTCTCGGGGCTGATGGTCGTGTTCGCAGGCACCCCACGGTACTACTGGCCTCTGCAAGGTCTGCTTCTGACGCTCGTGGGGACTGGGGCAACCATGATCGCCCGGGGCCTCGCGACCGGGTGCGAAGGCACTCTCCGGCCGCGGCGGTACGCCTACTGGCAGTGGGGGTTCGCCGCGATCGTGATGGCGGCCTGCGTCCTCCCGTGCTTCAAGACGGTCATGGAGGCGCGGGCGCGACCGGGGCTCGACCTGGAACGTGCCGCCCGTGAACTCGAGGAACAAGGCATCCAGGGTCCGTTGTCGGCTAATCATTGGCACCAGGCCTTGATCATTGCGTATCATCTCGATACGCCCTGCGTTGGCGTGCCACGCCCCGGCGCCCCGGACGACATCGTGCGGGAGGTGAAAAACGCCGGCGCGAAGACCTTTCTGCTGTTCGAGGGTGCGTTGCGCCCGCCGGGCGCAGCCGCATTGGGCGTCGTCGCGGAACGGCTCGGGCCACCGGTGCTCCGGGTGGAACGGGGTGATATGCGGTTCCGTGTCTTCGACCTGACCGTCGCCGCGCCGTCAAGTCGCCCGGCACAACACCCGGCTACTCGCGATAACGAGGGGCGCGAGGAATGAACGCCCGGGCCCACATGAGCGAGCTTGAAAAGGGAACCGAAATGACGCACGGAGAAGCTACTGCCATCCGGGAGACGGCGGGGGTCGTGATGGCGCCGTTTCTCGTGATCGGATGCCTGTTTCAGGGATGCGGTCCTGCGCCGCCCGGCTTCCGTTCGTCCGGAGACGGGGGTTCGACGACCCCGGCGAGCGTGCTGTTGAGCACCGTCGTCGACGGCGAAGGCAGCGTCGACCCCGAGTCCGGCACCTTCGACGGGGGCAGTGAGATCACCCTGACCACCACGCCGGCCGAGGGATGGCGGTTTGACCACTGGGAAGGAGATCTTACCGCGGGGCGTTTCGACCACTGGCGGGACAGCGGGCAGGCGCGCGCCAACCCCAGCACGCTTGTGCTCGACGCCGACAAGACGGTCACGGCCGTGTTTGCGCGGCGGCAGACCGAGCGGTTGACGGTCGACCTTGGCAACGGCGTCGTGCTTCGCGTGATCGAGGTTCCGGGGGGCACGTTCACAATGGGCTCATCCGAGTCGGAGCAGGCCGCGTTCGGCGGTTCGGATATCGACCTCAGCGACGAAAGCCCGCAGCGTGTGGTAACGGTGTCCACCTTCGCGATGGGCGAGACGGAGGTCACGCAAGCGCAGTACCGGGCGGTCATGGGAACCGTTCCCACCGTCCCCGACGACTGCGTGCAGGACTGCTTCAACGCCGAGCTGGATGACGAGCATCCGGCGGCCTGGGTCACGTGGGAGGATGCGACGGCGTTCTGTGATGCGCTGAGCGCGATTACGAGACGGCTTTGCCGCCTGCCCACGGAGGCGGAGTGGGAGTACGCGTGCCGGGCCGGGAGCACCACTGCGTTCACCTTCGGCGATTCCGAGTCGGACGGGTTGGACGACCATGGCTGGTACAGCGGCAACAGTGGATGGCCGACCCAGGACAACAACACGCACGATGTCGGTGGGAAGCTGCCGAATGCCTTCGGGCTGTTCGACATGCACGGCAACGCGTGGGAGTGGGTCGGCGACTGGTTCGGCACCCACTCGAGCGACGCTCAGGTGGACCCGAGCGGACCGGCAACGAAGGACATCATCGGACCTCGGAAGGTCCTCCGAGGGGGGGCGTTCAGCCGATACCCGTGGGCGTTGCGCTCGGCGTATCGGCTGGATTCGAATGGCATTGACACGACGGAGTTCAACTTTGGCTTCCGCATCGTGTGCGAGTAGGGAGACGTGTCGCACCGATCGTCAGGTCGATCGTCCTGGGCCCGCCATCTGTGTGGTGGCGCACTTCGCGTACGGGGCGATGACCGGCGGGACGTGCGGTCACGTCGGCGGCGTGGAGTGGCAGACCAGCCTCACCGCGCGCTGGCTCGCCGCGCGGGGGTATCCGGTGAGCATCGTAACGTGGCAGGAAGGTTCGGCACGCGACGAGATGATCGACGGCGTGCGGATCATCAAGCTGTGCGCGCAGGACGCGGGCATGCGCGGCGTTCGGTTCTTCCATCCGCGCTGGACAAGCTTGAACCGCGCCATGATGCGGGCGGACGCACAGGTGTACTACCAGAACTGTGGCGAATACGTCACGGGGCAGGTCGCCATGTGGTGCCGCCGGCACGGCCGGGGATTCGTCTACTCGGTCGCCAGTGATCCTGATTGTGATCCGCGTCTGCCGGCCATGCGTACGGTGCGCGAACGTTGGCTTTATCGGTACGGCCTGCGCCATGCCGACACCGTGATCGTGCAGACCCAAAGCCAGCAAGCGTCGCTTCAGGAAGGCTTCGGTCGGGACTCCGTCGTGATTCCGATGCCGTGTGCCGGGCCCGGAGAGGACGCCTACGTGGCACCGAGCTTTCCGGAGAACGAATCCGCACGAGTGGCCTGGGTCGGCCGGATCGTGCCGTTGAAGCGCCTCGAATGGCTCGTGGACTTGGCGCAACGTCTGCCGGACGTGCAGTTCGATGTGGCCGGTGCTCCGGAATCGAACACGCCGACGGCGACCGAGCCGCTGGAGCGAGCTCGATCTCTGCCGAACGTGACGCTCCTTGGTCGGGTCGAGCGCAGAGACATGGCCGGCATCTACAAGAGGGCCACGGTGCTGTGCTGCACCTCCGAGTACGAGGGGTTCCCAAATACGTTTCTGGAAGCGTGGAGTCACGGCGTTCCGGTGGTCTCGACCGTCGACCCGGACGGCCTGATCGTTTCCCGGGGGCTGGGGGGAGTGGGGCACGACGTCGGGACCCTCGCGGCCGCACTGCGCGGGCTGCTGGAGTCTCCGGTGCGATGGGGCGAAGCCTCAGCCAACGCCAGACGGTACTACCTGGGGCAGCATTCCGTCGACGCTGCCCTGCCGCGATTCGAAGCGGTCTTCTGTCGGGTCTGCGGACTTCCCGCCTGATCGCATCGAGGTGACTACCCACCGTGAAAGTCGCTATTGTCACCGCGTTTCCCCAGGACCCCGGCGTGCCGCACGGTGGGGTCGAAGCCGTCAGCGTCAATCTCGTCCGCGCCCTGGCCAAGATGGGCGACCTCGACGTCCACGTCGTCACCACAGACCCGGAGCGCGACCGACCCGAGGTCGTTCCGTGGGAGAGCGCCACGGTGCACCGCCTCCCGCGGAGCCGGCGCCACACGTTGATCGATGCCGTCGGTCCCGGACGTGCCGTTGTCCAGCAGCGGCTGCGCGAACTGGGTCCGGACGTGGTGCATGCCCACGACGTTTATGGTCTCATGGTCAAGGGCCTTGCGTACCCGAGAGTCTTCACGATCCACGGCTTCATCTACGGAGACACGCTGGTCTCCGGGCAACGGTTCGCGCGGCTGCGATCGCGCATCTGGCGAAGCGTCGAGACCCGCGGCTGGGCGGATCAGCCGCACATTATTTCAATCAGTCCCTATGTGCGCGAACGGCTCGACGGTATCGCCACCGGCGTGATCCATGACATCGACAACCCGATCGCGGAGTCGTGCTTTGAAATCGAGCGGAAAGAGCGGAAGGGAACGGTCTTCTCCGCCGCGCTGATCTGCCCGCGCAAGAATACGATCACCTTGGTCGAAGCGTTCGGACAGCTCATTGACGAGGGCGTCGATGCCGGGCTGCGGCTGGCCGGATCGGTGACCGAGCCGGCCTACGGTCGACGGCTGCGTGAGCGCATCACGGAGCTCGGCCTGGACGATCGCGTCAAAGTGCTCGGGCGAATCGACAGCGGGCGTGTGCGCGAGGAGCTGTCGGCGGCGAGCATCTTTGCTCTGACTTCACTGGAAGAGAACTCGCCCATGGGCATCGAGGAAGCGATGGCGGCGGGGGTGCCGGTCGTAACCTCGAATCGATGCGGCATGCCGTACATGGTCCGGCACGGCGAGACCGGGTACCTCGTTGATCCTCACGATCCGGCGGACATCGCCCGGCACATGCGCCTGATCCTCGAGGACGACGCCGAGCGAGCCCGGCAAGGCGCGCGGAGCCGGGAGATCGCGCTCGATCGTTTTCACCCGGACAAGGTGGCGCTGCGTACGCGACAGGTCTACGAACGCGCCGCATCCGCATCCCGAAAGGTTCGCGGAGATGGATACGTCTGACGTTCAGCTCCGCCGGTTACCCTACCCTTATCGGGCGGCGCTCGCGATTTGCAGCGATCTCGACGAGACGCCCGATCGGCGGGCTTACTGGGAGATCATGCGGTTCCTGAACACGACGGAGGCCACGACGGCAGGCCCCGGCGTCGGGCTCGAAGTAGGCAACACGATCTACTTCGATATGCGGCCGGACCAGTTCGCGTACTGGAACACGGATGACACGGGCCGGGCGATGGTTCGGGCGCTGATTCGCAGCGGGCACGTCGACTGCCTCCACTCGTACGGCGACCTGGCCGTCGAACGGGCCCATGCGGGCCGAGCCCTGGACGAGCTCGACCGGCACGACTGCCGGCTGGAAGTATGGATCGACCACGCGACTGCGCCGACCAACTTCGGCGCCGATATCATGCATGGGCACGGGGACGAACCGGGCCACGCCGCCTACCACGCCGACCTGACCGTCGGGCACGGGATCCGATACGTGTGGCGCGGGCGGGTCACGAGTGTCATCGGCCAGGATGTTCCCGCCCGCTTCGCGGGGTTGTGGACGGCCCGGCATCCGGTGGCATCGGCCCGAACGGTCGCCAAGGAGCGGATGAAGCACATCGTCGGACGCCGGGACGGCAACCGATACGAGATGAACGCTGCGAACCGCGTGTTGCGCCCGGCGCGCCTGCGGGACGGACGGGCCGCATACGAGTTCCTGCGGTCGAACCCCCATTGGGGTGGCGTGAGCTGCGGAGACACGAGTCGGGGAATCGGACCTGCCCTGACCGAGGCGTTTCTGGATCACCTGACCGACCGGGAAGGGGTGTGCGTCCTGTATACGCACCTGGGCAAAACCCCGGACCCTGCGATGCCGATAGATGAAACTGCGGCGGCCGGCTTTCGAAGGCTGGCGGAGAAGCACCGGGCCGGCCGGATCCTCGTGACGACGACCCGTCGGCTGCTCCGTCTGTGCCGGGCGATCCGGGAGCTGTCTCTCACGGTATCGGACGACGCCCGCGGCTTGCGAATCGATCTGCAGCAGGCGAATGATGTTCCCCGCCGCGGCGAAGCGTTGACGCTTTCGGACCTTGCCGGCCTGACCGTGTACGTACCGGAGCCGCCTTGCGCGCGCCTGTGTCTGAACGGAAGCGACGTCCCGGGCCTGCAGCGAAACGGCAACGACCACACGGGTAGACGGAGCGTCTCGATCCCTTGGCGTCCTCTGGAGTTCCCAGGCATATGACCGCAGGCCATTCGAATCTGACCGTGACAGGCACGGAAGTCGGCGTGCACGCCCGTGTGTCCCGGCCCGCCGTGCGTGCGGCGTCGCGCCTTTCAATCGAGCAGTGCGGCCGACGATGGGTCGTGCGTCGGCTGTTGCGCGGACTGATGCTCACGTACGGCGTCGCCCTGTCGGTGGTCAGACGACTCGCACGCCCGCGCCTTTCTGGTCGGACCGGCGAAGATCGGACCGTTCTCCTCACCGGGACGTTCTACTCGGACAACTGGGTCCTGGCCCACCTGCGTCCGCTCGCCGCATCGAAGCGTTGCTCGCGCGTGTGGATCGTTTCCACCTATCCGGTGCCTCCGATTCCGAAGGTTGACGTCATCCACCCGCCGCGCTGGCTGCACCGAATGATCGGGGGCGTGCCGTCTCGGCTTGTGACCTTCGTGTGGTGCGCCGTGTGCCGAAGGCCCGATATCGTCGGAGGGTTTCATCTTCTGGTCAACGGCCTGGTCGCCGCCATGGTAGCGCCGCTCGTCGGCGCGCGCTCGATGTACTTCTGTGTGGGGGGGCCGACGGAAATCCTCGGCGGCGGCGTCTGGGCCGAAAACCGGATCTTCGGCAAGCTCGAGACTCCCGATCGGGTCGTGGAAGACCTCCTCATCCGCGCGGTGGGGGCGTTTGATTATGTCATCACGATGGGAACCGGGGCGAAGGAGTTCTACCAGAAGAAGGGGATCGAGGCGCGGTTCCACGTGGTATCCGGCGGGATCGATCCGGACCGCTTCGCCCGGGCTGCGTCGCCGCCCTCGACGGATCTGGTTTTCGTCGGGCGGCTCGCTCAGATCAAGCGCGTGGACCTGTTCCTGCAGGCCATTCGCTGGGTGGCGAAGGAGGTGCCCACCGTAACCGCCACGATCGTCGGCGATGGCGAATTGCGCGGGCCTCTCGAGCAGATGGCCGGGAGGTTGGGCGTGGCGGCCCGCACGACGTTCGCAGGACATCAGCGTGACATCGAGGATTGGCTTGGCCGGGCGAAGATCTTTGTGCTCACGTCCGACTCCGAGGGATTGTCGCTCTCGGTGATGGAGGCGATGATGTCCGGTCTGCCCGTCGTGGTTTCCGATGTGGGGGATCTGTCGGACCTGGTCGAGGACGGCCGCAACGGGTACCTGATTCGCGACCGAACGCCGGAGGCTTTCGGGGCAGCGATTGTATCGCTGCTGGCGGACGACGAGCGGCGGCGCCGCTTCGCGGAGGCCGCGGCGCGGTCGGCCCATCGGCATACCATCGACGAGGTCACGCGCCAGTGGGACCGGATCCTGGCCCCCGGTCTCATGACGTCGCAGACACCGGATGCGGCCTGCGAGCCCGGTTTGGTGACGGCGGACTCGGACGACAGGCGGAGATGACGCGCGTGTCGAATCCATTCGACCCACAGGTAGCCATCGCTTGGGGTCCCAGGCGCTACGATGCGGCGCCGCCGTTCTCTCCCGATCCGCGCCCGATCGAGTACCCGCATGCCGACCCGGACCGTCCGTCCGCGCGAGGCGATGCGTACGCAACGGTTCGCGAAAGCCTGCGCCTCCTGGGGCTGGATGCATCGCGGGAGGGAACGCGCGAATGGAATCCGCTGGGCGGACTCATCAAGCCGAACGACACGGTCGTACTCAAACCTAACCTCGTCCGCGACTTTCGCGAGAGCGATCCCGATCCGGCCGACTGTCTGACCACGCACGGCTCGATCATTCGCGCCGTCGTCGACTATGTGCACATCGCTCTGGCGGGCAAGGGCCGGATTGTCATTGCGGACGCTCCCCACAGCGACGCCGATTTCGGGGCCCTTCGTCGGTTGACGGGACTCGACGAGATCGAGGCGCTCTACCGGGAGCATGCCGGCTTCGAAGTCGAGGTGTACGATCTGCGCCCGGAGCGGGCACGGAAGATCGATGGCGTCATCGTCGGCCACGAACCCCTCGCGGGTGACCCGGCCGGGTATGTCAAGGTGAACCTCGGCCTGCGGTCCGCGTTCGCGGAAATCAACCATCTGTGCCATCTGCTGTACGGGTCCGAGTACGACATGGGTGAGCTCTACTCGCATCAGCATGACGACGTGCATGAATACCTGATTTCCAAGACAGTTCTCGAGGCGGACGTAGTGATCGGCCTTCCAAAACTCAAGACACACAAGAAGGTTGGCCTGACCGTGAATCTGAAGAACCTGGTGGGAATCAACGGCAACAAGAACTGGCTGCCGCACCATCGTGAGGGGACGCCGCCTCAGGGCGGTGACCAGTTCGCCGATGATAGCATCAAGAACCGTATGGAGCGGGCGGCTCTGGCCCGGTTCAAACGCCTGTACCCGATGCTGGGCCCGCTTCGCGGGTGGGTGGCGAGTCCGGTCAAGGCGATCGGCAAACGGATCTTCGGGGATACCAACGTTGACACGATCCGTTCCGGCAACTGGTACGGCAACGACACGGCGTGGCGGATGGTGATGGACCTCAACCGCATTCTGCTCTACGCGGATCCGGCGGGCGGTTTGCACGATCGACCGGTGCGTCGGTTCTTCACGGTTGTCGATGGTGTCGTGGCGGGCGAGGGCAACGGTCCGCTTGACCCGGTGCCCGTCCCTGCGGGTGCGGTCGTCGCGGGTTGGAGCCCTGTGGCCGTCGATCTGGCGTGTGCCCGGCTGATGGGCTTCGATTATCGTGCCCTGCCCGTGCTCACCCGCGCCCTCGATCCGCACCCGCTACCGCTTGCGTCCTTCGCATTCCACGACGTGCGGTCGCGGTCCAATCGGCCGGACTTCGACGGGCCGGTGGCTGCATTCAAGGGTCCATGTCTGGCCCTCAAGCCGCACTTTGGATGGCAAGGCCACGTGGAGCTTCCGTTGCCGAACGCGTCTAACGAATCGGGACAGCCATGTGTGGCATAACCGGATACGTCGGATTCGATGATGAGCCTCTCCTGCGGGCGATGTGCGCCAGTCTGGAGCATCGCGGGCCGGACGACAGCGGCTTTTTCACGGCGCCAGGGGTAGGCTTGGCCATGCGACGGCTGAGCGTAATTGATCTGGATACGGGGCATCAACCGATCGCCAATGAGGATGGCACCATCCATGTTGTCCTGAACGGTGAGATCTACAACTACCAGGATCTGACCGCTGAGCTCAAGCGGCAAGGACACACCTTCTCCACCCGATCCGACACGGAAACCCTCGTGCACCTCTATGAGGAGCACGGTCTCGACTTCGTCAATCATCTGCGGGGCATGTTCGCCATCGCTCTGTGGGACGGGCCTCGGCAGCGCCTGGTTCTGGCCCGCGACCGGATCGGTGAGAAGCCGCTGTATTACCAGCATGACGGGGGCACGCTGCTGTTCGGATCGGAGCCGAAGGCGATCCTGCAGCGGGGCACGGCCCGAAACGTCGACGCGCAAGCCGTGTCTGAGTTTCTCGCCGCCGGTTACGTCTCGGCGCCGCGGACCTTCTACGGCGGCATGTCCAAGCTCGCACCGGGTGAGATGGTCGTGTGCGAATCGGGCCGCGTCGAGAAGCGATGTTACTGGCACCGTGGTGACCGCCCGGATCATCCGCCGTCGTTCGATGCCGCCCGCGATCAGTTCTCCGAGTTGGTCAGCGACACCGTGAGGCTGTGTCTCAAGAGTGATGTTGAGGTCGGGGGCTTCCTGAGCGGGGGCGTCGACTCATCGCTGCTCGTGGCTCTCATGTGCAGTCATGCCGCCCGCGTCCAGACCTTCTCCGTGGGCTACCGGGGCCAAGCGACGGGATTCAATGAGCTGCAGTACGCCAAACGGGTCGCCAACGATCTCGGGACCCGGCATCACGAACTGATTCTCGGGCCGCTCTCGAGCATCAACCTTCTGCCGCGCATCCTCTGGCACTACGACGAGCCCCACGGCGAACCGACCTCGGTTCTGGTCTATCTTCTGTGCCAGTTCACCAGTCGCTTCGTGAAAGTGGCCGTCGGCGGGACCGGCGGCGACGAAGTCTTCTTCGGCTATCCTCGCCACCAGGGCATTCGGCTTCTCGAATACTACCGTCGATGCCCGCGACCGATACGCAGACACCTGGTCGAGCGTGTCGTGATGCGGTGGCCGGAGTCAACCCGCGGGAGTCGGTTCGCAAAGCGCGCCAAACGGTTCGTCACCGGCGCAGATCTGCCTCCGGAGGAGGCGTACATCAGTTGGGTCAGCCTGCTGCAACCGGAGGTACGGGCGGCGGTGTTGTCCCGGCAGATCCGTGAAGACGCGGACGACTCGGTGGGGGAATCGGTGCTCCGCCGATATCTCACCGGTGACGGAGAACTGCTGGATCGCGCCGCGGATCTCGATGTGGGCGCCTACTTGCCCGAGTACCAACTCGCCTACATGGACCGGATGAGCATGGCCCACGGCCTGGAGACGCGGTCTCCCCTTTGTGACTACCGCCTCGTCGACTACGTCACCTCGCTCCCGGCGTCCTATCGGCTGCGGGGCCTGCACAGCAAGCATCTCCTGAAACGCGTGGCCCGCCAGTGGATTCCGCGGGCGATTGTCGAGCGCCGCAAGGTGGGTTTTGATTCGCCGATCGGACAGTGGCTGAAGAACGAACTGCGTGAGTTCGCGGTCGCCTTTCTCTCGCGCGAGAATCTCGATCGCTCCGGATTGCTCAGCTTCGCCGGCGTCCAGCAGATGCTCAACGACCATTTCGCCGGGCGCCGTGACTACTCGCTCCAGCTCTGGATGGTTATTATGCTGGAAGGCTGGTACCGGATGTATATCGAGGACCGGGTCACCGACGGGTCGCGCTACAGCCTGAACGACCTGCGCGGCGCCGGAGGCCGGAGATCGTCCGGCTCTCTCGCCCTCGAGCACGCGCGAAGCGGTCCGACCAGCATCCCGCGCCGGGTGATCTCCGATCACGGATCGCCGTTGATGCGCCGGCGCCTGACGCGGCGGAATCTCTGGGAAAGACTCCCGACGCGCGTCAAGCAGGTCGTGAGCATCCCCCTCTCGATTCTGCCGCCCGGCTGGTTGCTCGGCACGACGTTTCGACAAACGCTTCGGTTCGTGCACGAGGTGGATTCCTGCCCGGCGGAGGAGTCCCGAGCCTACCAGTTGCACCAGATCCAGTTGCTGTGCAAGCTGGCGTACGAGCGAAGCGCGTACTACCGGCGACGATTCGACGAAATCGGATTTCGTCCGGAGGACCTGAAGTCATTTGACGATCTGAAGCAGTTGCCCACGATCGACAAGGGCACACTGCGGGAATCGCTTTCGGAGATGTGCACGGTCACGCGTGCGTCCGTTCTCGCGGACCGTGTCGCGACGGGCGGGACGGGGGGCGAACCGCTCCAGTTCTACATCGGGCGCGACCGCTCGGCGATCGAGTACGCATACCTCGTCGCGAGCTGGCAGCGCGTCGGCTACGAACTGAACGCCCCGATGGCAGTCTTTCGCGGACGCGTCGTGCCTCCCAGGGCTGACGACCTGCGGCATGAGTACGACCGGGTACTGAAGCACCACTACTACAGTACGTTTCATATGACCGACGACAACATGCGCCGCTACCTGGAGCACATCGACACCATCGGTCCCTGCTTCCTGCACGGCTACCCGTCTTCGGTGAATGCGCTGGCGCGGTTTGTGCGCCGACACGGAATTGTGCCTCCGCCCGGCATTCGCGGCATCATTGTGGAATCGGAGAACGTCTACAGCGAGAAACGCCGTTTGGCGGAAGAGACGTTCAACACGCGATACTTCTCCTGCTACGGCCACTCGGAGAAGCTCGTCCTCGCTACGGAGTGCGAATACTCGAACGACTACCACGTGTGGCCCACGTACGGGTATTTCGAGTTGCTTGACGACGACGGCGAACCGGTCACCACGCCGGGGGAGCGGGGTGAGATCGTGGGGACCGGGTTCATGAATACCGTCGTGCCGTTCATCCGCTACCGCACGGGAGACTACGCACGTTACGTCGGCGACTGCTGTCCACAATGCGGTCGCGAGCATACGGTCATCAGTGACGTTCGCGGACACCGGTTGCAGGAAGGTCTGATAGCCCGTGACGGGTCGGAGGTGCCATGGGTCGCGCTGAACATGCATGACGACACGTTCGGGAAGGTCCTGCAATTCCAGTTCCGCCAGAGTCGGCCGGGGTACGCCACGCTTCGGGTGGTGCCGGGGGATGGTTTCGCGAAATCCGACGAGCAGTACATGCTCGCGCGGCTGAACGAGAAACTGGAGGGGCGCGTCGTGTTGGATGTCGCCCTGTGTGATGCCATCCCGCTGACCCCACAGGGGAAAGCGGTCTACGTGGACCAGCGAATCTCCGAGATGGAGCGATGACCGCCGGTCTCCGTCACGCGTACTCGCGTCGCCGCATGCCTACTGCCGGCGGCCAAGCCGCTCGCGAATGCCGTCCGGAAGGGACGCGCCCACCTCTTCTGATCAGCTCCTGATCAGCTCTCACCTCAGCGAAAACCGCATTGCCGTGTCGTCGCCCGGCCGATTTCGCCGGGCTTCGGCCGGATGCGCGACCGCGACTCGCGGCCGACACCCGTGCGTGGGGTCACGGCGCCTATTCCAACTCGCCCCCCGCGGCCTCCAACGCGCCCATGTCGACGAACAAGCCCTGCGGTCGCGGCTGGTCATCGAAATCAACGAGAATATCAAGACCGTATCCGTCGAAGTCCGCGAGCCCGGTCCCGTTCAGGAACGCCGCGTACACGTCGAGGAGCGGAGGCGGATGCACACCGGTGTCGACAGCCGGACTTCCCGTGCCCAGGTGAAAGTCGCCGGTCGCGGGGCCGATGAACAACGGGTCGGCGTCGACGTTGTCCGACCCGTTGGCGGGAAACGCAGCTTCGAAGTCCGGCAGCGAACGCTGGGCGCCGCTCG
>CAYMME010000101.1:0-20612 GCA_964391465.1 uncultured Planctomycetales bacterium
CGTTGGCGAAGGGGGGGTGGGGCCCCAGCCCATCGACGCGGTGACGAACCTGTGCTTCGTGGGCCCCAATGTTGAAGCCAGCGGCCTGCCGCTCGTGTCCGCCTCGCCCCCCGGCGACGATGCGGACGACGACGGTGTTCTCGATGCGAACGACAACTGCCCGGACGCGCCGAATTCCGGCCAGGCGGATGCCGACGGCGACGGAACCGGCGACGTGTGCGACGGATGCCCGACCGACCCGTGGAAGGTGGTCCCGGGCGTCTGCGGATGCGGCATTGCCGATACCGACGAGAACGGGAATTGGGTGTTGGACTGTATCGAGTCACCTGACATGGACGGCGATGGCGTCCTCAACGAGAGCGACAACTGCCCGGTTGCGGAGAATCCCGACCAGGCCGACGGCGATGGCGACGGGACCGGCGACGTATGTGACGAGTGCCCGGCCGACCCGGATCGCACGGTCCCCGACGCGTGCGGCTGCGGCGAGGACGGCGCGGATCGGGACGGCGATGGTGTGCCCGATTGCAGGGACCTCTGCCTGGACGATCCGAACAAGGTTTTCGGAGGCTGGTGCGGCTGCGGCAACCCGGAAACCGATACGGACGGGGATCGTACGCCTGACTGCCGGGACGCCTGTCCCGATGATCCCGGCAAGGTCGCGCCCGGCGCGTGCGGTTGCGGCGCTGTCGACAGCGTGTGCGGCTGCGGAAGCCCCGAGACCGACAGTGACGGCGACGGGGTGCCGGACTGCACCGACGAGTGCCTCGACGATCCGGCCAAGGACGGGCCGGGCGTGTGCGGTTGCGGCGAGGCGGACGGCGATGGCGACGGCGACGGGGAGCCGGACTGCTTCGACGAATGCCCGCTTCACGCCGACGAGACCGAGGCGGGCCAGTGCGGCTGTGGCGTATCGGAAGCCGACCGCGACGACGACGGAGTGGCCGACTGCGTGGACAACTGCCTGCAAGATCCGAATGCGTCCCAGACCGATCACGACGACGACGGCCTCGGCGACGCGTGCGACCCCGACGCGCCGCGCTCGACGACCCTGACCGAGGAGTTGGCCGCTGTGCGAGAGGCTCAATCCGCGGCCCGGTCGGATGATGCGGCCGGGGACTCGGGCCCACCCATGCCGGTGCTCTACCCGACCTGCGGCTTCGGCATCGAACTGATGGCGACCCTGAGTGTGTTGGGTATGGGCCTGCTGGGCATTCCTGCCGCGCGACGGTCTCCGCCCCGTAGGCCGCGCCGGATGAATCCGACGGCTCGGGCGCCGTCACTGATTGCAGTCTCCCCGCCGGAAATCGGTTGTGCACGGAAGAGAGATCCGAGGCAATGCGCCGATGTGCGAGTCGATTGCCATCACCAAAAAAGAAAACGAGAAAGCGTGTCCGTTGGCTGCGACTTCTCGGTACCTGGAAACGGAGCGCCTGCGATCGGGCTGCTCCGGGCGTCCAGACAGGAGCGATAGCCATGGCCCGACGTACAATCCCAGTAGTGGCGGTACTCGGATGCTGCGCCGCGCTCGCCCGTGCGGACGTGACGCTGCAAGTCACCACCGACCAGACCGGCGGCCCGGGCTTGCGGGCCGGCGAATTCCTACCGGGGCATGACTATACCTTCTACGTCTTCGTCGAGAACCTGACGCAGGGGATTACCGGGAACGGCATCAACATCGGGCGTCTCACGCAATACGCTCTCATATTCAGGATGGGGAGATGGAGGGACGGAACGTTGATCGACAACTCGGATCAGAGTGCGATCACGATTACGGGCTTCACCAATCGGTACTATCCCACGTCGGAGTATTCGGGTTCGATATTCGTGCACGTCCAATTGGAGCCGAGCCCGACAAGTACGTACATGAAGGTGATTGCAGCCATGTCCGCGTTCACGCTTGCCCCGCCTGATCCCATCGGGGATACGAAGACGCTGATCGGCGAGTTCACGCTGCACATCGACGAAAGCGGCCATCGCGGCAATACATTCCTGCACATCACGCCTCCCGTTCTAATCCTCGATTCTACGTCGATTGAACCGCCACTTGTCGTCAATGTGGGTGCTCAGGGACCGCAGCCGAACGACGTGGTCACGAACATCTACTTCGTCGGCCCGAATGTAGAGGGAAGCGCGATGCCGCTCGTGTCGATTTCCTCGACCGGGGATACGGACGGTGACGGTGTGTCGGACACGGCCGACAACTGTCCCACCGTCCCGAACGCGCTTCAGAAGGACACCGATGGCGATGGCGCGGGTGACGCGTGCGATCAGTGTCCCGACGATGCGAACAAGGTCATTCCGGGTGCGTGCGGTTGCGGGAATCCCGATGTAGACGTGGACGACGACGGGGTGGTCGACTGCGGCAGCGCGACTGACGCGGACGGCGACGGCATCTACGATGCGAGCGACAACTGCCCGTACGACGCGAATCCTACGCAGACGGACACGGACGGCGACGGGGCCGGCGACGCTTGCGACGGATGCTCGACCGATGCCGGCAAAGTGGTGCCCGGCGCGTGCGGCTGTGGTGTTGCCGACACCGACCGGGATGCGGATGGGACGCGGGATTGCGAAGACGGCTGCCCGCTCGACGCGGACAAGGTCGATCCCGGCGTTTGCGGTTGCGGTGAGGTCGACGAGGACACGGACTTCGATGGGCAGATCGACTGCGGGGGTCCGGCTGACGCCGACGCGGACGGCATCGCGGACGCGAACGACAACTGCCCGAACGCGTTCAATCCGAGTCAGGTGGACACCGACTACGACGGCGTCGGCGACGCGTGCGATTCGTGCCCGGACGACGCGAGCAAGATCCACCCCGGCGAGTGCGGCTGCGGCGAGACCGACGCGGATCGGGATGGCGACGGAACGGCCGACTGCGAGGACCTGTGCCCCAACGATTCGTTCAAGGTCTCCCCCGGGGCATGCGGATGTGGGATACCGGACATCGACACGGACGGCGACCGAATACCCGACTGCAAGGACGCCTGCCCGGACGATCCTGACAAGCTCGTCCCCGGAGCGTGTGGGTGCGGCGTTGTCGACAGCGTGTGCGGCTGCGGAATCCCGGACATCGACAGTGACCTCGACGGTGTGCCCGACTGCGCCGACGAGTGTCCGGACGATCCGGCCAAGGACGAGCCCGGCGAATGCGGTTGCGGCGAGGCGGAGGGCGATCGCGACGGCGACGGTGTGGCGAACTGCTTCGACGAATGTCCGATCGACCCCAACAAAACCGAGGCGGGGCAGTGCGGTTGCGGCGTGTCGGAAGCCGACCGCGACGACGACGGAGTGGCCGACTGCGTTGACAACTGCCTGCAAGATCCGAATGCGTCTCAGGCCGATCACGACGACGACGGCGTCGGCGATGCGTGCGACCCCGACGCGCCGCGCTCCACCACTCTGACCGAGGAACCGGCCGCGGCGCGGCCGGCTCAGTCCGCGGCCGGGCTGGAAGCCGCCCGGCAAGGATCGGACGAGGCGGCCGGGGACTCGGCCCTGCCGACGCCGGTGCTCTTCCCGACCTGTGGCCTCGGCATCGAGTTGATGGTGAGCCTGAGTGTGTTGGGCCTTGGCGTGCTGACTCTCCCGGCACGGCGCCGGCGTCGGTAGTCGCTACGCGGACCAAGTACGTCCGCAGGCACCGGTCCGCGTATATTGCGACAATCGATTTCTTCTTCCGCTCCCCTCAGGCGTGGAGCCCCCTTCGCCGTGCTCATCCCTCCGGCTGAATGAAAACCCTGCGTTTCTGTAGGCGCAGGCGGGGCGAAGGGAGTATAATAAGCAATCGACCACCCGGCCGTGTGACCGGGTACGGTTGTCATGGGGGTTCACTCCTACGTAGCGATCGAGGGACGAGAGGGTAAGTGATAAGAATCGACTGTTTTGCGCTGGGGTGGCGCTGGCCGTTTGCGCCACCGTGGCCGAGGGCGGGATCCGGTACGACGTGACCACGATCGGGGGCTCGGGCAGCGGACTGAACAACGATGCAGTAGTGGTGGGGCAGCACGGCACCGACGCTTTCTGGTGGACTGCGGCCACGGGGCGGACCACCGTCGGACCGACCACCTGGGACAACGCCGCGACGGACGTCAACGACAGCGGCATCCTTGTCGGCTACACGCGCACCACCTACAACTACGGCAGGTACGTCAATTACAGCGCTTTCGCCCACAACGTCTGGACCGGTGAAGCCGTGAGCACGGGAATCTCGCTGACCCAGTTGCCCAGGGCGATCAACAACGTCAATCACACCACCGGCCTGAACAAGACGCGCGACGTGCCCGCGGGTTCGCGTTTCCAGGGCGTCTCGTATCACCTCGACCAATTTGGCGGGACGTACAACGCCAACTGGGGCGAGAGTGTCGACGCTTACGACATCAGCGACCGCGGTGTGGCCGTCGGCGAGGGTGGCAAGGTCCGCACGCGCACCGGATGGGTCAACCTGCCCACCTCCGGCACGACCCAGGCCTACGGCGTCAATGACCGCTGGTCCGGCAGCCACGATGCCGGCGTGATCTGCGGCGTCGCCGGCAACCTGCCTGCCTACTGGGACGGCTCGGGTGACCTGACCGTCGTCAATACTCACGACATCACCGCGGGGTCTTTCCGACGCGTCAACGACCACGGGCAGATCGTCGGCGAGGTCAAAATATCCGGCGGAGCCGAGCAGGGTGCCGTCTACCACGACGGTGAGCTCGTCCTGCTCAACTCCGTGACCAGCACGTCCACCACCATCTACAAGGTGATGGACATCAACGACCGGGGGCAGATCCTCGCCTGGGACTACTCTGTCGGCAGCGTGCTGCTCGACCCGGTCTACTTCGCCGATGGCGCGTTCACCATCGATAGCCTGACCGGAGACTGGCAGGCTAGCGGTCCCGGCACTGCCGACATGTTCGAGGTCGAGCCGGGTGACTACGCTGTTCGCCTAAGCGCCGGTTCGCCCATCACGATCACCCAGGACGTGTCCACGCCCGACGCGATCTTCGAGCTGAGCGACGACTACGAGTTCCTTTCGACCGATCCCTTGGCGGAACTGGTGGTGATGCTCGATGGCGTGATGATCGACACCCTGGTCGCCCCGGACATGCTTGTCGGCGATTCCACCACGCGTACCATCGCCATCGACGATCCGGCCTCGGGCCTGATCGGCCTGGACGACGTGCTTCTGTCCCTGACGTACGACGGACCCACGGGGACACAGATGCTCATCGACAACATTGCCATCACCCAGATCGTCCCCGAGCCGACGACCATGATGCTTCTCGCTCTTGGTTCACTGGCCATGCTCCGCCGCCGCCGGGCGTGACGCGATTCGCTCGACGCCAACTGACTGCCCAATCTCGAAAGTCCTGCCGGGCACAATAGGGTGACCCGGCCGCGCTCGGTCCACACCGCAGCCACCGACGGCAAGAACACCCCCAGATCGTGGCCGACGCCGTATACTGGGTCCGCCCACCCAAGTGATGACGCAGGAGGGGCCCTGCGCTGGCCGCCAGAGATGAGGCTGCGAAGCTGCTTGGGCACGTACGTAGGGGGCGCTGTACAATGGCCGAACAAGGTCCGGCAGTGGAGCCGGGCGAGGCTGGCTGGGAGATCCCGGATCTGTCCTCCTGACCCACATCACTGAGGTATGTTAATGTTGGATATTGAGATAGTGGACGTACAGCCGCAGAAGGTGATGGGAATGACCAGGAAGGGGTCGTACAAGATCATCGCTCAGATGATCCCGGAGCTCTTCCAGTACCTGGTGCCGAAGGGGGCGCAGATCGCGGGGCCGCCCATGTTCCTCTGTCACGAGACGAGCGTGGAAGAGGCCAAGAAGGCGGACGCCGAAGGGAGCGCCGAGGTCGAGATCGTGGTTCCGGTTGCCAATGAGATAGAGGGCACCGACGAGATCAAGTTCTACGAACTCCCCGGGGGGAGGATGGCGAAGACGGCCCACAAGGGACCCTACGAGGAGTGCGAGGACACCTATCAGAAGTTCTTCGCTTGGATCTGTCAGAACCAGCACACGATCACCGGTCCAATCAGGGAGATCTATCTCAATGACCCAAAGGAGGTTCCCCCCGAGGAGATACTGACCGAGATATACGTTCCCATGGAATGAGCGCCATGTGCCTGACCTTTCGCGGGACCCGCGCCGGCGGGTGACCTCGCCCAGCTTGCGGGCCGGAAGACACTCGGCCGCAATCTCGACAATCCGAACTGAAGGAGGAGACGATTATGATGCGGACGGCAGCTCTGACCACAGCTTGCGTTGTGGGTCTGTGGTCATCATCAGCGGCTGACGCGGTCACTCTGTCTGAGCAGGGCGGCACGACCGCGGTCGTCGTCGTGGCTGACGACGCGACGGGGCCCGAGAAGCACGCGGCGGGCGAACTTGCAGCCTTTCTGGAGCAGGTCACCGGTGCGACCTTCAAGATCATCGGTCCGAAGGACGCGGCGAAGGCCGACGCAAAGCGGCCGCGGCTCCTGGTCGGGTCCGGCGCCGCGACGCTGGCGGATCCGGGCTTCACCGTCGACGGACTCCGCGAGGAAGGGCTGATCGTCCGCACCGTCGGCTCCGACCTGATTCTCGCCGGCGGCCGGCCGCGGGGAACGCTCTACGCGGTCTACACGTTCCTCGAGGACCACGTCGGATGCCGCTGGTGGAGCTCGAAGGTCAGCGCGATCCCGAAACGACCGACGCTGCGTTTCGATCGCCTGGACGTACGGTTCGTGCCGACCCTCGAATACCGCGAGCCGTTCTGGTTCGACGGGTTCAACGGCGACTGGGCGGTCCGCAACAAGGCCAACGGCCATCGCGAGCAACTCGACGCGAAGCGAGGTGGCAAGCACATCTACCAGGGCTTCGTACACACGTTCTTCCCGCTGCTGCCGCCACAGAAATACTTCAAGGATCACCCGGAGTGGTACAGTGAAATCGATGGCAAGCGCAAGAGCGACCACACCCAACTCTGCCTCACGAACGAGGCCATGCGGCAGGAGCTGGTCAAGAACCTCAAGGCCCGACTGAAGGCGAACCCCGCCGCCACCATCGCGTCCGTGTCCCAGAACGACTGGCACGGCTACTGCCAATGCGCCAAGTGTCGGGCGATCGATGAGGCGGAAGGATCCCCGTCCGGCTCGCTCCTGCACTTCGTGAACAAGGTCGCCGCCGACATCGAAGGCAAATTCCCCAAGGTCGCGATCAGCACGCTGGCGTATCAGTACACGCGAATGCCGCCGAAGCACGTGAAGCCGCGGGACAACGTGATCGTGCGTCTCTGCAGCATCGAGTGCTCGTTCAGCAAGCCGCTCGCCGACGAGCGAAACAAGAAGTTCCGGGACGACATCGTCAACTGGTCGAAGATCTGCGACCGGCTGTACATCTGGGACTACACGACCAACTTCCGGCATTACATCGCGCCACACCCGAACCTGCGTGTGCTCGGCCCCAACGTCAAGTTCTTCGTCGAGCACGGCGTCAAAGGCATCTTCGAGCAGGGCGCATATCACTCGTACGGTTCGGAAATGGCGGAACTGCGGGCGTGGGTGCTGGCGAAACTGCTGTGGAATCCGAAGCTCGACGAGCGGAAGCTGATCGACGAGTTCCTCGACGGCTACTACGGCCCCGCAGCTCCGCACATTCGGGCCTATCTCGAGGCTACGCACGATGCCGTGGAGGCGAGCGGCGATCACCTGGGCTGTTTTTCCCCGATCTCCGCGGGATTCCTGTCAATCGACACGCTCGCTCGAGGCTGGGCCCATCTGGAGAAGGCGAAGGCCGCCGTCGCCGCCGACGATGCGTTGCGGCTTCGTGTCGAGGTGGCCCAACTGCCCGTGCTCTACGTGCTGCTGAAGCGGTGGTACGCGCTGAAGGCGGACGCCGAGAACCAGGGCGTTGCATTTCCCGCACGCGGCTCGCTACGTGACACGTACGACGTCTTCATGCGGATCGCCCAGGCCGGAAACGTGACTGCGTCCGCCGAAGGGAGCGGGCTCGACGTCGTGAAGAGCGTGCTCGAGCAGCCGAACCGCAAACCGGCCGGCCCGCCGCCGGGATGCGAGAACCTGCCGCAGGACCAATGGATCGATCTTCAGGACGCCGGCTTCCGTCTCGCCCGCGAGGGAAAATGGGCGGCCGTCAAGGCCGACGAGTCCGCCTCGGACAAGGCGGCCGCGTGGATGCCCGCGAACCACCACGAGTGGGCGGTGACCCGCAACTTCGCGGTCCCGCTCGTGGAGGTGGCCGGGAGCCGTCCGATCCGCTGCCTCGTGTCAGTCCGCGTCGAGGGCGGCGAGGGCGAGGGCAACGCATTCACCTGCGGCATCTACGACCCCGAGGCCAAGCGGGGTGTGGCTCACCTCGCGGTGCCGGTGAAGGACGTGAAGGACGGGGCCTATCACACCTACGCCCTCGGCGCGCACCCTCTCACCAACCGGATGTACGTGTGGGTCGCACCCGTGGATACGTCAGGCGTGAAGGCGATCTGGGTCGATCGAGTTTGGCTGGTCCTGGAATAGCAGCCGGCGCCCGGCGAGCTTGCTTCATCGCCACCCGATCTGGTTCCTGATCGTGCGGTCCGTGATGTTCGTGTCGTCCGCCAGCAGGAACGCCTTGCTGAGGATGACCGAGAGCATGCCGTCGCCCTCGAACGGTAGGAACACTTTGCCCGTCTGTGTCTTGGTCGCTGCCGCTTGGTTGGCAACGATACAGAGGTACTGGTCGTTCGGTTCCATGAGGACGTTGCCGCTGCCGAGATGGATCTTGTAGGTCCGGCGTTCGCCACGGACGACCAGGAAACGATCGATCAGCGTGCACCGGTTGGCGATCTTGAGCCGGGGAATGAGCGTGCTCAGTACCTCACGGCGTGTGGCGGCCGAGGTCGAGAGCGCCCCGAACGAGTACGCCTGCCAGTAGGCCAGATGACCACCCTCGCCGCGGTTCTGCCAGGCCGGATCGTTGCCGATGCTTGTGACGCCCACGAACAGGTCGACGTCGCGCATCACCTCGGTGAACGCGAGGGCCGGGACCTCCGCCAGCGGGAGCGGCTCCGTTTCACCCGTGCGATAGAAACGCACCTGGTCGGTCTGGGCGAACAGAAAGATCCCTGCGTCCGTCGTGTCGTCGCCCGCCGGCTCCAGCCAGAACTCGACCCACAGGTCCCACTGGGGCAACTCGACCTTGGGCGGATGATTGTACGTGGGGTCGAAGATGACGAGCGTGCCGCCGGTCCAGCCCCGCTGCTGGGCCAGGGCGGTCAACTGGGAGACCCTGACGATGTGGGCAGCGAAGCGGTTCGAGTACGTGTCCGTCTCCCGTTCGGCATCGGTGAGGATATAGACCTCCCGGTGGGCCTGCTTGAACGGCTGAACGACCTCGTGTGCCTCGAGCCACCGGCGCCACGCCTGCACCGTGTCCACATCGAATCCGATGGGATGCCACAGCCGGACTTGCGTCCCGGCACTCAGCCCGTCGAGCGGTTGGTCGTTCACGTCGACAAGGTTGCCGTCGTGCAAGATGCCGACTCCCGTCTTCTCGCCCGTGGTGAAGTGCCAGATCAACCGGCGGGACATATGCGCGAGTAGGGGGTGATCGAGGTATCGCTCTCGCCACAGCGGCAGGGGCAGACGCCGCTCAGAGTTGAGCAGACGCTCGATCCGGTCCCGCTGGGCCGAGAGCGCCTGCTGTATGTCCTTGGCGGTTTGCTTGAGAGCCTTGACCGCGTCAGCGGCCTCGCGCTTCACTGTGGCCGGAACGGATTTCTGCATCTTCCCATCTTCCTTGACCCACCGAAGCTCGGTCTGATGTGTGCCGACGATCCGAAGCTCGGCGGTGAACGCTCCGAGCGTCTCACGGAGTACACCGTCCGCGTCGAGCCCGAACGTCGGAACCGCCTGCTCTTCGAGATCCGCGCGCGACATCCCCTCCCGTTCCGCGGCTGCCTCGAGCGCCGCATCGATCAGCTTCGTAGCCCCACGAAACTTGACTCGCATGCGCAGCTGACTTAGCTCGGTGATCGGCGCCATCCCCGGCATCATGCGAAGCGCGTAGATGCACGCGTTCCCGACCTTCACCGATCGTGGGCCGATGCCGCCGATCTTCGTGAAGCAGACCTCCGCGACTCTCGCTACGGGTTGGGCCATTGCCGTACCGTCCAGGCGGTTGCATGCCCACAACAGACCACGCAAGATGTCGCCGTTTCGATCCGAGATCAGCGTGGGATGCGTGACCAGCCGCGGGTCGGTAGCCTTCCACCCTACTCCCGGCTTGCCGACCCATGCGAACCAGCCGGCCAGCGACTTCTCCAACTCTGCGCGGTCGACCTGGGCGAGTCGCCTGTCCGCTTCGGCCAGCCATTCGACGGACGGTCGAGCCGTCGTCGCATAGTTCGCGTGGTCCAGGAGACGTCCCAACGCAGATCGAGCGCGTCTGTCCATGCCCCTCAGCTGCTCGAGTGCGAGATCCGACCATCCTTCACCCGGCTCAATACCTCCCATCTGTGGCTTGCCCGCAAGATCTCCAAGCCGGTACAGTAGCTTGCGGTCGGCGATGCCGTGAGCTCGGGCGTACAACGCGGTGTAGAGGGTTTTCAAGCCGTCGCGGATTCCGGGTGACGATCCGTGCTCGGCGACATGGCGTTCAGCGTGGCCGACGATCAGGTGCAGAGAGAGGATCTTCGGGTACCAGCTTCGAAGACAGCCCGCCGCACGGTGTAGCACCTCGGACACATCCTCGCCACTCAAGGGCAGCTTCCGCCACAGTAGTCGCTGGAGTAGACTGCTGATACGGTTACCTGCGTAGAATACCCACAACGGACGATTCGTGCACCGGTGTTCCAGCCTTCGCAACGCCGCGTGCACAAGCGCGATCTTCGTGCATGGATCGGCCCGCAGGATCTGCTGCGCAATCGCGGATTGCTTGTCGATAGTCCCGGGAACAAACGCTTTCTTCGGAAGTCGGTTGATCAGCCTGTGTGCTTCAAGGTACGGGTCGTCTGGACGGAGCAGATAACCGTCGCGGCACTTGATCGTTCGCCTTCGCCCAAACATGTTTCGAGTCGCCGTCGATCCGCTGCCGGATGCGAGCCACGCAAGCGCCCCCACCGCGTGCCTTGGGTGAGCTATGGCCCGATGAGTGTTTCCAGCGTCAGAAGGCCGGCTTCTGTATCCGCTCGGTGAGCGAATCCAGCGAAAGCCCGTTCGTCCGCACCCCGGCGGTCGTTTCATAACGGATGGTCAGTGTCGTCGGCATTTCCGCTTCCCTTCTGTCCGCGCGGGAC
Source organism: uncultured Planctomycetales bacterium (assembly GCA_964391465.1). Taxonomy (GTDB): domain Bacteria; phylum Planctomycetota; class Phycisphaerae; order UBA1845; family CAYMME01; genus CAYMME01. Next base: position 11,271 of record CAYMME010000101.1, read on the forward strand.
GAGGAGCGTCTGCGTGCGTGGCGCGTTCACCTAGGCCTCAGTTCCGCGAGTTCCCGCCCAGGCGTTGGCGAATGAGTTCGGCTCGGGCGACGCTGCGTTCTTCGCCGCTGAGGCGCTTGCCGTGCAGCTTCTGCAGGTGGGCCGGTTGCGTGACGAGGAACAGGTCGTTGATCGTGTTCAGGTCGATGTTGTCGACCCGGCCCAGGCTGATGCCCATGCGAATGTGCGAGAGGAGGAACATGGTCTCCTCGCTGCTGACGGCCCGGGCGCTCTCCAGGGCCCCGAGGGCCCGGTAGATCTTGTCGTCCAGGATCAACGCCTTCTCACGCACGAGGGCATCACGGGCACGGTTTTCGTACTCGATGATCTTGGGGATCACGACGTTCTTGAAGTCGTCGATGATCTCCTCCTCGCTGCGGCCGAGCGTCACCTGGTTCGAGACCTGGAAGAAGTCGCCGGTGGCTTCGGTGCCCTCGCCGTAGAGCCCGCGCACCGCCAGCCGCATGTCCTTCGCCGCCCGGAAGACCCGCTCGAGTTCGCCGGTGAGCTTGAGGGCCGGCAGATGCAGCATCACCGAGACGCGAATGCCCGTACCCACGTTGGTCAGGCACGCGGTCAGGTACCCGTAGCGGGGATCGAAGGCGTACTCGATGTCCTCCTCGATCAGGTCATCGATCCGGTTGATCTCTTCCCACGTCTCGTCGAGTTGCAGGCCGCTGCGGAGGACCTGGATGCGAAGGTGATCCTCCTCGTTGACCATCAGGGCCACCCGCTCGTGGCCGGAGATGGCCACCCCGCGGCTGCCGTCCGCCTCGGCATGCTGGCGACTGATCAGATGCCGCTCCACAAGAAACCGGCGGTCAAGCTCTTCGGTGCCGTCGATGTCGACGTAGAACACACCGTCGTCCACCGAGAGGCCCTTGATCCTCTCGCGCAGGACGTGCTGGATCTCACGCCGTTTCTTGGCCGTGGCCTTGGACAGAAAAGGAAAGCCCGCCAGATTGCGAGCCAGACGGACGCGCGACGAGATGACGACATCGGACAGCGGGCCGTCGCCCCGGAGCCACTCCCCGCGATGCCGCGTCAGGTCCTCGATTTTCATGCCTTCGATTCCATCGCCTGGATCTCGTCCCGCAGCCGAGCGGCCGTTTCGTAGTCTTCGGACTCGACGGCAGTGGACAACTCCCGGCGCAGCCGCATCAACTCGTGCTGGCGTTTCACACCCTTGCCCGCGCTCGCCGGGACCTTCCCGACATGGTGCCGCCCCTCCTGGTGCACTCGGGCGACCAACGATCCCAGCGCTTCGTCGAAGGCCTCATAGTCGTGCGGACACCCCAGCAGCCCCTGGGCACGGAACTCCGCGAAGGTCATGCCGCATTCCTCGCACGTGAGGTCGGCGACCTCCTGGGCCCCGGCCTGGTTCATGACAAAGCTGGTCAGAAGCTCATTGATGGGCACGTGCTGCTTGAAGATGATCCCGTCCTCGTTCGCGCACTGCTCGCAGAGGTCGCGGTTCTCATTGTTGACGAGGTCCGTGAGGTGGACGGTTGCCTTGTGCTTCTTGCAGCGTTGACAGATCATCTCATCGTCCAGTTTTCGTGTTTCCTCGGCCGCCGGTGCCGGCTCATCTGACTATCGTAGAGACCGCCCCGGCAAGCCGTCAACCCTGGGAGGAGTGGTCATGATGTCTCAGCCTCGCACGGCCGCAGCGCCGGCCGCCGTTTTCGTCGCGTGCTGCGTCGCGCAAGCGGCGGCGGCGCCAGTGGATGTCGCTTCCTGTCGGCAGTTGTTCGTCGATGACCTGCTCATCGCCGAACGCACGAATGTCCGGCTCGTGCTGCACCGCCCCGTGCGGCGGGAGGTGGCCATCGCCAACGACAACCCGTGGGAGAAGTACGGTGTTTCCTATATGGTGACGTTCCGGGACGGGGATCGCTTCCGGGCCTGGTACCGCTGCGACGGCGGGCCTCTCGACAAAGCCCGCCGGGTCTCGACGGCCTACGCGGAGAGCCGCGACGGCGTCCATTGGGACAAGCCCAAGCTCGGCATCGTCGAGTGCGACGGCTCCACCGACAACAATATCGTGTGGCTCGAGAAGGGCATGAAGAACATGGCCCCCTTCAAGGGCGGCAACCCGGCCGCTCCCGATGACGAGCGATACAAGGCCGTCATCGTCGCTTCGACCGACTCAGGGAGGGGGCTGCTGGGAATGGTCTCGCCCGACGGGCTCCGCTGGCGGCTGCTGCAGGAGCAGCCGATCCTCACCGAGCGGCCTTTCGACTCGCACAACGTCGCCTTCTGGGACGATTGGCGGAAGGAATACGTGGCGTACACGCGCGGAGTCCGGACCGAGGGGACGCCGGGGTGGGGCGCGAGCAAGCGGTTCAAGGGCGGCGTCCGGTGGATTCGCCGCGCGACCTCGAAGGACTTCCGGCCCTGGACGCCGCTGGAGCCGATTCTCACCCGCCACGCCCCGATCGAGCACTTCTACACCAACGCGGCCGAGCCCTACGAGCGAGCGCCCGGGCTCTATCTCATGTTCCCTTCGCGGTTCGTGAACGAGCGCCAGCCCCAGCCGGACTGGAAGTACGGAAAGGGTGTCAGTGACATCGTACTGATGACCAGTCGCGATGGGATGCGCTTCGAGCGAACCTTCCTCGAAGCGTTCGTTCGCCCGGGCCTCGACCCGGGGAACTGGCACGAGCGGGCCCTCTACATGGAGCGTGGCATCCTGCAAACCGCTCCTGATGAGCTGTCGATGTATGCCATGGAGAACTGGCGCCTCGATACGGTGCACATCCGCCGCCTGACCATCCGCCCGGACGGCTTCGTCTCCGTGCAGGCCCCGTACGCGGGGGGCGAGTTCGTCACGAAACCGATGCGCTTCACGGGGTGCCAATTGCGCATCAACTTCTCAACGTCGGCGGCCGGGTCGGTCCACGTGGAGATCCAGAAGCCCGACGGCACCCCGATCGTCCCGTTCGGCATCGACGAGTGCCCGCCGATGTTCGGGGACGACCTCGATTGCCCGGTGAAATGGAAGTCCGGCGAAGACGTCTCCGCGCTGGCCGGCAAGCCGATCCGTCTGCGCTTCGCAATGAAGGACGCCGACCTCTACGCCCTTCGCTTCAGCGAGTAGCGCCCCGGAGGTGATGTCGCACGCCCACACCGAGACGCGACCGTAAGGGAGCGTGGACGTCGGCGAAGCCGACGTCGCTCCGCTCACGCGCCCTGCATCACTCGACGCGCTTCACATCCACATACATGACACCGGTCCGGTCGTCGCCGGGTCCGAGCCATGCCTCAAGTGTGCCGAGGCCCGCGCCGAGACGGACTGCGCTGAATGTATGCGCGGTTGCTCCCGCCGGAAGCGCCTTCTCCTGCGCCACGTTACCCAGGACCAGATGGGCGTCACACGCTTTCTCCGTCTTGTCGAATCGCAGCGTGACGTCGTACTCCCCCGCGCTGGCGACCTGCACCTCCCAGTGGCCATACGATCCTCTCCCCCATCCCTCGCCGCGGCCGCGCCAGTCCTGGCGCGTGAGCACCACCGGGTTCTCGTGCGCCGTACCGAGCGGGATTCGCGGTGGCGCGTACCCGCGCGTCTTGCTCACGTCGCGGAACCACGCCTCGTAGCTCTTCTTCAGTTGCCCCACGATCTTGGGATGTTGGGCGGCGACGTTCTTCTGCTCGTACGGGTCGGCCTGCATGTCGTACAGCTCGAAGTTCGGCTTCTCCGGCATCTTGCTCGCCCCGCCCCCCGCGGGCTGCACGAGCTTGTACCTTTGCGAGCGGGCCGCACACGCGCGATGCATCTGCGGCTCGTTGCCGCGGTGCCACTGGAAGTACAGCGTGCGGTCCGGCCAAGTTCCCGCGTGCCCGGTCAGCAGCGGCAACAGGCTCACTCCGTCGAACGACACGTCGGCCGGCTTCTCCGCGCCGCAGGCCTCGAGCAGCGTCGGGACGATATCGATGTGCGCGGCGATGCGGTCGATCTTCAGGCCCGCCTTGAACCGGCCCGGCCAGCGGACGAAGCAGGGCACCCGGATGCCTCCCTCGTAAACGCTGCCTTTGCGCCCGCGCAGGCCATACTTGTATCGCTCCTGCTGCGGCCCGTTGTCGGTCAGGAAGATCACGATGGTGTTGTCAGCCAACCGAAGGGCGTCGAGCTTCGCGAACAGGCGGCCGAGGTTATCGTCAATGTTCGTGATCATGCCGTAGATCTTTGCCGTCACGTCCTGGTTGGCCTTGCCCCTCAGCGGGTAGCCGACGGCCGGGAATTCACTGTGCGCGAGCTTCATTGCCTTGTACGGCTGGTGGTCCTGCTCGACCACCTGCAACGGCGTGTGCGGGCAGTTGAACGGCAGGTAGACGAAGAACGGCTTGTCTTGGTTCTCCGTGATGAAGCGGATCGCAGCGTCGGTGAACACGTCGCTGCAATAGCCCTTCGACTTCACCGATTTGCCGTTGTGTTGCAGCGCGGGGTCGAAGTAGCTGTTGCCCGGCGGATCGGACGGCTGCCCGATGCCGCCGCCCCGATGCACGAGCGATTCGGTGAAGCCCTGGTCCATCGGCCGCATCGGATAGGTGTCGCCGAGGTGCCACTTGCCAAAGATCCCCGTTTGATACCCGGCGGCCGCGAGCATCTCGGCGATGGTCACTTCGTCGGTGTACATCATCGACCGGCCGATGTACGTGTCGACCACGCCGGTGCGGTAGTTGTAACGTCCGGTCATCAGGCTGGCTCGCGTGGGCGAGCAAACCGGGCAGACGTAGAAGTTCTCGATCTGAACGCTCTGGCGGGCCAAGCGGTCCAACTGCGGCGTACGGATCTTCGGATTGCCGTAGAAGCCCAGGTCGCCGTACCCCTGATCGTCGGTCATGATCAGCACGACGTTCGGCCGGACCGACGCGGCGAACACGTCCGCGCACGCCACGCCAACCAGCAACACCGCGGCAGCGGCGCCGACAAAGCGCAGCCACGCATCCGAGCCCCAAGCGCAAGCGCGGGGTCCGGTGTCGTCAACACACGGCGCGCGGACCGGCGTGAGGACTTTCGCGATCAAACCTTGCACAAAGTCAAGCGGTCGCATCATGTGACTCCCCTGGCAAGTACACGTGCCGAGCCGGCTCGGCTACAATCCGATTCGCGCGAAGTCTATCACAGTTGAGGGATCGAAACATGCATCAGAGCCGCGCGCAATCCCGGGCATCGTCTGTAGGCAGGCTCACGTTCATCGCTGCGGTTCTTTGCCCGGTCGCGGTCGCACTCGCCGCGGACGACGACCCACCCGGGCTCCGCGCGGGGGCGGCCACGAGCAACATCACCCCCTGGCTCGGCGTGTCCATGACCGGTGCGATGCAGGATCGTCGTGCCGAACACGTCCACGACGAGTTGTACGCCCGCTGCCTGGTGCTCGACGACGGGAAGACGCGCCTCGCGCTCGTAGTCTGTGACATCTGCATGATTCCGCGGACGGTCTACGACGAGGCCAAGCGGATGGTGCACGAAGCGACCGGGCTGCCGACCGCGCACATGATGATGTCGGCCACGCACACGCACTCGGCCCCGACCGCTACGCCCTCTTTTCAGTGCGAACCGGACCCGGACTACCTGAAGTTCCTCACTCGCCGCATCGCCGACGGCGTGCGCCGGGCGGTCAACAACCTCGCCCCGGCGCGAGTCGGCTGGGGCGTGGGGCACCAGCCGAACGAAGTATTCAACCGGCGCTGGTACATGGAGGAGGGCACGATTCCGCCCGACCCGTTCGGGAACCGTACCGACAAGGTCAAGACGAACCCGCCGCGGGCAAGCAAGAACCTCATCAAGCCGGCCGGCCCGATTGACCCGGCCGTGCCCATCGTGTCCGTGCAGACCAGAGACGGGCGGCCGATCGCGTTGCTGGCCAACTACTCGCTGCACTACGTTGGCGGGACCGGCCCGCGGCACGTCAGCGCCGACTACTTCGGCATGTTCGCCGACATGATCCAGGAGCGTATCGGGGCCGACCGGCTCGACCCTCCGTTCGTCGGCATGCTGACCAACGGCCATAGCGGCGACATCAACAACGTCGACTCCCGCGAGAAGAGCGAACGCAAGCCGGCCTACGTGCAGATGCGTCACGTGGCCGATGCCGTGGCATCCGAGGCTCATCGCGTCTACCAGTCGATCCGGTATCGAGATGACATCACGCTGGCGATGCGCGAGGCCAGGCTTCGCCTCGGCGTACGCCGGCCCACCCCCGACGAGGTCAAACGCGCGAAGGAGACCATGGCGAGGGCCAAGGGGCCGGTCATGCACACGGTTCCCGAAGTCTACGCCCGCGAGACCGTGCAGTTGGCCGACTACCCGGAAACCGTGGAGATCATTCTTCAGGCCATTCGCATCGGCGATCTGGCCATCGTCGCCGTCCCTTGCCAGGTCTTTGCCGAAACCGGGCTGGAGATTCGAGAGAAAAGCCCGTTCGACCCGACGTTCACGATCCAACTGGCGAACGGCCGAGGAACCTATCTGCCCCCGCCCGCCCAGCACAAGCTCGGCGGCTACGAAACCTGGCGCTCGAAATCCAGCTTCCTCGAAGTCGACGCCTGCCCAAGGGTCGTCGACACGCTACTGAAGCTGCTCGCGGACCTGAAGTAGGGCGGGCACGACTTACCACCAGGCCTCCCGTCGCCGGCCGTGGGCTTGCGGGACGCAGGCCGCGGCGCGATCACTCGGTCTTGTCGAGCCGCTCCCGGAGATGCTTGAGTGTCTCTGCCATCATCGCATCGACTCGGGTCTTGATCGCTTCCTCCTCCGGGAGATCGACGAACTCACGCCGAAGCTTGGTGAGGACGTGGTCCGCGCCGAGTCCCTGCTCGTAGCGATTCAACAGCATTCGCGATTCGTCAGCAGACCCCACGTCGCCGACGGCGCCTCGCAACCGGGCCATCATACCCCGATGCTTCTCGATCGCGTTCTCGATCGCCCGCTGCCGGACGCACGTCAGCATGTCATCGAGGGCCGTCCGGGCTGCGGGTGAGACCGCCGCTGACTTCGATTCCCCCAGGGCCTGCACGAGTCGGCGGGGCGCGGGGGCTGGTGGTCCTTGCAGCGTGTACCGGATGTGTTCGTCGAGCATGGACAGGCCGGCGAGTCGGAACTCCTCGTCCTTTTCGTGATTCAGAAGATGAATGAGGAAGTCCGTGGAGTTGCACTTGAGTGCCATCTTGTACAGCTTCTTCTTGGCGCGCGGTGAGATATCCCGCTCGAGCGCATCCCATGTCTCCTTCAGTCCGACGAGACGCAGAACGCGCGCATAGCCAAGTGCTTCGACCAGGTGCTCTCCGTTCGTCGTGTTCTTGACGATCCAGCGCAAGAGCAGGTCGCGAGCGGGGTTCGACAGCCTGTGCTCCGATGGCTTCTGGAGCTTGATCACCACGAGAAGCATGGCATCCTTGACGAGAGGCGAAGGATGCTTTTCGTAGAGCGCGGTCAACAACGGCGTCTGCGCCGAACGCAACATCCGAATGGAATGTACGAACTGAACGACAAGGCCCTCGTCCACTTCGTCAAGCAACGTCTCCCGAAGGAACCGCCGTCCCGCCTCCGATCTCGATTCGTCCAGCACCCGCCACAGTCGGACCCGCTGGCGCCCGGCACGTTCGGCCTTTGCGGCCTGGATGAGACGACCCACCTGTTCGTCATCCAACGTCTTGCGGCTGAGCACATCGACGCACAGGTCGCGAACGTGCGGGTCGGAACTGCTCAGCAGCTCGTCGATGACCTCGCCGGACGGCCGATCGTATTCCGGTCCCTTCTCGCGTCCCGGTTGACTGTCCCGTTCAAACGCGGCGAGCCGTTCCTCCCGCCGGATACTCTCCCGATCCGGTTCCGGAATGCGCCCGCCCTCGAGGTTCGCCTTCCAGTGACGCCAGGACTTGGCTGCCTTGGTCCTGAGATTGACGCCCTCTCCCCCGCGCCCTCCGATGCCCAATCGGTACCATGTCGGGAAATGGTGGCCGGTCAGTTGATACAGATGGTACACGGCCGCACCCACAACCGGCCCCTGCTCGTCCGATTCGAGGATCGCCACGAGATCGTCGAAACACCTGACGCCTTCGCGCCGCACACGCTCGTCCAGTGCGTCGCGCCGCTTGTCGGCCGGGCCGTGCGTCCGTTGACTTCGGTGGGATTGGAGGGTGCGCCGAATTGCGTCGCGATCGTCCATCAGCGAATCGTATCGAATGAACTCGAGGATATCGTGCCCCAGCTTGACGCGCACTGCATCGGTGTGTGTGAGCAACGGCTGCAGCTTCGCCTCATCGATGTCGTACCGATCGGACAGAGCGACCACTGCCACCGCAAAATGGCGCGCGTACTTCCATAGGTGCGGATTCGGATGCGTCATGCAATCCACGAGCACGTCCAGGACTCCCTCGCTCCCGAACCGACCGAGGACGCCGCACAGCTTGCGATACAGTGTCCATCCGGTGGAGTGCGCGAGCTGCGCTTCGTCGCTGTCCTGCTCTACGAGTGCCTCGCGAAGGAATGCAAGGATCCCCGGAACCGAACCCTCCGGTTGGGCGTCGAGACGGGCAAGGATTTTCTGCGCCTCCAGGTGCTGTTGCCTGGGGGCCGACTTCTTCAGCACACGCAGATCCTCGGCCGTGACGACCGGCGCATCATCCGCCGCGTACGCGAGGATCGTCCCGCCCAGCAGGATCGCCATGGCGGCAATGCTCAACAATGATCTGGACATTCCGTGGCTCCTCGGATGCGAAAGACGGAGGACATGCACACAGTTTATCACGATCGAGCGGCATGTGTCTCCCGCCTTCTCAAGGGCGGGAGACGCGGCGCGTCAGGGGCAGGGGAGTAGTCCAGTTCCGGTCTTCGTACTTCCCTACAGTGCCGAGAAGAGGTGAGGCGCCCGCGTGGCGCTTGTTGCCCATGCACTTCCAGTTCCCAATTCGCAACCCGAATTCGAGATCTCAGATTTGAGATTGCCATTCCGAGGCCGGGTTGCGCTCACATTCTCTCAACCGTCTGAATGCCCAGCAGCCCGAGTCCGAGCTTGAGGGCCCGGGCCGTCAGGTCGCACAGGCGAAGGCGTGAGTTGCGCAGCGGCGGCGTCTCGGCTTCGAGCACCTTGCAGTCGCGATAGAACGCGCTGAACGCCCGCGCCAGATCGTACAGGTAACCGCACAGCAGATGCGGCGTCAGCTCCTCGGCCACTTTGGCGATCACGTCGGGCAGGTGCAGCAACTGCTTCGCCAGCCCGACCTCCGACTCGTGCTCGAGCTGGATATCGCCTGCGGCGTCGAGCGCCAGATCGACCACGCCGCCCATGCGCCCGAACC
>CAYMME010000102.1:0-5046 GCA_964391465.1 uncultured Planctomycetales bacterium
GGTGTTCCAGCCCGACAACGCGAGCGGCTGGTCGGTTCAGCATCTCGACGACGATCACGTCACCCGACTCAACGGGAACCCGCTGACGGGTCGGCGACAGGTTCACAACGGCGATGAGCTGGTCGTCGAAGACTACCTCCTGAAGGTGTATCTGGATTTGGAGACGGGGATTTCCGAATTCCAGCGCGCGGCACGTCGCGAGTCGGTGGCCGAGGTTCGCAGACGCAAGCTTCCGGCGGGGGCACAGGTCAAGAAACACGGCCAGTCGGTGTCCTTGTCCGTGCCGTTTCTGCATCGCGTGAGCACGTACACACGCACGCTGATGGAGTGCGAGACCATCCGCGACCTCATGGACATGACGTTGACAGAGCTGCTGCAGACGTTCGGCGGGCGCTGCGCGTGGATGGGGGTTCGGCGCGAGCAGCGTGGCGATCTCGAGTTCCAGGAGGGGCGCCGCGCCTCGGGCGAGCCCGGGCAGCCGCCGAAACTCACGGGGGAGCTGACATACCGCTGCCTGGAGCGCGGCCAGCGGGTGTGCCTGCCGCGGACCTACGACAAGGAGATCGGGTCCGCAATGGCGGCGCCGCTGATCACGCCGGCCGGACATCTCGGTGCAGTCTACGTGGATCGCGGAAAACGCGCCAAGCCGTACGAAGTTCTGCATCTCGATCTGCTCTCGGCGATGGCGGCCCAGGTCGCAGTGCAACTCGAGGCGATCATGCACGACTTGGCCCGCCGCCACGAGCAGCGAGGGGTCACGGAGATCACCATTGCCCACGACATCCAGGCCCACCTTCAGCCGCAGTCGATGCCGGACTGGGAGAATGTGCATCTGGCGGTCTACGCACGTCCCGGCGACACCAGTTGCGGCGACTTCTACGATTTCGTGAAGCTCCCTGACGGCCGCGGCGCGGTCCTCATGGCGAGCTGCAATGCCCCGGGGGCGCTGTCGGCCTCGGTCGTCGCGCAGTTGCGGGCGGCCTTTCGTCTCGCCGCACTACGGGGCAACACGGCGCATAGCCTGCTGCGACAGACGAACTGGCTGTTGACATCCGGTCGACGATCCGAACGCGTCAAGTGTTGGACCATGGTCTTCACTGCCTCAACGGGCGCCGTGTCCTACGCCCACGCAGGCGAAATGGGAGCTTTGGTCGTGTCGGCCCAGGGAGAGCCTCGCCTCCTGATTGAAGCGCCGACTCCGGAGTTGGGCGAAACGCCGGACGTGCCATACGCCTCGACGGAATTCACGCTCAAGCCGGGCGAAACGATCGCACTGTTCACGCCCGGTGTCACCCAGGTGACGGACATGACCGGCCAGGCGTTTGGCCCCGAGCGCTTCATCGAGAGCCTCTGCGACGGATTCGGACAAGCGGCCGGAGCCATGCTGAGTCAAGCTCGGTCCGAGCTCGAGGCATTCGCCAAGGACGGCCGCCACGACTACGACATCTCCGTCATTCTGCTGAATCGCAGCGACTGATCGAGCACCTCCCCCTCACACGCTTCTCTCCCTGTTCCGTCGCAGCTTGACCACGCCGCCCCCCTGCCGCGAGAATGGCGATTCCGCGCGACTCGACGGCGCGGGGAACCAGCCAGCCAACCACAGGAGGCAGTCATGAGCACACGGGACAGTGAGCTGTCGCGACGGCAGTTTGTAGGGAAGGCGTCGGCAGCGGTGGTGGCGGCGGGGCTTTCCCAATCCGACGCGCCGTCCGGTCAAGCGGCGCCGGCATCGGGCAAGAAGATCCGCATGGGCATTGTCGGGGGTGGATTCGGCGCCTCGTTTCAATGGCACGAGCAACCCGACTGCATCGTCGAGGCCGTCAGCGACCTGCGCACGGACCGCCGCGACCGGTTGATGAAGGTGTACAAGTGCGCCAAATCACACGAGTCGTTGGAGAAGCTCATCCTCGACAAGAACATCGACGGAGTGGCCGTGTTCACCGGGGCTCCCGATCATGCCCGACACGTTCAGGCCGTACTGAACGCGGGGAAGCACTGCATCTGCGCGGTGCCCGCGGCGATGACGCTCGAGGAGTGCCAGCAGCTCAAGGACACCAAGGAACGCACCGGGCTGAAGTACATGATGGCGGAGACGAGCTACTACCGCTATCACACGATCGCGGCTCGCGACCTCTTCCGCGAAGGGAAGTTCGGCACGATCTACTACAGTGAAGTCGAGTACTATCACCCGCGCACCCCCGGCGACCGGGCTCGGTTCCACATCTACAAGGGCAAGCCGACGTGGCGCTACGGGTTCCCGCCGATGCACTACCCCACCCATTCGACCGGCTTTCTCACGGGCGTGACCGGCGAGCGACTGATCCAGATCTCCTGCCTCGGGTGGGTCAACCCTGGTGACTCGTTCTATCCGGACAACGCATACAAGAACCCGTTCTGCGCACAGGTGGGCCTCGGCAAGACCGACCGCAACAACATGTGCCGCTGCAATGTGATCTTCCAGGTGGGCAAGGCTCACGGGGAGCGGGCTCAATGGTTCGGCACGAAGCTGGCGTACTACATGCCCGGTTCGGGCCAGCCGTTCCGGGTCATCGGCGACAACGCCCCGAAGTGGAAACAGGTGCCCAAGTTCTTCGAGCGTCTGCCGGAGCCGATGCGGCACGACAGCGGCCACGGCGGGTCGCACACGTTCATCACGCACGAATTCGTGCGAGCGCTCGTCGAGGATCGCGAACCGGCCATCGACATCTACGAGTCGCTGGCCATGACCGCGCCCGGCATCGTCGCACACCAATCGTCGCTGAAGGACGGCGAGCAGCTCAGGGTACCGAGCTTCGACAAGAAGAGCTGACCACGGTTTCGATGGATGCGTCATCCGGGCTCCGAGTGACCATGACGCCACTAATGACTAACGGCGCTCTGACCCCACCTTCACAAAGGAGAACAGAATTGCGTCTGCTTCAGAATGGCTCGCTGCTTGTCGGCGTCTTATGTGCGTGTGCCTTCGGTTCGGATGACGCATCGCTGGTCGCGCCGACGCCTCAACTCAATCCGGACGACAAGTATGCCGACGCTTCGCGGCAATGGCAGGGGATTCCCGGCATCGAACGGGCGGCGAACGGGCGGCTCTGGGTGTTGTGGTATTCCGGTGGCAAGGGTGAGGGCGAAGAGAACTACGTCGTCCTGGTCACCAGCGGCGACGACGGCAAGACCTGGTCGGGCCCGAAGGTGGTCATCGATCCGCCGGGGCCGGTACGCGCGTACGATCCCTGCCTCTGGCACGACCCGACGGGACGACTGTGGCTCTGCTGGGCGCAGAGCGATACCTGGTGGGACGGGCGTTCCGGAACATGGGCCATCACCACCGAAAACTCCGGAGATGCGGATCCCACGTGGAGCCGGCCACGTCGGATCGCCAACGGCATCATGATGGACAAACCGACCGTCCTCTCGACGGGCGAGTGGGCCTTCCCCATCGCCGTCTGGAACCGCAAGCCGTTCCGCAAGGATATGGACGCCCAACGCTTCTCGAATCTGTATCTGACGGCCGATGCCGGCAAGACCTTCGCCTTCGTCCCCGGTCCCGATGTCCCGAAACGCACGTTCGACGAGCACATGCTCATCGAACGTAACGACAAGAGCTGGTGGGTGCTCGTCCGCACGGCCTACGGCATCGGTGAGAGTGTTTCCCACGACCGCGGCAAGACGTGGACCGTCGGCAAGAACTCCGGAATCGCCGGACCCAGCGCACGATTCTTCATCCGGCGACTGCGCTCGGGCAAGCTGCTCCTGGTCAATCACTACAAGTTCACCGGCCGCTCGCACCTGACCGCATCGCTCTCCGACAACGACGGCAAGACCTGGTACGGTCATCTGCTGCTCGATGAGCGCAAGGACGTTTCCTATCCCGACGGCGTCGAGGCACCCGACGGTCGGCTCTACATCGTCTACGACCGCGAGCGCCGCAAGGCCAAGGAGATCCTGATGGCGGTCATCACCGAGAAAGACATCGCCGCCGGAAAGCCCGTCACCGAGGCCGCTCGCTTGCGAGTCCTCGTCAACAACGCGGCCGAGAGAGAGTAGAGGCGATCAGCACCGTCATGATCGACCTCTGCGGATCGCGTCCAGGGCCCTCATGACGATCTCTTCGAGTTCGCCGTTGACTGAAGAGGCCATGGCCAAGACCATCGCATTCGGTGTGGAAGAGGATCACCGGGCGTATCGCTTGCGGCTGGCGCGGTACGATGCCCTTGGCGAGACGATCGGCCAGTTTCTGCGCGAGCGAGTTGCGGAACGCGTGCGGCCGTTGCGCCTTCTCGACGTCGGTGTGGGCAGCGGGCGATCTCGTCGGTATATCGAGAAGCACGTCGACGGAATCGAGATCCGGTACACAGGCCTGGACATCAGCGACAAGCGTTTGGAACTGGTCCGCGAGTGTGAGGCGTGGACGCTCGTCAGAGCGAATGTCGAAGACGGCCTGCCATTCGCACCCGCATGTTTCGACGTTGTCATCTGCGAGCAGGTCATTGAGCACCTGTCCCATCCTGGCGCCGTGCTGCAGGAGTTGGCCCGGGTCCTGGACAAGGGCGGCATGCTGCTCGTCGGGGTCCCGATCTTCCCGCCGGGGATTGCCGCGTGTCGGAGGCAAGCCAACGTCCTGCTGGAGCGGTGGCTTGGTGTGACGCGCAGCCATGCGCACACGTTCACGTGCCGCAAGTTCGTTAACGTGGTTCGCACGTCGACCGGTCTGACCAACCTGGAAGCCAGAGGATTCCGCATCATCTCCGGTGGCCCGCTCGCTCCGCTCGAATCTTACCGATGGTGGTGGCGGCTCAACCGTCTCGTCGGAGCGCGGCTGCCCTCGCTCTGCGCCGAGGTGCAGGTTGTAGCTCGGAACGCGACGCCCGCCTAGCGCGACCGCGTCCAGCCAATCCGAACCGCGCCCGTAAGGAAGCGGCCGATACCGGTACCGGCTGCGTGGGCTGCGACTTGGAGGACCGAGGCGGAGCGGCCGGCCGCGTCCAGAAGGGGGCGGGTGGGGTGAGGCGGGCGTGTGTGGGCATGGTGGAGACGCGGTGCCGGAGGTTC
>CAYMME010000102.1:5056-20596 GCA_964391465.1 uncultured Planctomycetales bacterium
GGGGGGGGGGGGGTTGGTTGTTGGTTTACGGGGGGGGGGGGGCGGGCGGCTTTTTTTGGGGCGCGGTTCGGATCAGGCGGGCTTGTGTGCGCATGGTCGAGACGCGGTCCGGATGGTACCATCCAGTGTACTTCTCGGAGGGATCGGGCGTGGGCAAGATCACCCGTCGGGCGCAAGAGCGCGCGGCATGCACAACCGCCATCGAGCCCGCCTACCTCGCACTGCATCGCAGCGGCGAGTTGCGGCGTCGTGCGGCGTTAGCCGTCACGGATCTTCGCTCCTGCACCGTGTGTCCCCGTGATTGCGAGGTCGATCGCCTCGCCGACGCGTCGAGCATCTGCCGCACGGGGCGCCGCGCCCGGGTCTCCTCGTCCTTCCCGCACATGGGTGAGGAGGACTGCCTCCGCGGCACGCGCGGCTCGGGCACGATCTTCTTCTCGGCGTGCAACCTGCGCTGCGTGTTCTGCCAGAACCACGACATCTCCCAAGCCCACGAGGGCGTCGAGGTTTCCGCCGAGCAGCTCGCGAACATGATGCTCGACCTGCAGGCGTGCGGTTGCCACAACATCAACTTCGTCACGCCCGAGCACGTGGTGCCGCAGGTCTTCGAGGCCTTGGTGCCTGCGGTGGAGGCGGGGCTGCGGCTGCCGATCGTCTACAACACGAGCGCCTACGATTCGCCCCGGAGCCTCGAGTTGCTCGACGGGGTGGTCGACATCTACATGCCGGGTTTCAAGTTCTGGTCACCGGGGCTGTCCAAGCGTTACCTCGAGGCCAAGGACTACCCCGAAGTCGCCCGCAGCGCCGTCCGCGAGATGCACCGCCAGGTCGGGTCGCTGCAGATCGGCTCGGACGGTGTAGCGATGCGCGGCGTGTTGATCCGGCACCTTGTCATGCCCGGGTGTGTCGACGACCTTCGTAGCATCGCGAGGTTCCTGGCCGGCGAGCTGTCGCCCGACACCTACATCAACATCATGGCCCAATACCGGCCGGAGCACCGCGCCGATCGGTACCCCGAAATCAACCGCGGCCTGGTCGCCAATGAGCTGGACCAGGCGTATACTGTCGCCCGTGAGGAGGGGTTGCGGCGGTTCGATGTCCGGCGCCCCCTGTTGCTGTGAGCCCCCGACGAGGACCCGTTCGTATGCATACAAGATTCCCACGTCGCGTCGCACTGTGCAGCATTGTCCTGATCGCCGCTTTCGGCATGAACGCCGTACCGGAGCCGGCCGAAGCCGGCGGCTGGAAGGCCGGTGTCGCGAAGGCCAAGATCACGCCGACCGAGCCCGTGTGGATGGCTGGGTACGGCGGACGGAACAAGCCGGCCGAGAGCACTTTGCAGGATCTGTGGCTCAAAGCCCTGGCGCTGGAAGACGCCGACGGACATCGGGCCGTTGTGGTGACCACCGACTTGCTCGGCCTGCCACGGAGCATGAGCGTGCCGGTGTGCGAGGCGTTGAAGGACAAGCTAGGTCTGAAGCGCGAGGCGATCATGCTCACGAGCACGCACACGCACTGCGGACCGGTGCTGCGCGACTCGCTGTACGACATTTATCCACTCGACGAGCAGCGTATCGCCCAGATCGAGAGCTACTCGGCGAAGCTCGAGCAGACCATGGTCGACACGGTGCAGCAGGCGTTCGCCCGCCTGGCCCCGGCCACGGTGTCGGCCGATCAGGGCACGTGTGGGTTCGCCGTCAATCGGCGCGAGAATCCGGCGAAAGACGTTCCCAAGCTTCGCAAGGAGGGCAAGCTCCGCGGTCCCGTCGATCACGCCGTACCCGTGCTGCGCGTGGAACGCCCCGACGGCAAGCTACTGGCTGTGGTGTTCGGGTACGCGTGCCACAACACGACGCTGAGCTTCTACCAGTGGTGTGGCGACTACGCGGGTTTCGCCCAGGCGGCCTTGGAGCAACGGCACGAAGGAACCACCGCGATGTTCTTCTCGGGTTGCGGGGCCGATCAGAACCCCCTGCCCCGACGCAAGGTCGAGTTGGCGCAGGATTACGGGCGGCAACTGGCCGACGCCGTCGACGCGGTGCTGAGCCGGCCGGCCAAGCCGCTGGCAGCTACCGTGCAGATGCGCTTCGCTGAACGCGATCTGACCTTCGACAAGCCGCCCACACGTGAGGCCCTCACGAAGAAGGTCGAGAAGGGGCACGCGTATGAGAAACGATGGGCCCGGCGGCACTTGGCCATGCTCGATAAGGGCGAGCCGTTCATCACGGAGTACCCGTGCCCGGTGCAGGTCTGGAAGCTCGGCGGGAAGCAGCTTCTGATCGCTCTGGGCGGCGAGGTAGTCGTCGACATTGCTTTGCGGCTCAAGAAGGAGCTCGGTGAATCGGTCTGGGTGGCCGGCTACGCCAACGACGTGATGGCCTACATCCCTTCGGCCCGCGTACTGAAGGAAGGCGGCTACGAAGGCGCCTCCTCGATGATGGTCTACGGCATGCACACCATCTGGGCCCCGGATGTCGAGGAACGTGTGGTGGGCGAGGTCCACCGACTGGTCAAGCAGATACCGCAACAACAGGCGGCCAGATGATGACAGCATTCACACCAACACCGAGCTCGGTCAACCACCACAAGCCACTCCTTGCGGTGGGCGGTCTGGGAATCCTATTTGCACTAACGAACGGGTGCGCTTCGATGAGCCAACAATCACGTGATGCCAGGCGAGAGCTGTACAAGACCTACGCCGTCCAACGCGCGGCCGGCCCGATGACGATGGACGCCGACTGGAACAAGGCGGCGTGGCGAGATGTCGAGCCCGTGACCATCGCCGACCACATGGGCGACGAACCGGAGCACCGACCGAAGACCCAGGCCAAGCTGCTCTACGACGACGCGAACATCTACGTCATCTTCCGCGTGGAGGACCGCTACGTCCGGGCGATCGCCCGGGAGCATCACGGTCGCGTCTGGGAGGACAGTTGCGTGGAGTTCTTCTTCACACCGGGCGCCGACCGCTCGGCCGGGTACATGAACCTGGAGATGAACTGCGGCAATACGCTGCTGTTCGGCGTGCACACGCCCGACAACAAGAACGGAAGCGTCGCCCCGGCCGACTGCGACCGGATCGAGGTCGCCCGCACGCTGCCGGAGAAGATCACCGAGCCGGAGATCACGGAGCCGACGGTCTGGGCGGTCGAGTACCGTCTTCCCCTGGACATCATCGCGAAGCACTTCAAGGTCGAGCAGCCGGCCCCAGGCGTGGTGTGGCGAGCCAACCTCTATAAGTGCGCCGACGAGACATCGCACCCACACTGGCTGACCTGGTCCGTGGTGGACCTGCCAAAGCCGAGCTTCCACCAGCCCGACTATTTCGGTGTGCTTGTTTTCAAGTAGTCAGTGACTCCCAGGCCCGATGCGCGGCGTGTGGGAAGCCCTCCTGTGAAACCAATGCCACGCCAGGTTGCTGGAGTCCTGCTGCTGGCGGCGAGTGTCGTCACCGCCTCGGAGCAGCCCCGCCCCGACGCACGCGCGAAGCCGCTCGCGGTGGGTAGTGACAAGCAACTCCTCATAGACGACCTGTACTTCGACACCTCCGAGAACATCACGCTCAAGGTCCACTCGCCCCGGAAGACCGGCGAGCAGAATCTCAAACGCGACCGCCCGTGGGAAAGCGTCACGCTCAACTGGTTCTCAGTAATGGAGGACGCCGGCACCCTCCGCATGTGGTACGAGTGCTACGACGCAGACGGCTGGTTCACCGGGGACGACACGGCCTTCTGCTACGCCGAGTCCGACGACGGCATCCGTTGGCGGAAGCCCAATCTCGGGTTGTTCGACTACAAGGGCAGCCGCGAGAACAACATTCTGTTCCGATTGATCGGTCCGAAGAACGGCCACTCGCGCGTGCACGGGACGGGCGTCTTCAAGGACCCGACGGCGCCGCCCGAAGCGCGGTACAAGGCCGTTTCCCAGGGCCTGTGGTCGGCGTTCAAGCGGCCGCACCGGATCACCGGGATGCACTCGGCCGACGGCCTGCGTTGGACGCGATACGACGAACCGATCTGCCCCGTGTTCGCCGACAGCCAGTACTCCGCCTTCTGGGACGCTTCGTCGAACCAGTACGTCTTGTACGGCCGGGTCGGCGGCCGCGGACGGTCGTTGGGACGATCGGCGAGTCGTGATTTCCGTCGCTTCGACAAGCTGAAGCTGGTCCTCCAGACGGATGAACGCGACCCCGAAAGCAGCGACCTCTACAACTGCGCGGTGATGAAGTACCCGTACGCCGCCAACGTCTACCTGATGTTCCCCAGCCTCTTCCAGCACAAGCCGCAGACGCTCGACATCCGCTTGGCCGTCAGTCGCGACGGTGTCCACTGGACCCGGCCCGAGCGCGTCCCCTTCATTCCGCTAGGCGCGAAAGGCGCGTTCGACAGCGGCTCGCTCTACATGGGTCAGGGCCTGGTTCGCAGAGGCGACGAACTGTGGCAGTACTTCGGCGGCAGCGCGATGCGCCACGACGAGGTGGAGTTCGACCGGCGGAACGAACCCGGATTCAGTCGCGTCTACAGCCGCGTGATCTCGCGCATGGACGGATTCGTGTCGGCCGATGCGGGTGAGGCCGGCGGATCTTTCGTCACACCTCCGCTGATCTTCGCGGGAGACGCCCTCATCCTCAACGCACACGTGCGGCCGGGCGGAGGCCTGCGCGTTGGACTCTCGAACGAAACGGGCGAGCCAGTGGATGGCCGATCAACACGCGACTGCGTCCCGATGACCGGTGATCACGTCCGTGCGGTCGTCCATTGGAAAACGGGAAGCGATCTCTCATCCCTCAAAGGGAAACCCACGAAGATGCGCATCGAGATGACGACCGCCAGTCTCTACGCGTTCCAATTCAGTCGC
The DNA here is from genome assembly GCA_964391465.1 of uncultured Planctomycetales bacterium. GTDB lineage: Bacteria > Planctomycetota > Phycisphaerae > UBA1845 > CAYMME01 > CAYMME01. Next base: position 9,914 of record CAYMME010000102.1, read on the forward strand.
GGCGCCGGCGATCAAGACCAAGGGCCCTGAGATCGCAGTGAGTTTTCAAGCGTGGGTTGGTGCTGCTCGCCTAACCCTCACCACCCAAATCGAAGCAGAAGGCCGAGCTGATCAGCATCGCCTTGGCTCGCGCCTCATCTCGAATCGCGGAGATGAGCTGATGAATGCGGTGCCGACAGTCTTCCAGGCTCGTCCGGCCGTCCTCGAGCAAACAGCCCAAGTCGGCGTGGATTCGATCGGCGAGAGCGAGCTGCGCTCGGTGCTTCTCTCTGAGCTGCTCGACGTTGGCGCTGAGCGTCGGGCGCCGGTCGGTCACGGGCTGAAGGAACCCGGAGTGCTCCTCCATCGCGATGTGCATGTACAGATGCGCCCGCAGGTGTGCGAAGTTGTCCCGCAAATCCACCAGCCAGCCGTCCAGGTCCCCGTTCGGCGGCTCGTCCACAACCCTACTGGTCAACGTCAGGAGCTCTCGCACCCGGCGATACTCGTCTTGAGGCTCACGATCATGCATGCAGTGTTCTCACCCTAGGGAGCATCCGGCCACGGCAATCCGGCGGGCGCACCCTCAACGTACGACACACTCGTCGGACGTAGCCGCACGAGTGCGACACAGCACCAGCGTAGCAGCCGCTCGCACTCGTGCGTCTCGTCCTTGTGTTGCCGAGTACACCCACGGACACGCCGCAGCTACTCGGCAGAAGCCCGATCAGGGCTTCACAAAAGACTTCCTCCCCAACTCCAACTGCGTTGAATTGGCTCACGCTCTCCGAGCTGTACGTCCTCCTTGACCAGAGAAATGGAAACACCAAAACCGAAATCGCAATCGGGAGAGCCGGCCTTTCTGACGCACCAGCGACACACCGCGGTGCACCCGCTCACCCGTCAGTCTTGGCACTCCGAGCATACTGCATACACCGTTTCACGGTCCGCCGAGGACGCGGTTCGTTGACTTGGAGTTGCGTCCGCCGGCACGAACGTTGGCTGAGATGCACGCCTACATGGAATATTATCTGGCCATGGTGCGAGAGTCAAGCATCGATTCCGTCAAAAAACGACCGGCTATTGGGGTTCCGGCGGTGGAATCGACCGCCGCCAATCGCTCTCGAGCAGTCGGGAGAGCGACCGGTCGGCCAGAACTCGGCCGCCGGTCTGGCAGACGGGGCAGTAGTCGGTCTCCCTCTCGGCGTAGCGAATCCGCTGCCCCGGGGTCGCGCAAGCCGGGCACGGCTGTCCAGAACGCCCGTGCACGGCGGAACAGGCGATCCCTTGAGAGCAATGCGTGCGCGAGCCATAATAGCGTTCCGGTCGGAGTCGACGCACACGGACAGCGAGGGCACGAAGATGAAACTCTGGGGTCCCCTGGTTCTCCTGCTCACGGTTTCGGCAAGCAGCGTCTTCGGCGATGCCGAGACCATCACCATCGAGCACACCCGGTTCGACGCGTTCGAGGCCGCCACGCGTGATCGGTTCATCGCCGTTGACCGGGATCCGGCCGGCGTGCGGCTCGCCCGGTCGTACCTGATCACCAACGAGACCGGCGTGACTCCGAAGTGCTTCGACACGTTCGGCAAGGACGACTTCGCCCGCGTGCAGTTCGACATCCCCATTCCCGGCTTCGAACGAGCGTTGCTCCTGCTCTACCAGAGCTACACGCACAAGGACAAGCATCCGACGACGATCGGCGTAAGCGGCCGACGGCGGCCCTATGTTCATAATGAGCCGCGGATGCTCACGGGGGGCTGGGCGCGACACGACATCGCGGCAGAGGAACTGAGGGCAGGAACGAACGAGGTCCTCATCGGCGGCGCCGGTGGGCTGCAAGTCGACACCTTCAGCCACGCCGGCAAGAGCGCCCGCAGCTTCGATGGGGGCAAGGTCTTCAAGCCCGACGCACTCGGCCCCAACGGAGACTGGTCCGGCGAGTACATCGTGCGACTGCGAATGTACGGCCACCCGCCGACGGGAACGGTCACCAGTGCAGTCATTGACCCTGCCGTCCACCCGCAGGACCCCCGGATCCGCCCCCGCGTCGTGATCAAGCGGGCGGCGCTGCGCACGCAACAAGAGACGCCCGAAGGAACCGAGATCCGCTACGAACTGCGTTTCGGCACGACGCCCACGGTGACGGGACGCACGTGGACCAACTGGCACACGGTCGAGCCGGGAGGGTCGGCGTCGCCGTCGCACGGCGGACCGCACCGCTACGTGCAGTGGCGGGCCACGCTTGGCACAACCGCGTCGAACCACACGCCGGTCATCCGTGCGGTCCGTCTCGAGTTGGAAGCCGACGTCGACCGCCCGAAACGCGACGGTCTGACCGTCGACACCTACGACAACCCGACCATCCTCCGAAGCTCGTACCCCTTCACTTCGGAGTCCGACACACCCCGCGTTCGCCACCTGCGTGAGAAGTACAACCTGTCCGACGTGATCTACCGCGTCGGCGACGAGGTCACGCAGCAGCACGTCCTTCGCAAGTGGGTTAGCCAGCAGTGGAAGAACGGCTGGAAGCGTGGCCGGTATCAGTACATCCCGCCCTGGGATGCGTTGGAGCTGCTGGAGATGGCCAGCCAGGATCTGTCTCTGGGTATGTGCACGCACTACTCCTGCACCTACAGCCAGTGCGGAGCCGCGGTCGGGTTCAACACGCGTTCCGTCATCATCGACCACCACTGCATCACTGAGATCTGGTCGAACCAGCTCGGCAAGTGGATCATCCAGGATCCGGGGCCAGGGCCGGGGCCGAACGGCTACCCGGTCGGCTTCGCCTACCAGGCCGACGGAAAGTGGATCAATTCGCTCGAGGCGCATCATGCTTTCCTGGACGGTCGCCCGGTCCAAGCCGTGCCCTACCGCGACCTCAAGGAGCCATGGACGCTGGACAAGCACTGGATGCACCTGTTCGTGCGCTTCGGTGTTCCGCTCCGCAACAACCACCTGTCGCAACCCGCCCCCGCCGAGATTGAACACGGCGCCGAGCAATACCGCTGGGACGGCTATCTCTGGTGGACGGACAGCGCCGATGACCCGACCTACCCTGAGTACAGCATGCTCTCGAACCGCGCCGCCGATTTCTACTGGACGCTCAACCAGGTCGCGGTTGACCTTCAGCAGCAGGATGCCGACACGCTGGTCGTCAACCTCGATACCCAGACCCCGAATCTGGCCCGCTTCGAGGCCGCCGTCGACGATGCCGGGTGGAAGTCGGTCACATCCGGGTTCTCCTGGAAGCTCGAGGAAGCCGCGAACCGCCTCAGGCTCCGCGTGGTCAATACGTTCGGCGTCACCGGCCCGGAGACTACGGTCGGCGTCACCAAGCGCCGCGCCACGCATTGAGCGGCGAGGGCCCTCGGGCAGCGGTGTCGCCCATCGCACAAGCGATATTGAGCCGATTGGTGATTGCCCGGCCCGTCGCCGGTTGCTATGATCCCCGGCAATGACGATGGCAGGGAATGCGAACGATGGCCGGCAGGAGGTCGGCGCCTACTTCCGCTTCTGTCCCGGCGAAGAACATATCGCGATCTCCGATGCCGTCTGCATCGGCCGGCGACGCGCGGGCTTCGCCAGATGCCCCGGCTGCCGGTTCAACGATGATGAGAAGAGTCAGGCCGTCTCCGTCGGCGACGAGACCGCGGGCGACGGCGTACGCGCGGAGGTAAACCCGATGTCGGATCTGGCAACACTGGTCAAGGCGTACGATGTCCGCGGCACCTATCCCGAACCGCTCAACGAGGAGATCGCCTGGCGACTCGGTCATGCGACGGCCCAGTTCCTCCGCTCGTTGTTGCGCGGCTTCGACCGCGCCGAGAGCGGTGCCAATCGTCTGGCCGTCGGGCGCGACATGCGCAAGAGCTCGCCGTCCCTCGCCGCCGCCTTCATCGAGGGCGCTCGCTCGACCGGCGCCGGCGTGATCGACATCGGCATGGTGGACACCTCGCAGGTGTACTTCGCAATCAACCATCTGAAGACGTGCGGCGGCGTGCAGGTCACGGCCAGCCACAACCCTCCCCAGTACAACGGCTTCAAGGTTGCCGGCCAGAAGGGCAAGCCGATCGGGGCCGACACCGGACTGCCCGAGATTCGGCGCATCGCCGAGAATATGAACCGGCACGACACGGCCACCGAGGGCCCGCTCGACACTGCGGACCTCTCCGACGCGTACCGGGACTTCATCCGCTCCCCCCTTCGGCTGTCACGGCCGCTGAAGGTCGTGGTCGACGCGTCGAACGGCATGGCCGGAAAGTGGCTGCCGATCCTCTTCGACGGGGTCGACAATCTCGAGCTGATCACGCTCAACATGGAGCATGACGGCGAGTTCGTGCACGACCCGAATCCACTGGTCGACGACAACCTCCGTCAGCTCCAGGCCGAGGTCAAGCGTACGGGAGCCGATCTCGGAACGTGCTTCGACGGCGACGCCGACCGGTGCATGTTCATCGATGAGAAAGCCCAGATCATTCGTTGCGACATGCTCACCGCCCTGCTGGCCGGCGAGTTTCTCCGGGAGGTGCCCGGAGCCGCCGTGGTCTATGACCTCCGCAGCAGCCGCGTGGTCGCGGAGGAGATCGAGCGAGCCGGCGGCAAGCCGGTGCGACAGCGCGTCGGCCATGCATATATGAAGAAGGCCATGGCCGATGAGGACGGCGTATTCGCCGGAGAGCTGTCCGGACATTTCTACTTCCGGGACAACTGGTACTGCGACTCCGGCTTCCTCGCTTTCGGCCACGCGCTGAACGTGCTCTCGGCGACGAGCGGTCCGATGAGCAGCCTCATCAAGCCGCTCAAACGCTGGTACGCCACGGGTGAGCAGAACTTCGAGTGCGAGAACAAGGACGAGGCAATCGAACAACTCGCGGAGTTGTACGCCGGGGCCGAAATCGACTTCCTCGACGGCATCACGGTTCAGTACAAGGACTGGTGGTTCAACGTCCGCAAGAGCAACACCGAGCCGCTGCTGCGATTGAACCTCGAGGCCAAGACCAAGAAGCTCATGACCGAGAAGGCCGAGGAGTTGGCCCCGCATCTCGGGACCCCCGTGGCCCACTGACTCGACTTCGACGTCCGTGTCGTCAACCCGCGTCTCGACCGTGCAGAACCTGGCGAGCGATGCGGTATGCACCAGCCCGCGTTTCGTGCCGTCGTGCGCTTCCGCGCTTCTCCGGCCCGAGGGCTCGACTTGGCGGACAAGGCACGGGCCACTATACTGAAACTGGCGTTTCACCTGAGAGTTGTGACCGCCGGTGGGCGGCGTTGACGCAAATCATACGGTCGTGATTACTTTCGCCGGAGTTGCCCCATGCTACTTTTCATTCTGCGAGCCATCTTCATCGCCTGCGTCCTGTCTGTGGTTCTCGTTCCTCTCGAGGAAGCCAAGACCCTATGGGGATCGTCCTTTGTGGCCACGCTGGTGGCTTTCGGCTTGTCATTAGTCATCGTCGCCGTCGACATGCTCATTCCGCGCAAGTCCCTGACCGCCATCTCCGGCGTCTTCTTCGGCGTGCTCGTCGGCATGGTCGTCACCGGCGGCGCGTGGATGATGATCGACTTGCTCGTCCGCATTCGGGGAAAGACGCCGGAAGACTACCCGTGGCTGCAGCCGATGACGCTTGCGCTGGGCGTCGCGTTCTGCTACCTGGCCGTGAGCTTCATCCTCCAGACCAAAGATGACATCCGGTTCATCATTCCCTACGTCGAGTTCGCCAAGCAAACCAAAGGGGCGCGCCCGCTCGTGCTGGATACGTCAGTCATCATTGACGGGCGCATCGCCGACATCTGCGAGACGCGAATCATCGACTCGCCGCTCGTCATTCCGCGCATGGTGCTCCGGGAGTTGCAGGGCATCGCGGACAGTTCCGACAAGCTCCGGCGCAACCGCGGGCGACGGGGGCTGGACATGCTCAACAAGCTGCAGGCGAGCACCAAGATCGAATTGGAGATCATGGACAGCCGGACCACGAACGACGAACCCGGCGAAGCCGTCGACCAACGGCTCGTCACCCTCACCAAGGAACTGGACGGCCGGATCGTCACCAACGACTACAACCTCAACAAGATCGCTCAGCTCCGGGGCGTGGACGTGATCAACATCAACGATCTGGCCAACGCCCTCAAACCGGTGGTGCTGCCGGGCGAACAGATGTCGGTCAAGATCATCAAGCCGGGAGAAGAGCCGGGACAAGGCGTGGGCTACCTCGAGGACGGTACCATGGTCGTGGCCGAAGCGGCCCGGGAGAAAATCGGCGAGGAAGTAACGATCAACATTACGTCCGTCCTCCAGACGTCGGCCGGGCGCATGATCTTCGGGCGATCGGAGGGCGCCCCGCCGATGGAGCGCCGGCGCCGCAACCGGGCTCCGACGTGACACAACCGACGCCGCCGATAACGAGTCCGGATGCTCCAGAAGATTGACAGCGGTTGCGGACTTCGGGTATCGTCCCGCCCTGTCTAGCGGCGCGGTCGTTCACGTATGCACGAGCACCCGGAGAACCCTCGTGCTCTGACCGCGCGTGTCACCCGACGTGGGGGGAGCCCTGCCGTCATGCGAGTGTTGTTCATCTACCCGAACCTCAACGCTGAGGAAGGGTTCAACCACGGCATTGCCGCCCTGTCCGGCTGCCTGAAGGGCCGCGGCCACGAGACGGGGCTCATCAACATCAACGAAGCTCTCTACGACGTGCCGACCGACGAAGTCATCGTCGAGCGGGTGCGTGACTTCCGCCCGGACGTGGTCGGCTTCTCGGTCATGACCCAGCAGTACAAGTACGCCCTTCGCCTGGGCAAGGCGGTCAAGGCGGCGCTGCCCGACCTGCCGGTGAGCATCGGCGGTGTACACACGATCATGTGCACCGAAGAGGTGAAGGCCGACGGTTTCTGGGACTTCATCGGCGTCGGCGAGTGCGACGACACGTTCACTGAACTGGTGGACCGCATCGCGGCCGGCGAGTCCTGCGACGACGTGCCCAACTTCTGCATCCGCCGGTCGGACGGCTCGTACATCCACAATCCGCTCGCCCCCTACCCCGACCTGGACAGTCTGGCCCCGAAGGACTACGAGATCTTCGAGCTCGAGCACATGCTCGGCCGCAAGAACGGCTGGCAATCGATTCTCACCAGCCGCGGTTGCCCCTACCGCTGCACCTACTGCTTCAATCACGAGGTCACGGATCGCTACATCCAGGACGGCGGGCACAGCCGCCGGTCCTATCTGCGCCACTACGCAACGTCACGCATCTTGAACGACATCAAGGAACTCAAGAAGCGACACCCCTACATCGAAACGATCATCTTCGACGACGACCTGTTCACGCTCAACAAGCAGTACTGCATCGACTTCTGCAAGGCCTACACCGACGCGGGGATCGACATTCCGTTCGTGCTGAACGCCCACGTACAGACGTTCACCGAACCGGTGGCCCGGGCCCTGTCCGACGCGCCCTGCATGATCGTCAAGTTCGGCGTCGAGAGCGGCTCGCACGAACTGCGCAAGAAGGTGCTCGAGCGTCACATGACCAACGAGGCCATCGTCGACGCGTTTGACTTGTGTCACGAGCACGGGTTGCACACATCGGCCTTCCTGATGTTCGGTTTGCCCTACGAGACGCGGGGCATGATGGACGAGACCATCGACCTGCTCGCCCGCATGCGCCCGGGCCGCATGCGGTGGGCGATCTTCTTCCCGTTCGCGGGAACGAAAAGCCACACCATCGCCCAGCTTGGCAACCTGATCGACTACCAGAAGATGGACGCGATGGACAACTTCTTCTGCGCCTCGTGCCTGAAGTTCGCTGACGAGACCGACCTGCACATCCGCAAGCTCCAACGCACGCTCCACTGGCGGGTCAACGCTCGGGCCGGACTCGATGTGTCGCCCGACTACCAGCAGCTCGTCGACGAAATCGACGCCCTGCCGTTCGACGACTGGGTGCGGATCTCGGAGTCGATTCTCGATCAGGACCGGGAGATCTCGAACACGCTGCTCGCCCGCGCCGGTGATCTCGATGCCACCGCGGCGGCCGAGGTCGCGCGGCGCGTCAAGCACTATTCGATTCGCTACACAGAGGTGATGGCCGTCGACTCCGATTTCGTCCTCGCCGAGAAGGGTGAGTACAAGAACCTGGCCGCCCGGCGCTGGAAGGCCTTCCGCGAAAACATCGACGCCACCCGGGCCGCCGCCGCCGACCTCAAGCAGAACGGCGACCAGGCCGCGGTCACGCTCAACAGCGCCCTCGGCTCCGTTGGTCTGATCGACCAGAACCCGCGCGACACCACCGAATGGCGCTCCATCCCGAGTAGAGCCGGCAGCGCCAAGTAGTCCCTTGTTCGGAGCATTCCGCGTCACCCGATCCGCGCAGAACACATCGACGCCGTCAGGAGAGACGGGTAGGGTGTAGTGGTACCCGGACGTGAAGCGGGTGAAACCCTCCACGCAGGACGTGCGGAAATCATCGCATTCGGATTCTTCGATGCATTGCAGTACACAAGCGGTTTTGTGCCTGACGATTGCGGCAGTTGCACGCAGCGCAGTGGGCGACGAAGCGCGCTGGCCGCGATTTCGTGGGGCGAACGGCCGAGGCGTCGCCGAGAGCGGCCAGTACCCGACCAAGTTCGGCCCGACTGAAAACGTCGCCTGGAAGGCTGCGCTGCCGGCGGGCCAGTCGTCGCCGTGCATCTGGGACCAGCACATCTTTCTGACCGGCTACGCCGACGAGACGCTCGAGACCGTGTGCCTGGATCGCCGCGATGGGCGGATACGGTGGCGGCGGACCGCGCCGGTGGAGCGAATGGAGTCGTATGAAGGCCCCGGCGGTCCCGCAGCCTCGACCCCCGCCACCGACGGCGAGCGCGTGTACGTCTACTTCGGCTCATTCGGGTTGTTGTGCTACGACTTCGACGGCTTTGTCCAGTGGACGCTACCGCTGCCGACACCCATCACGGGGTGGGGTTCCGGCGTCTCGCCGATCCTGTCTGATGGCCGTCTGTTTCTGAAATGTGACCAGGACGTGGGCTCGTACCTGCTGGCGGTGGACGCTGCCACCGGCAGGGAAGTGTGGAGGACCAGGCGAGCCCGGTTCCGCCGCAGCTACGGCACGCCGATCGTGTGGAGTCATGAAGCCGGGACCGAGTTGATCGTCCCCGGAGCGCTAGAGCTGGCCGCCTACGACCTGGGCGACGGGACCGAGCGGTGGTCGATGCACGGACTTCCGGCCGACATGTGCACCACACCCACGACCGGCGGCGGCCTGCTGTACATCGCCGCCTGGGGCCCCGGGGCCGACCCGGGCAGGCGCCTGCTGCTCCCCCCATACGACAAGGCGCTCGAGCAGCACGACGCGAACCGCGACGGCCGACTGACCAAGGATGAAGTGCCGGAAGGAAGGGCCCGCGTGGACTACGACGAAGTTGACGCGGACAAGAACGGCTGGGTGAGCGCTGCGGAATGGAGAACCGCATCGAACTGGTTCGCCCGCACGGACAACGCCCTGCTGGCCATCCGCCCCGGCGGCCGCGGCGACACGACCGACACGCACGTCGTGTGGAAGCAGACCCGCGGACTCCCCTACGTTCCGTCGCCGCTGTGCTACCGGGACCGAATCTACCTGGTCAAAGACGGCGGCATCGCATCGTGCTACGACGCCCGGACCGGGAGCCCGCTCTTCCAGGGACGGCTGGGCCCGCGCGGCAGATACCACACCTCGCCCGTAGCCGGTGACGGCAAGCTCTACGTTGCCTCACGCAACGGCGTCGTTGTCGTCTTCGAGGCCGCCGAGACCCTCGAGATCCTGGCCCGCAACGACTTCGGCGAGGAGATCGCCGCCACCCCTGCCCTGGTCGACGGCACGATCTACCTTCGCACCAAGCACCATCTCTATGCGGTGAAGTAGCGAGCGCCGACCAACCCGGCCACACCACCCGGCGCGTCCCGCGATGCCGGCAGCCCCGACCAGGCCTTAAACCACTTCGTATCAAGAGCTTACGGAAAGCGGCGGAAAACTGAGAAAAACCGCGTTGCGCTCGCGGCTGGTTTTCGCTGTCAGAGGTGGAAGCCGCAGTAGCGGCGGACGTGGGAGCGTCGTGCGAGGCACGCCCCGGGGTCGCCCCCCGGCCCCGGGCGCGTGCTGCTACGGGATCGGACATCCGGCACCCGCAGGGTGTGGAAGCATACGAGGAGAACGCATCATGTTCATCCGTCGAATCGGTTGTGTTGCACTGGTTGCGGTCTTGGCCTCCGGCGTGGCAGTCCGAGGGCAGAGCACGTTTCACGTGGATGCGGCCGCCCCCGACGGGGGTGACGGCTCAACGTGGGGCACTGCATTCAACGCCATCCAGGAGGGGATCGACGCTGCGGTCGACGACGACGTTGTGCTCGTCGCGGACGGGCTCTACATCGGCGCGGGCAGCAAGAACCTCGACTTCGGTGGGCGGCTCATCACCGTCCGGTCGGCGTCGGGCGATCCGACCGCCTGCGTCATTGACTGCGAAGGTGACGGCCGGGGCGTTCACTTCCATACCGGTGAAACCGACGAGGCCGTGGTGGACGGGTTGACGGTTCGCAACGGCTCGGTCGCGGACTTCGGCGGGGCGATTCTCTGCGATGCTGCCGGTCCGATGATTCGCAACTGTGCGGTCGTCGACAACACCGCCGCCCTCTTCGGCGGCGGCATGCACAACGCCAACGGTGCCAAC
>CAYMME010000103.1:0-20561 GCA_964391465.1 uncultured Planctomycetales bacterium
CGTACGGGATCGACACGGCCGAGATCACGATGATGGGGCGAGAGCTCCTGGGCCTGCTGGGGCTCTACGTGAACTGGGTCATCGAACCGGTGGCCAACTGCTTCCGGTTCGGCAACCACTTGGCCATCCAGCCGCACGGCATGATGGACACCCTCGAGTTCATGGTGGACGACATCGAGGAGGCAACCGGCATCCGGGTGGATCTGCCCGTCAACAAGAAGGGCGCCGAGATTCTGTTCTTCACCCCGTCGGGCGATTTCGTCGCCGCTCCCGGCATCTACACCTGCATGGGCTACATGCTCCTGTTTCACGAGCTGGGGATCGACTACACCTGGAGCACCTACGCCTCCGACGGCGGGAACTTCGGTCTGTTCACTTCGCACGAAACCATGAAGCGTCTCAACGCCAAGGTGTACGCCGAAGCCAAGCGCCTCGGCGTCAAGTGGATCCTGGGCGGAGAGTGCGGCCACATGTGGCGGGTGACCCACCAGTACATGAACACCATGAACGGGCCCGCGGACTTCCTGGAGGTGCCGAAGTCTCCGATCACGGGTACGGTGTTCGAGAACGCCCGGTCTGCAAAGACGATTCACATCATGGAGTTCATGGCCGACATCATGCGGCACGGCAAGCTGAAGCTCGATCCGTCGCGGAATGACCACATCCGGGTGACGCTCCACGATTCCTGCAACCCGGCTCGCGGCATGGGACTGCTGGAAGAACCCCGCTACGTGCTGAGGAACGTCTGCAACAACTTCTACGAGATGCCGGAGAACACGATCCGGGAGCAGACCTTCTGTTGCGGCGGCGGGGCCGGTCTGGGCACCGACGAGAACATGGAGATCCGATTGCGGGGCGGACTTCCTCGGGGCAACGCGGTCCGGCACGTCCAGGAGAAATATGGCGTGAATCAGCTCGCCGCGATGTGTGCCATCGACCGGGCAACGCTCGTCACCGTCTGCGACTATTGGGCGCCCGGCGTCCAGGTGACCGGGGTCAGCGAGCTGATCGCCAATGCGACGGTCTTCACCGGCGAGAAGAAGCGGACGCACAACTTGCGGTTGGAGCCGATCCCCGGCATGGAAGAAGATGCCGAAGACGGAGACGCCGGCGATGCGTGACAAAGGACGGATCATTGCCGGGCTCGTGATATTCGTTGTCCTGGCGACGTTTCCATTCTGGTACGCACGCACCGCGGGCGGAGCTGCCGCGCCGCCCGATCTGGAGCTTCCGAAGGACGGATCCACGTGCATCGAGGATGCGGCGTGGATGCGGGCGAACCACATGGATCTGCTGAATCAGTGGCGGGACGCGGTGGTTCGTGACGGTGAGCAGGAGTACACGTCGAAGTCGGGCCAGAAGAAGTGTGCCATGAGCCTGACGCGAACGTGCCTGGGCTGCCATGTCAGCCGAGAGGCGTTCTGTCAGCGCTGTCACGACTACACGAACGTGGAGCCGGCGTGCTGGGACTGCCACCTCGCGGAGAAAGGGAACTGAACGATGGATGAGAACCGACGCAGTTTCCTGAAGAAGGCCGGTAGCGCGGGGCTCGGTCTGAGCTGTGGTCTCCCGTTTCTGAGCGGTGGCTGCAAATCGACGCACGATTCGGCCGATGAGGACGCCTCCTCGAGCCAGTGGGCCATGATCGTCGACGTTGCGAAGTGTCGGCAGAAGAAGGTCAGCGGCGCCTGCGTCGAAGCCTGCAACCGCGAGCACAACGTGCCTGAGCTCCCCGATCCGGACGAAGAGGTCAAGTGGATCTGGCCCGAGCCGTACGAGCACGTCTTCCCCGATCAGGCTCACGCCCACGTCGAGGAGGCGATGAAGGGCGCGCCGATCCTGGTGCTGTGCAACCACTGCACGCACCCGCCTTGTGTGAAAGTTTGCCCCACTCGAGCCACCTGGAAGAGAAAGCGGGACGGGATCGTGATGATGGACATGCACCGGTGCATCGGCTGCCGGTACTGCATGGCCGCGTGTCCCTACGACGCGAGAAGCTTCAACTGGCGAGACCCGCGCGAGTTCATCAGGAAGGATGCGAAAGGCAAGCTGCCGTCGGACTACCCCACGCGGGCGATCGGCGTGGTGGAGAAGTGCACTCTTTGCGCGGACAGGCTGCGGGCCGGCGGCCCCAAGGCCGTACCGGTTTGCGTGGAGGCCGCCAACAAGGTGCAGGAAGGTGCGTTGACGTTCGGGAAGCTGAACGACCCCCACGTGAGTCGCAAGCTTCGCGAGAACCGCACGATTTGCAGGAGAATCAGTCTCGGCACGGGCCCGAACGTGTTCTACATCGTCTAGGGCGGGTAGAACACGGCGACGGGACAGCCAAGAGGTAGACGTCATGCTGCAGGACGCATTCCGCGGAGGCAGGAAATACTGGATTCTCCTCGGAATCTGGGCGCTGTTGATACTCGTCGGACTGGTTGCGTACAGCCGGCAGTTGACCGAGGGTTTGCACGTTACGGGCATGAGCCGTGACGTAACCTGGGGACTGTACATCTCGCAGTTCACGTTCCTGGTCGGCGTGGCGGCTTCGGCGGTCATGGTGGTGCTGCCCTACTATCTGCACGACTACAAGGCGTTCGGCCGGATGGTGATTCTGGGCGAGTTCCTGGCCGTCTCGGCCGTGGTCATGTGTTCGCTGTTCATCTTCGTCGACATGGGCCAGCCCACGCGGGTCACGAACGTGCTTCTGCACGCGACCCCCAACTCGATGATGTTCTGGGACATGATGGCGCTGATGGGCTATCTGGCCCTGAACGTGGTCATTGGCGTGGTGACCTTCGACGCCGAGCGCAAGGGCGGACCGGCGCCCAAGTGGGTGAGGCCGTTGATCTACCTGTCGATTCCCTGGGCGATCAGCATCCACACCGTCACCGCGTTCCTCTACTCGGGGCTCGAGGCCCGGGCCTACTGGATGACGGCGATTCTCGCCCCGCGCTTCCTGGCCTCAGCGTTCGCCTCCGGTCCCAGCCTGCTGATCCTGCTGGCTCTGATCTTGCGAAACTTCACGAAGTTTGATGCCGGCAAGGAGGCGATCCAGAAGCTCGCGACGATCGTCGCTTATGCGATGACGATCAACTTGTTCTTCGTGGGCGTTGAGACGTTCACGGTAGTCTACAGCGACATGCCGCATCACATGCATGCCTTCGAGTACCTGTTCGTCGGCCTGCATGGGCACAACGCGCTGGTTCCATGGATGTGGGTCTGCGAGCTGCTCACCGTCGGTTGTGTGGTGTGCCTGCTCGTGCCGAAGATCCGCAGGCAGGAGAAGTTCCTCGCGATCCTTTGTGTCGCCGTGATCGCCGCGATCTGGATCGAGAAGGGCATGGCCATGGTGGTCACCGGGTTCATTCCTTCCCCGCTGGGGAAGATCACCGAGTACACGCCGACGTCTCCCGAGATTGCGATCACCGTGGGTGTGTACGCCGTTGGCTTCCTCATCCTGACCGTGCTGTACCGGATCGTGCTGAACGTCAGGGAGCGGTTGGAAGTCACGTAACAAGAAACGCAATGGCGATGGCAGCAAAATGATACGCCAGCATTCCGAAAGGAGATGAGATGGCAAAACCAGGAAAGAACGGTACGCCAATGTTGGACGAACTGGAGAAGGGCCCTTGGCCCAGTTTCGTCACCCAGATCAAGGAAGCGGCTGAGACCAGCCCCATGTGTCAGGACCTGCTGGCGCTGCTCGAGCGATCGTACCACGAGAAGGTCGGGCACTGGAAGCACGGCGGCATCGTCGGCGTGATGGGTTACGGCGGAGGTGTGATCGGGCGCTACAACGACCTGCCCGAGGAGTACCCCAACGTCGCTCACTTCCACACCGTGCGCGTCAACATGCCCAGCGGTTGGTTCTACACCTCAGAGGCGCTGAGGACGATCTGTGACATCTGGGAGCGCCACGGGTCCGGGCTCACCAACATGCACGGGTCGACGGGCGACATCATCCTGCTCGGGACGACCACCGACGAACTCGAGCCGACGTTCAAGGAGCTCACCGACAACGACTTCGACCTGGGCGGGTCCGGATCGGACTTGCGCACACCCAGTTGCTGCGTGGGTCCGGCGCGATGTGAATGGGCGTGCTATGACACGCTTGCCCTCACGAACGAGATCACCCAGCACTTCCAGGACGAGTTGCACCGACCGGCCTTCCCCTACAAGTACAAGATCAAGTGCGCGGGTTGCCCGAATGATTGCGTCGCCTCCATTGCCAGAGCCGACATGTCGATCATCGGCACCTGGCGTGACGAGATCCAAGTCGATCAGGCCGAAGTGAAGGCCGCGGCGGCGGGGGGGCTCGACATCCAGAGGGACATCTGCAACAACTGCCCGACCAAGTGCATCGAGTGGGACGGCTCGGCGCTGAAGATCGACGACGAGAACTGCGTGAAGTGCATGCACTGCATCAACGCGATGCCCAAGGCCCTCAGGCCCGGCAAGGACCGTGGTGCAACCATCCTCCTCGGTGCCAAGGCGCCCATCGTCGAAGGCGCGATGCTGTCGTCCGTCCTCGTGCCCTTCATGAAGATCGAGCCGCCCTACGAAGAACTCAAGGATCTCATCGAACGGATCTGGGAGTTCTGGGGCGAGCACGGCAAGAACCGGGAGCGCGTCGGTGAACTCATCCAGCGCGTGGGGCTGGGGAACTTCCTCGAGGCAATCGAAGTGGAACCCATCCCGGAGATGATCGCGCACCCCAGAGAGAACCCCTACGTCTTCTACGAAGAGTACTACGAAGAAGAGGACGGCGAAGAGGAAGAAGCGTGAGGCGGGCGGGCGCAAAGATCCGCGAGACCGTGATGACAACGACTCTTTGTTCGAGGAGATAATCGATGGCAACGGAAAGAAAGACGGATATCGGGCCTCCGCATTACGAGCGATTTCTGCCCCCCGTCATCAAGAGCAACTACGGGAAATGGAAGTACCACGAGATTCTCAAGCCGGGCGTGATGGTCCACGTCGGCGAAACCGGTGACAAGCTGTTCACGGTGCGGGCATCGTCGCCGCGCCTGCTCGCCATCAAGCGTATCCGTGTTTTTGCGGATCTGGCGGACAAGTATTGCGACGGCTTTCTGCGCTTCACCAGCCGGAACAACGTCGAGTTCCTGCTCACGGACGAATCGAAGATCGACCCGCTGCTGAAGGACCTGAACGGGATCGGTCACCCGGCGGGCGGGATCGGCAATGCCATATCGAACATCGTGCACACGCAGGGGTGGGTCCACTGCCACTCGGCGGCGACGGACGCATCCGGTGTCGTCAAGTGCGTGATGGATGATCTGTGCGAGCACTTCACCGGAATGGAACTGCCGGGCAAGCTGCGGGTCGCGCTGGCCTGCTGCCTCAACATGTGCGGTGCGGTGCACTGTTCGGACATTGCGATCCTGGGCATCCACCGCCGGCCGCCCAAGGTCCAGCACGACAGCCTGAACAAGGTCTGCGAGATTCCCAACGTGGTGGCCTCATGCCCCACGGCCGCGATTCGACCGACTACGGTCGATGGCAAGCAGTCTGTCGAGATCGACGAAGAGAGCTGCATGTTCTGCGCAAACTGCTTCTCGGTCTGCCCGGCCTTGCCCATGGCCGACGCCCTCAACGACGGCGTCGCGATCTGGGTCGGCGGGAAGGTCTCGAACGCGCGCACGGAGCCGAAGTTCTCGAAGCTGGCCATTCCGTTCCTGCCCAACAATCCGCCGCGGTGGCCCGAGGTGGTCGAGGCCGTACGCAACATCGTGGACGTGTGGGCCAAGAATGCCCGCAAGTTCGAGCGGATGGGCGAGTTCATCGATCGCATCGGGTGGCCCCGCTTCTTCAAGATGACCGGAATCGAGTTCGAGAAATCGCACATCGACGACTACAAGTACGCGGGCCTGACCTACAAGCGGTCCGCGCAGATCAGGCATTAGGAGGCGTATGATGGCTGTGACCCCTGAAGAAGTCGCGGACGCCATGTACGAGATGGTCAAGGAGTATCAGGGCCGGAAGAAATTCAAAGCCCTGGATCTGACCAAGGCGATGGTCGAGAAGTTCGCCGATGCCGGGTGTGACAAGAAGCTGTGCAAGGCCGCGATACGGACCCTCATGGATTCGGGAAGGTGTGTCTACACCTACTTCGGCGGCAGCTTCATAGAGGTTCCCCACAAGGAGGGCGCCGCGGAAGACGCCGGCGGCGGATAGCTACGCTCGCGGGGCAGGGAATCGTGGCGGCCGGGCGCGTCGTTGACGCGGTTCGGTGAGGTGTGCGCGTGTGCGTGACTGAACATCCGACGGGTGTCGGTTGAGGTGAGCTATGGCAGCGAAGAAGGTCAAGAAAAAGAAGAAGTCTTTCGGGGCGCGGAGTTTTTCGGGCGGCAGCGGTCGCGAGCAATCGCCGCTGCGCCCCAAGCACTCGGAGAAGAAGCCGCCGTGCCACCATACCTGCCCGAGCGGCAACCGGATCCGGGAGTTCGTCACGACCATCGCCCAGGCCGAGCGGCTGGAGAAAAGCACGGAGCAGGCGATGGAGCAGGCGTGGGAGATCTATACGGACACCAGTCCGTTCCCGTCGGTCTGTGGCCGTGTGTGTCCTGCGCCGTGCGAGACGGAATGCAACCGCAAGGAGCTTGAAGGCGCGGTCAGCATCAACAAGATCGAGCGCGCGATCGGCGACTTCGGTGTCGAGCACGGTCTCGAGCTCAAGATGATGACCGAAGAGAAGATGGCGCAGAAGGTCGCCATCGTAGGCGGCGGCCCCAGTGGTCTCTCCTGTGCGTACCAGTTGGCGCGGCGAGGCTACGGCGTCACCGTCTTCGAGTCGTTGCAGAAAGCGGGAGGGATGCTCCGCTGGGGTATCCCCGGCTATCGACTCCCGGAGTCGGTGCTCGACGCCGAGATTCAGAAGATCCTCGACCTGGGCGTGGTGCTGAAGTGCGACGTCAAGATCGGCAAGGACGTGAGCCTGGAGGATCTCCAGCAGGAGTACGACGCCGTATACGTCGCTCTCGGAGCCCAGCAGGGGGTCAGTCTCGGCGTCGAAGGCGAGGATGCCCCGAACGTGTTCTCCGGGGTCGACTTCTTGAGCCGCTTCCACCACGGTGAGAAGCTGGAGCTCGGCAAGGACGTGGTGACGATCGTCGTCGGCGGAGGTGATACGGCCATTGACGCCGCGCGGATCTGCAAGCGGCTCGGGGCGAACGTCACCGTGCTCTATCGGCGGACGCTCCAGGAGATGCCGGCGATCAAGGAGGAGGTTGACGAAGCGATCGCCGAGGGGATCAAGATCGAGTTCCTGGCGGCCCCGATCGGCTTCAAGAACGAGGGCGATCGCGTGACGGCCATGCGGGCCATCCGTATGGAACTGGGCGAACCGGATGCGTCCGGCCGCCGTCGCCCCGTCCCGATTGAAGGGTCGGAATTCGAAATCCCCGCGAGTGCGGTGATCTCCGCGGTGAGCCAGTCGCCCGATTTCGGCGGCTTCGAGTCGCTCATCGAAGGCAAGGATTGGATTCGGGTCGACGACGAGGGCGCCACGAAAGTCGACGGAATCTGGGCCGGCGGCGACGTGACGCGATTGGACCTGGTCACCACCGCGGTCGGTCACGGACGCAGAGCGGCCGAAGCGATCGAACGCAAGTTCACCGGCAACGCGGCCGAGGGGAACGGGATGGAGGTGGTCCGAAAGGACCGCATGCGGCTGGATCACTACCTGGAGGACAACCGCAACGAACCCGCCGCCCTCGACGCCGATCAGCGTTTGGACTCGGTGGACGCGGAAGTCAATCTGGGATTCACGCAAGAGCAGGTGATCGCGGAGTCGCGTCGCTGCATGAGTTGCGGCTACTGCTTCGACTGCGAGAAGTGCTGGTTGTTCTGCCAGGATCAGGCCATCAACAAACCCATGCAGAAGGGCGTGCTGTACGCCTTCAAGCTGGAGAACTGCACGGGCTGCAAGAAGTGCGCCGAGGAGTGTCCTTGCGGCTTCATCGACATGCAGTGATGCCATGAGCATCCCCCGGGTCCTCATCGCGGGTCTGCGCGGAGGCAGCGGAAAGACGCTCGTGTCCCTGGGGCTCATGGCGGCGTGGCGAAGGAAGGGTCACAGACTGGCCCCGTTCAAGAAGGGGCCGGACTACATTGACGCTGCTTGGTTGTCGACGGCCGCGGGCAATCCCTGCCGGAACCTTGACCTCTTTCTCATGTCTCCACCGACGGTTGTGCGCTCCTTTGGCGCCGCGACCGGAGAGGCCGATCTGGCCGTCATCGAGGGCAACCGCGGTCTGTTCGACGGGATGGATGCCAAGGGCACGTGCAGCACGGCCGAGTTGGCCAAGCTGCTGCAGACGCCGGTTGTCCTGACCGTCAACTGCACCAAGTCGACACGGACCATCGCCGCCCTCGTTCTGGGCTGTCAGCGGCTCGATCCGGACGTGCCGATTCGCGGCGTGATTCTGAATCGGACGGCCGGGCCTCGGCACGAGTCGGTGGTGCGCAAAGCGATCGAGGATATCTGCCGTCTGCCGGTGCTGGGGACCATTGGCCGAATCCGCCGAGAGATCTTTCCGGAAAGGCATCTGGGTCTGGTGCCTCCTCAAGAACACGACCGACTGGCTCGCGCAATCCAGCAGGTCGCTGACGTGGCGGAAGAACACTTGGACCTGAAGGCCATCGAGGAGTTGGCTCGGCAGGCTCCGCCGATGGAGCGCCCCGATGAGGATGCTGCTATCCGGCTCGATGCGCAGCCGGAAGCGGTTCGTGTCGGCGTGTTCCGGGACGCGGCGTTTCAGTTCTACTACGCGGAGAACCTCGAGGCCCTGGGCCGAGCGGGTGCGAAGCTGGTCGAGGTCTCCCCGCTGCGCGACGCGGCTCTGCCGGACGTCGATGCGCTCTACATCGGGGGCGGCTTCCCGGAGACGCTGGCTCCGGCCCTAACCGAGAACAGACTGTTCCGTGACTCGCTGCGCCGCGCGATTGAAAAGGGGCTGCCGGTCTACGCCGAGTGCGGTGGAGCCGTCTACCTGGGCGAGAAGCTTCTGTTTGAGCAGAACCAGTACGCGATGGTGGGCGTGCTGCCCGTGACGTTCGGCTTCCGAGCGAAACCGCAGGGGCACGGCTACGCGGTGCTCGAGGCCGTCGAGAATAGTCCGTTCTTCTCCGTGGGGGATTCCGTGCGCGGGCACGAGTTCCACTACACCTACATGGAGTCGTCTTCGGCGAAGGATCTGACTTTCGCCTTCCGGGTGCGTCGCGGACACGGATTCGACGGCCAACGGGACGGTCTATGCCGCCACAACGTGTTGGCCTGCTACACGCACGTCCACGCGCTGGGCACCGAGAGCTGGGCGCCTTCCATCGTCCGGGCGGCGACTCGGTACCGCGCCGGTACCCTGCCTTCATTCTCCCCTGCTTCAGCATAGCGCGATCCGTGATGGATCGATGTCGGACCGCGAAGGCCTGTGCTATCATCGCGGTGCCGGCCGGATCGAGGTCGGACTGGGCGAAGGGAGTCCACGATGCATTCCTCTTGTTTCGCGCTTGCCAAGAGATCGCTGGCTTCGTGCCTCTTCATCCTGGTTGGCGATGCGGCCGCTGCGCAGCCCGGCCCGGTCAAGACCGGGCTGCCCGATGCCCCGACGACAATTGCCGAAGACAACCGTGGCCGCGTCTACTTCGGCCTCCGTGGCGAGGCTGGGTTTCTCACGGTGTGGGACAGTCGCGGTTGGCGTCGGCTCGACTCGGGCGATGTGGGTGGCGTAGCGGTCGGGACGGACGGCACCGTTTACTACACGATCGGCGATCGAGTTCGAATGGTGGCTCAGACGGGCACGAAATCGCCGGAGGATCGAACCGCGTTGTTCGGGGGGCCGGCCGGTGGCGCCCGTTCCGTATTCATCGGTCGCTTGGGTGATGTGTGGGTCGAGGGTTGTCCGAACTGGTGCGGTGATGACGGCGAGTTCCGAGCGGGCCCGCGGTGCCCGATGTCGGGTCCTCCGCCAATACCACGCGCTGCTGATCCGTTCGGCAACGTCTGGGGGCTCGCGAGCGATGGGCCGGCCCCCGCCCGCCCGCACGTGTTCGTTCTGCCCGCGCAGAATCGGAAAGCGTGGATGGCTGTCGGGGACGACGAGGGCGGCCGGACTGGCCGGTGCCAAGCCCTCGTGGTTGATGATCTCGGTTATGTGTGGGTCGCCGGTACGCCCGGCCTGATGCGATTCGATCCGCGCAAGCCGAACGCCGGTTGGGTCGTGTTTCCTGCTCAGTCTCTCGGCGATGCGAACGTGACCGCGTTGGGCCTTTCGCCGAACGGCCGAGCGCTGGCCGGCTTCGCCGACGGCAGCCTGCGCGAGTTGGACATACTTTCCGACGGTGCGGCAGCTGTGAACACCGTGGAAGTCGGGAACCTGCCGGCGGCGCCCGTCCGGGCCGTCCACACCGACGTCGGCGGTGCGATCTGGGTCGTCGCGGGCGGCTGCGTCTGGCGCACCAGGCCGCGCGGACCGTGGACGCGGCTGCCGCGCCTTCCCGTTGGCAACCACGACATCCACGGTCTCTTGCTTGATGACAGACTCTACGTCGCCGGGGGCATGACGCACTACGGTTACCCGGCGAAAATGGCCGCACTCGACGCCCTGTGGGCATATGACGCCCGGCAAAGGCGGTGGACTGATCTGCCGCCCATGTCGGTCAAGCGCGGCTACTGCGGCATCGCCGCCCTCGACGGGGAGATCTGGGTCCTTGGAGGATTCGGTGTCGGCGCCGGGGAGAGACGCCATGTCCTCGACCTGGTCGAAGTGTTCAGTCCCAAGACGCGCCAATGGCGACAGGGACCGGCGCTCGACAGACCCCGGGCCGAGGTCGTGGCACTCGCTGCCGGCAAACGGCTCTACGTCATCGGCGGTGCGGACGAAGAGCGGGAGTTTGCCTCCGTCGTCAGCATTGGCTCTGGAGAATCGCAGTGGCGAGCCGAGCCTCCGGCACCGGCAACACTTCGTCAGGCCAGCGGCTGCACGCTCGACGGCAACGTCTACGTGGCGAGTGGACGTTTCGCGAACCTGCCCGGTCGTCCGGGCTTGTGTGTGTACGATCCGAAGCAACGGGCCTGGGATGCGGGCGTCCCGCCGATGCCGGAAGGGGCACCGCACGCACCGATCACTGCCGCCTTCAAGGGTGAGATCTGGGTCATGGGCGGCTGGGGTACGAAGCAGGGAAGGGCCATCTTCCGCTACGTTCCGAAGACGAGCACCTGGAAGCGCGGCCCCGATCTGCCGACGCCGCTTGCCTGGGGTGCCGCCGCCGACATGCACGGCAACCTTGTGGTTGCCGGAGGCGCATACTACTCGCGCGAACATCACGGCTTCATCTTCTCTGATCGCACGTACATGTTACCCGGCGATTGGCGATCCGGTGCGCCGGGACGATAGCGGACGCCGTTGGCCGACCGGCGTCTGCGGATTGTGATGTGCGTGGAGGCCCGCTATGCTCGTGCACGCGTGGCTCCCTGAATGACCGCATGCCCGGTCGTCAGAGCAGGGAAACCCCATCATGCCCATCGCTGTAGCTCCAGTCGGTGTCAAATGGAGCGGCTCGCGCGCACTGGGCGGAACGCCGCAGGAAGGGTAGAGCCATGATTGCTGGGAAACGAGCAACGGTCCTCGCGACGGTGATCTGGACCGTTTGCCTGTGGGTCCCCGTGATATCGTCCGCGGCCGAGCGCACGGAGCTGTTCGTCGCCACGAACGGAAGCGACGCTGCCGAGGGGACGAAAGGCAAGCCATTGGCGACGCTCGAGGGCGCGCGTGACGCCATCCGTCGGTTGAAGAAGGCGGGCTCGTCACTGGGCCCGGTGACGGTATGGGTTCGCGGAGGAACGTATTCCCGCACGAAGACGTTCGAGCTGAAAGAGGAGGATTCGGGTGCCGCGGACGCGCCGGTGGTGTATCGAGCGTACGGGGACGAGAAGGTACATCTCGTCGGGGGGCGCGAGATCCAGGCGGCTTGGTGCGGGCCGGTGAAGGACGCGTCGATTCGCGAGCGCCTGGACAAGGCGGTGCGTGACAAGGTGCGGCAGGTGGACCTCGAGGCGCGCGGGATCACCGACTACGGGGAGATGTCCATCCTGGCCCCGATGCTCGAGTTGTTCTACGACGGCAGGCGTTTGCCCTTGGCGCGGTATCCCAACAAGGGATGGATGCACATCGGTCAGGTGGTCAAGGTTGGCGAGGACGGCAAGCGGGAGTTCGTTGACGGGAACAAGCAGGGCAAGACGTTCCGGTGCAGTGACGATCGACCGAAGCGATGGCTTCAGGCAAAGGACCTCGAACTGCACGGGTTCTGGTGGTTTGGTTGGACCGACGAGCATGTCAAGGTCGAGTCCATCGACACGGACAAGCGCGAGATCACCCTGGTGCGGGTTCCCAGCGGTGGCATGCGAAAGAAGCAGTGGTTCTACGCCCTGAACCTGCTGGAAGAGATCGATCTGCCCGGCGAGTGGTTTCTGGATCGCGAGCGAGGTGTGCTCTACTTCCTGCCCCCGGCCGGATTCCCCGAGCGCAAGCTGATCGTGTCGACGTTGAGCGAGCCGCTGGTGACGATGGACCAGACCGCGTACGTGACCATTCGCGGCATGACGCTGGAAGTGACGCGGGGCGTCGCGCTCGTGATCGGCGGGGGGCAACACAACCGGTTCGCCGGTTGCGTGATTCGCGACGTCGGGTCACAGGGGGTGGTCATCGACCACGGGAAACACAACGGCGTCCTGGGATGCGACATCCACGACGTGGGCGGGATGGCCCTTCGCGTCACGGGCGGGAACCGTTCCACACTGGAGCCGTCGGGCAACTACGTGGTCAACAACAACATCCACCGCTACGCGCAACGCAAGAAGGTCTACAATCCCGCGGTGCGCATGTACGGGGTGGGCCATCGCATCGCCCACAACCGGATCCACGACGCACCCCACCAGGCGATTGGGTACGACGGCAACGACCACATCATCGAGTTCAACGAGATCCACGATGTGGTGCTCGAGTCGGCGGACGCCGGCGTGCTCTATTCCGGATGCAACTGGACGTTCCGCGGCAACGTGGTGCGCCACAACTTCATTCACCACATCCCGCACGGCCCCGGCCTGGGCACGGTCGGCGTCTATCTGGACGACTGCGCCAGTTCGACGAGGATCTTCGGCAACGTCTTCTACGACATGCTGAAGCCGACCTTCATCGGGGGCGGCCGCGACTGTGCGATCGAGAACAACATCTTCGTCGAGTGTGACATCCCCGTGCATCTCGACAACCGCGGCCTGCGATGGTTCCACTTCCGTCCCGGCGGGAAGATGTACGATCAGCTCAAGGCAGTTCGCCATGACCAGCCGCCGTGGAGCACTCGATATCCGAAACTGGCGCGGATTCTCGACGAGATACCGCAGGCGCCTCTGGGCAACACCCTCATGCGGAATGTCTCGTACCGCAGCACGTGGCGCGATCCGGAGAAGCACTGCCGGGAAACTTCCGACAAGCACATCGACAAGCCGTACATCAAGATGGCGGACAACTATGTGACCGACGAGAACCCGGGGTTCGTGGATGCGGCAGAGATGGACTTCCGGTTGAAGGACGACTCGATCGTCTACCGGGAGGTTCCCGGGTTCGAGAAGATTCCGTTTGAGAAGATCGGGCTGTACCAGGACGAGTACCGCGCCACTTGGCCGGTACCCAAGACCCGACCGTAGTGCGAGTCGGTGGTGAAAGGAAGTTGGGGTAGATTGATGATCTTGGCGAGAACGACGCTTGTCAGTGCGGCAGTGACGGGGGCGGTCTGTCTGTGGATGTGCGCGCGTGCGACGGCGGCGCCCACGGAGTTCTTCGTGGCCACAAGCGGTGACGACGCGAATCCCGGGACGAAGGCGGCGCCCTTGGCGAGCCCCGAGGCGGCCCGCGACGCCATCCGAAAGCTGAAGGCAGCGGGGCCGTTGAGCGAGCCCGTTACGGTGTGGATCCGCGGCGGGATCTACCGGCGCAGCAAGGCCTTCGCGCTGGGCAAGGAAGATTCCGGGACGAAAGACGCGCCCATTGTCTACCGCGCCTATGAGAAGGAAACGGTGCGTTGGGCAGGGGGGCGGACGCTGGAAGCATCGTGGTTCAAGCCGCTGTCCGACGCGGCGATTCGCGAGCGCCTGGAGGCCGGCGTGCGCGACAAGGTGCTGCGGATTGACCTGAAGGCTCACGGGATCACCGACTACGGCGAGTTCGGCGGCCAGACCGGCGGGCTGAAGCTGTTCTGCAACGGCAAGCGGATGCCCCTGGCCCGCTGGCCGGACGAAGGTTGGGCCGAGGCGTGCAGCGCCAAGACAGTCTCTCTCGATGAGGCGGCAGCCGAGGCCTTGACCAAGGAGGGCAAGCTCGGCAAGAAGCTGGCGTTCCGGTTCGAGGGCGACGCGCCCAACCGATGGCGCACGCTCGAAGACGTGTGGATTCGCGGCTATTGGCAGCAGGAGTACCACTACGACGCATGGAACCCCGAGGCCTTCGATCCCGAGAGACGCGAGATCACAATGGCCTTCAATGCGTACCCGCACCTGAAGACCTGGCGCCGGTTCCACGTCGTGAACGTGCTCGAGGAAATCGACGCACCCGGCGAATGGTATCTCGACCGCGGCAGGGGCGTTCTGTACTTCCTACCGCCGGCGGACTTCGAGCAAGGCCCGGTGCTCGCGTCCATGATGACCGACACGATGATCGCGTTGGGAGACACTGCGCATGTCACCATACGAGGTTTGACGCTGGAGGTGACGCGGGGCTCGACGGCGATCCATGTCGGAGGCGGTACGCACAACCTGATTGCCGGGTGCATCATCCGACAGGTGGGGCAGGCGATCGTCCTGGGCGACGGAACCGAAAACGGTGTCGTCGGCTGCGACATCTATGATCTGGATGCCGCCGGGATTCTGGTGACCGGCGGCGACCGGAAGACATTGACGCCGGGTAAGCACTACGTGGTGAACAACCATATTCACCACTACGCGCGGTGCCTACCGACCTGGCGGGCGGGCGTGCGGTTGAAAGGTGTCGGCCACCGGGTTGCTCACAACCGCATTCACCATGCCCCACAGTACGCAATTTCGTACGAAGGCAACGATCACGTCTTCGAGTTCAACGAGATGCACGACCTGTGCCAGGATATGAGCGATGTGGGCGTCATCGGCTGCGGCACGGACTGGACCTATCGCGGGAACGTGATTCGATACAACTTCATTCATCACATACCCGAGCGGCCGTACCCGGGGGTCGTCTCCGTCTACTTTGACAACTGCGCTTGCTCGGCGGAGGTGTTCGGCAACGTGTTCTACGACATGCCGAAGGCAGTGATGATCGGCGGCGGCCGGGACTACAACATCGAGAACAACATCTTCATCAAGTGTGCGATTCCGGTGTACATGGACAACCGCGGTCTGCGGTGGCGGACGCGGTGGGGACACTTCCGCCCCGGCGGGCCGATGTACAAGCCGCTCGAGGAGTTCAAGCACGACCAGCCGCCCTGGAGCACGCGCTACCCGAAGCTGGCCCGGATGCTGGATGAGATGCCGCAGGCGCCGCTCGGGAACATGCTCGAACGGAACTTGTCGGTCCAAAGCGGCTGGCAGGATCCGGAGGCCGTGTGCCGCAAGACCTTCAAGACGCACATCGACCGGAAGTACATGACGATCACGGACAACTACGTGACCGATGAGGATCCGGGTTTCGTGAACGCAGCCGAGATGAACTTCCAACTGAAGGACGACTCGATCGCGTATCGCAAGATCCCCGGGTTCAAGAAGATTCCCTTTGAGAAGATCGGTTTGTACCAGGATGAGTATCGTGCCACGTGGCCGGTGCCCAGGCGCGAACCGTGATGAATTCGGCGTGGTGAGAACCACGCTTCGGTAGAGACGGACGATTCGGAAGCCCGCTGGTACAGCGGGTTGAGCGACAGGCTGCGAGGAGAACCACGAGATGGCCAAGAGGATCAAGGCAGCGCGGCAGGGCGGTGATGCGTCATTGAACCGCCGAGGATTCCTGAAACGGGTCGCCGGAGCATCCGCAGGGGCGGTCGCGTTCCCCTACATCGTGCCGGCGTCGGCGCTGGGGGCCGACGGGCACACTGCGCCCAGCAACCGCATCACGATGGGTTTCATCGGGATGGGGAAGATGATGGGCGGTCACCTGGCCGGATTCCTGAAGCGAAGTCATGTACACGTGCTGGCCGTGTGCGACGTGGAGTCGGTGCGGCTCGGGATTCAGCAGATGCGAGCGGATGCGGCCTATGAGAGGCGCGACGGGAAGGGCTCGTACAAGGGGTGTGCAGCCTACCGGGACTTCCGGGAGTTGGTGGCGCGAGACGACATCGACGCGGTCGTCATCGCGACGCCGGACCATTGGCATGCCCTTACGGCCATTGCGGCGATGAAGTCCGGAAAGGACGTCTACTGCGAGAAACCGATGACGCTGACCATCGACCAGGGCAAGGCGATGGTGAAGGCGGCCCGGCGGTACGGCCGGGTATTCCAGACCGGGAGTCAGCAGCGCTCCAGCCGCGAGTTCCACACCGCGTGCTCGCTGGTCCGTAACGAGCGAATCGGCAAGGTGCATACGGTGCATGTGAACGTCGGCGGGCCGTCGGTCGAGTGCTACCTGCCGGCGCAGCCGGTGCCGGAAGGGCTCGACTGGAACTTCTGGCTCGGGCCTGCTCCGCATCGTCCGTACAACGCCGACATCGCGCCCGACCACAAGTACAGCGGCTGGCCGAACTTCCGCGCGTATCGCGACTACTCGGGCGGCGGAATGACGGACTGGGGCGCACACCACTTCGATATCGCACAATGGGGGCTCGGCATGGACGGCTCGGGCCCGGTCGAGATCCACCCGCCGGACGGAAAGGAATACGGGCGGCTGACCTACAAATACGCCAACGGCGTGACGATGTATCACGGCGGGGCGCAGGGCCGGGCCGGCGTCGAGTTCATCGGTCCCGAGGGCCGGGTCAGGGTCAATCGCGGCTTCATCGAGACTGACCCGCCGCATCTGCTTGAGGAGCCCATCGGACCCAACGATGTCAGGCTCTACGAAAGCCGAAACCATCAGGACAACTGGCTCGAGTGCATCCGCACGCGGTCCAAGCCCATCTGTGACGTGGCCATCGGACATCGTTCGGTAAGCGTCTGCCACCTGGGCAACATTGCGTACTGGCTGAAGCACCCGCTGAAGTGGGACCCGAAGGAGGAACAGTTCATCGGCGACGACGAGGCCAATCGCATGCTCCACCGGCCCATGCGCAGCCCGTGGAGCCTGTCGTAGGCGCTGCGCCACGCGGCGGATGTTCTTGTGATGTCAATCGAACCGAATCACACGAGAAGACACGAACCGGCCGCGGGCGGCGACGATCGTCGTTGGTCACGGTCCGGCAGAAAGGTACATCGAATCATGCATCGTGCTCTATTCATGACAACGCTGCTTGCCGGTTCGCTTCTGGCTCCGGGGGCGGCTCGGGCCCAGAAGGCCGAACATGTGGCAAAGGTCGAAGCTGCGCTCCCGCAGACTTGCAGCGTCAAGCCTCAGAAACCGCGCCGACTCCTGGTCTTCAACCGGTGCCGGGCATTTGTGCACGGGGCGATTCCCTTGGGCGCAAAGACCTTCGAGTTGATGGGCAAGAAGACGGGCGCCTTCGAAGCCGTCCTCAGTGACGATCCCGCCATGTTCGAGCCTGCGTCGTTGAAGCAGTTCGACGCGGTGTGTATGAACAACACGACCGGTCCGGTGTTCACGCCCGCCGATCTCGACAAGCTTTCCGCTGCGGACAAGCAGACCGCCCTCAAACGCGACGCCGCCCTCAAGAAGAGCCTGCTCGAGTTCGTGCGCAGCGGCAAGGGGCTCGTCGGAGTGCACGCGGCCACCGACTGCCTGTACGAATGGGCCGAGTACGGGGAGATGATCGGCGGGTACTTCGACGGTCACCCCTGGGGGGCCGGTGACACCGTCGGCGTGAAGCTTGACGACCCTGGCCACCCGTTGTGCGCGGCCTTCAACGGGTCCGGCTTCAGCATCAAGGACGAGATCTACCAGTTCAGGGCAACACCGTACTCGCGGGAGAAGCTTCGCGTGCTGCTGAGCATCGACCCCGCGAAGTCGGACATGACCAAGAAGAGTCTGAAGCGGGCGGACGGCGACTACGCGATTGCCTGGGTGCAAAGCTACGGAAAGGGTCGCGTCTTCTATTGCTCCTTGGGTCACAACGAAAGCGTGTTCTGGGATGCCGGCGTCCTGCAACACTACCTCGACGGCATTCAGTTCGCCCTCGGTGATCTGCCTGCGGACACCACGCCCAGTGCCAAGCTGACTGCGGCCGATGTAGGAGCGTCGCGGCAGAAGGGTGACGAGCAGTTCCTTGATGCGATGCTTCCGCGGGTGGCCAAGTTCGACTACGGCGGGGATGCGGAGGCCCTGCACGCGGTCGCCGCATTCGTCAACGAGTCGCATGCGAGTTCCGAGCGCCGGCACGAGATCGCAGCGCGAATGGCTGCGCTGCTCGAGACGGACGCAACCATGGCGGCCAAGCAGTTCGTGTGCAAGCAGTTGTGGCGAATCAGCGGAGCGGAGACCGTGCCGACGTTGGCCCGTCTGTTGCGCAGCGAGGAAACTGCGGACATGGCCCGCTACGCCCTGGAGCGCATGCCAGACGCGGCGGCCGGGAAGGCTCTGCGCGACACGCTGACCAGGGCGACCGGCAAGGTGAAGGCCGGGATCATCAGTTCGCTGGGCCAGCGGCGTGATGCTGAGGCCGCGAGCGCATTGGTGCAGTCGGTGCGCGATGCCGATGCCGCGATCGCGCAGGTAGCGATTGTGGCCCTCGGCAAGATCGGGGGGAGTCAGGCCACCGTCGCATTGACGAAGGCGAAGGGCGAGGTTGGGCCAAGCCTTACCTCTGCAGTGGATGATGCGCTGCTGCTCTGCGCGAGCCGACTCTTCACCGACGGTGATCGCGAGAAAGCGGCGATAGTATACGAGACGCTCCACGGGGAGGGCAACTTGCCGCAGACCCGCGCCGCGGCCCTGAAGGGCCTCGTCGCAGTTAGCAAAGACGCTGCGTTGCCGCTCGTGCTGGCCGCGTTGGAGGGCGCCGACGCGACCATGCGGGGTGCCGCCGGCGATGCTCTGCGTGAGATGGAGGGCTCCGACGCGACACGGGCGATCGCGGCCGCAACGCCGCGCATGAAGCCCCAAGCACAGGTCATGGCGATCTACGCCCTTGCGGATCGCGGCGATCGGCAAGCGCTGTCGGCGGTGACGGATGTGGCACGCAGCGACAACGCGGAGGTCCGGACTGCCGCACTCGTCGCCCTCGCCACGCTGGGCGATGCGTCGTCCGTGCCGTTGCTCGCGCGGCTGGCCACAGCCGGCAAGGGCGGCGAGACCGAGGTCGCTCGCGACAGCCTGCGTCGGCTTCGAGGCGCCGACATCGATGCCGCCATCGTCAGCGTGCTCAAGGGTGCCGACGCGAAAGTGCGTGTGGCGCTGATTCGCGATCTCGTGGCCCGTCGCGCCCACGGATCCGTGCCGGCGCTGCTGGCCACGGCGGCCGATGATGACAAGTCCGTGCGGGTCGAATCCTTCAAGGCGCTGGCTGCGCTCGCCGGCGAGAAGAGCCTGCCCAAGCTGCTCGAGCTGCTGGTGGATCAAGCGGACGACGCATCCGGCGACGACGCCGAGGATGCGGTCGTGGCCGTCGCGAATCGGGTCTCCGACCCGGCCAAGCGCACCGCGGCAGCGCTCGCCGTGTTCCCATCGACCGCAGACAACATCCCTGCCCGCTGCGCTCTGGTGCGTGTGCTCGGCAAACTCGGAGACGACAGCACGCTGGAACCGCTACGTGCGGATCTGAAGTCTCCCAACGCCAAGGTCAGAGAGGCGGCGATCCGCACGTTGGCGAACTGGCAGACCCCCGCACCGCTGGAAGACCTGTTCGGAGTCGCGGAAGGCGGACCTTCCGAGACGCTGCGACTCGTGGCTTTGCGTGCGTGCTTCCGCCTGTTGACCCAACCCACGGACCGCCCCGCGACTGAGACGGTCAAGCTCTACGAGCGGGGCTTGGGTTTGGCCCAAGGTGCGAAAGAGAAGAGGCTGGCGTTCAAGGGGCTCGCGGAGGTTCCGGCCCGGAGTGCCGTCGACCTCATCAAACGGTACGAGAGCGACGAGGCTCTCAAGGCCGACGTGACCTCCGCCTTGAAGAAGCTCAAGAGCCGCGCTCGTCAGGTCTCCGCATCCCACAACTCCGGTGCGGCGAAACTGGCGATCGACGGAGACATCAAGACGCGCTGGGCGACCAACACCAGCCAGAAGGAGGGGCAGTGGTTCGTGCTCGACATGGCCTGGGAGCGCGAGGTCCGCAGAGTCATCCTGGACGCCACGCCGTCCGGCGGCGACTACCCGCGCGGTTACGCGGTATACGTCTCGAACAGCGCGGACAACTGGGGCGAGCCCGTAGCGACCGGCGAGGCGATGGGCGCCGTGCTGGAGGTCTCGATCTAGCCGACTCGAGGGCGATTCGTTCGG
>CAYMME010000104.1:0-20429 GCA_964391465.1 uncultured Planctomycetales bacterium
ATGGCCGTCGTCGGCGACCGGCGTGCGATCGATCATCCGTTCCTCGTCCGGTACCCGACCTGGGCCGCCCATCACATTCAGCCCGGCCGCATGACCGTGAACTGCTTCGATGCCGGACGTGCGGCGATTCCCCGGAACCACGCCTCATGGCGATCCTCACTCTCGCTGCTCGTGTTCGCCGGCGAAAGCGAGGTCGCGAACTGGGCGCTCGCCGAGCAGTTCGACGGACCGACGGATGATCTGCCCGGCCTGATGGCGCGCGTGACCGGCAAGCGTCTCGGGCGAACGCCCCCCACGTTGTTCAAGGCGTACGAGCGGGCGCCGATGGTCGTCTGGCGTGACAGTTGGGCCGATGACGCAAACGGCGTGTGGGTCCGCGGCGGCCACCCGCGCGACGGTCACGATCATCAGGATCGGGGGCACGTGAACTTCATCGCCCGCGGCAAGCCCCTGCTCATCGAGGCGGGCACGCCGTCGTACTCCGACCCCGACATGCCGGTGCACTACTCTTCCGGGGCAGGCCACAACATCCTTCAGGTGGGAACGTTCTTCCCCGAGCGTCCCTACCCCGTGCAACAGGCGGTGAAGTACGCCGGCTGGCAGCAGCGCCACGGGGTCGCACCGATCACGGTCCGGAAGTTGGGCGCGACCGGTGGGTGGGTCTCCATCGACGCAAGTCGCTGCTATGCGGAAGTGGCGCAATGGGTTCGCGAAGTCGAGTGGACGGCGGCGAAGTTGTCCGTGCGCGACGCAGTGACGCTCGAGGACGGCAAGAAGGATGTGGTGTTGTTCCGCTGGCACCTGGGAACCGGCGAGGAGGTCGCAGTCGCAGGGAGTCACGACGGCCGGTACGTCACGGTTCGCTGGGCCGACGCGCACATGAAGCTTGAGGCGAACGAACCGCTGACCGTCGAAACCTACAAGGCGCCGGACGCGACCGTGAGCAGAAAGACGGATCAGCAACACGTGTGCGTTCAGGTGGCCTCCCGTGCCCCGGTGGAATCACTGCGACTGGCGACGACGGTCCGACCGATCGTGCCGGCTCAACCCAACGACCGAGAAAGGTGACGCATGCAGGGCCTGACCGTACTCGACTACGTGGTGTGCGCGGCCTACCTGCTCGCCATCACCGGGCTGGGTGTCTTCTTCTACTTCCGCGGGCAGCAGTCGACGAAGGAGTTCTTCCTGGCCGGGCGCAGCATGGGGTGGCTGCCGGTCGGCCTGTCGCTCATGGCGACGTTGACCAGCGGCATCGGGTTCATCGGTGCCCCGGCCGGCTCGGTCAAGTACGGCATCATCACGCTGTGGGCGCTGCTGGCGATTCCCCTATCGTTCCCAATGGTCGTGTGGGTGTTCATGCCGTTCTATCACCGGCTGAAGCTCTACACCGCTTACGAGTACCTCGAGCGTCGCTTCGACGTGCGCGTCCGCACCCTGACCAGCGGCATCTTCATCATCTGGCGCGTGACCTGGATGGCCGCGGCCATCTACACGCCGTCGTGGGTGCTGCACACCGTCACGGACGAGACCCTGCCGCTGATTCCATCCATCATCGTGCTCGGCCTGCTGGCAACCGCGTACACGGCCCTCGGCGGAGTCAAGGCCGTCATTTGGACCGACGTCGCGCAGTTCGTGATCATGTTCGGTGGCATGATTACGGCCGCGGTCGTAATCGTGATGAAGGTGCCGGGCGGGATCACCGGCATCTGGGGTACGCTCAGCGAAGCGGGCATGACGCGAATGACCGCGGACATCAACGGATGGGAAACGGCGGGCCTGCTGGAGAAGGCGCAGCTCTATGTGTTCACCGATGTGACCGCCGTGGCCCTCATCATCAGCGCCACGGTAGGCAAGCTCGGCAACTACTGCGTCGACCAGGTCATGGTGCAGCGGTACCTGACCGCCCGCAGCCTCAAGACCAGCCAGGGCGCGTTCGTCGCCAACTGCTTCTCCTACTGCTTCTACATCGTATCGATGACGCTCGTCGGAGCGGCACTCATCGCGTTCGGCGCGCACCACCAGTTCCCGGGGCATTTGCAGAACGACCAGGTGTTCTCCTACTTCGTCGCCCACTGGATGCCGATGGGCATCGCGGGGCTGATGGTCGCGGCCATCTACGCCGCATCGATGTCGAGCCTGGACTCGGGCGTAAACTCGTGCATCACGGCCATCACGAACGACTTCTACAACCGGCTGTGGCGGGGCCGACAAAGCCTGGAAGACGTGTCGATCACGGAGGCCGAGCAGCGCCGCCAGCTCCTGCTGGCCCGGATCGCGACGGTCGTCCTGGGAATCGCGGTCACGATCCTGGCCTGCTACGTGGGTCGGATGGGCGACATCTTCAAGATCGCCAACAAACTCATCAACGGGTTCACCGGCCCGCTGTTTGGAATCTTCATCCTGGCGATGTTCACGCGCCGGGCTCGCGGCACCGCGGTTCTGATCGCGGGCATCGTCGGTACTGCCCTGACGGGCTTGACCGTGTTCGCTGAAAAGCTTAATATCGATATGTACGATATCGGCTTCATGTGGCCGAGTACGCTGGGGGTGCTCTCCACGGTCATCCTGGGCTATCTGCTGAGCCTGTTGACCCCAACCGCCGGCGGTGACGGAGGGAACTGGACGTTTCGCGCGGTCATGCGCCGCCCTGACGAACCGTCCGCGACGGCGAGCCCGTTCACCCGAGAGGGGCAATGAAGACCGCATCACTCTTCGTAGTGACTTGCATCGTGGCCGCCGCTGCGTCGGACGCGCGGGGCCAGCTCCTCGTCGAGCACTCCCTGTACGGGATCAACACGCACGTGCCGTCCGACGCCGTGCTGGCCAAGCTCGAATCCGCCGGCATCGCCTGGGCCCGCATCGACATCAACTGGGTCCACATCCAGCCGAACGGACCCAACGACTACAACTGGAGCGCGATCGACAACGTCGTCGCCTCCGCCAATGCCCGCGGCATCCGCCTGTTCCCCTCACTGGGCTACACGCCGGGATGGGCCAACGGGAACGCCGGCATCAACCACCTGCCGGACGACGTGAACCACTGGAAGGACTTCGTTCGCGCCACGGTCAACCGCTACCGCGACAGCATCAAGCACTGGGGGTTGTGGAACGAGCCAAA
This sequence comes from uncultured Planctomycetales bacterium, assembly GCA_964391465.1. Taxonomy (GTDB): domain Bacteria; phylum Planctomycetota; class Phycisphaerae; order UBA1845; family CAYMME01; genus CAYMME01. Next base: position 3,119 of record CAYMME010000104.1, read on the forward strand.
CCTGGACAAGTTCCTCGACGCAGCGCCCGGCGAATATGTGAACGTAATCCTGATCCCCGGCGCGCAGGCGATTCGCGAGGCGGACCCGACCGCTCTGCGGCTCGGTCCGGAGGTTGCCGGCCCCGGTGAGTACATCGAGGCTGTTCTCGAAGAGGCCAAGGACTACCTCGATATCATCACCGTGCACAAGTACTCAGCCACGATCCCGGTCGTCATGAGCGCCTTCGACGGTCCGACACCGCCCACGTACCGACAGATTCTCGAGGATGCCGGCATCTTCGGCACGAAGCCGGTCTGGTTCACCGAAGTCGGCTGGAGCACGGTTGATGCCCTCCATCCCGACGGCGTCACCGAGGCCCAGCAGGCCGGCAACTACGTCGAGTTACTCGACGCGGTGCGGCAGCGGGATTGGATCACCAAGGTCTTCTTCTACGAGATCGCCGACGACCCGACGCCCGAGGTCTCGAAGTTCGGCATCCTGCGGTCCGACCTGACCGAGAAGCAGGCGTACGGGGCGTATCGCGACGACATCCTGGCTCATCCGCCGGCGACCACGCCTGCTCCCACGGAAGTCTCCATCGACCTCGGCTTGTCGGATGCGGCCGACGGGATGACGCACCCTCAGGTCGCCGATGGTGACACGGAGCCCACAGGCATCGGCGGGCGGACCTGCAGGCAGAGCCAAGACCCGGACGGTTCGCCGCAGGACAGGTACTTCTACTTCGCCGTCAGTGACGCGTACGCCTTCGAGGGGGACAGCCCCGAGCAGTACATCACGGTCGATTACTTCGACGCGGGCAGCAGTTCACTGATACTTCATTACGATTCGACCGACCCGGCCCCGTTTCCGAACGATCGCTACAAGAACGGCGGGAGCGTTGCCCTCGGCGACACAAACACGTGGAAGCGGCACACCTTCCACGTCACCGACGCGTACTTCGGGAATCGGCAGAACGGCGGGGCCGACTTCCGCATTCATCAGCCGGCAGGAGAGATGCACCTGGACCGCATCCGCGTGACGCGTCCTCCGCAATCGGCAAACCCGACGGCCGTGATCCAGGCCGACCCGACGCTCGGATCGGCGCCGCTGTACGTGGTGTTCAACGCAATGGCATCCTACGATGTCGACGGCACGATCACCGACCATGCGTGGGACTTCGAGGACGACGGAACGGTTGACAGCCATCTGTCGGCCATCAGCCATACCTATGCGGACAAGGCGAGTGTGGTGGCCCGGCTCACCGTCACGGACAATGTCGGCCTGACCGATACGACGACCGTGGCGGTCTGGCCCGGTTGCACAACGGCGGCCTCGAACCTGAATCGCTACGCGTTCGACACGCTTTCGACCGGCACCACCTACTTCTCGGATCGCCCTTACACGATCACCTCGATGCCGACGTACCTGGAGGGCAGCATCGGCATCAAGACCGCCGACGCGGATGTCGACGAGACCTCGGACGTGTGGATCACCTTCGACACCGACAACACGACCGAGGTCTACGTCGCCTACGACGCTGGGGCCACATCGATCCCCGGTTGGCTCGTCAACTTCGTAGACACGGGGGAGGTGATCGGCGTCTCCGATGCCGCGGAAGGCATGGCGAGGCTGTACCGCAAGATCTTCGCCGACGAGACGGTGTCGCTCGGTGCGAACCTGGCCTCCGGTGCGGCCGGGGCCGGCCGCAACTACTTCGTCCTGATCCGAGCGAACTGCACGGTGCCGGCCACGCTCGGCAAGGCAACCGAGCCCAGCCCCGCGCACATGGCGACCGATGTCAGCGTCAATCCCACGCTGAGTTGGACGCCCGGTCGGGGGGCGGACACTCACAACGTGTACTTCGGAACCGCGAGTTCGCCGATCGTGCTCCGCCAATACAGCGCCGCGACGAGCTATGCCCCTGACACGCTGCGCTACGACCAGACGTACTACTGGCGGGTCGACGAAGTGAATGCTTCGGGCGTCAAGACGGGCGATGTCTGGAGCTTGACCACCAAACCCGAGCACGCCTATGAGTCGGTGCCGGCCGGGACGACCTGGGGGCTGGTGTTCATGTCGACCACGCTGTTGACGGCTGGCGCCATCATGGTACGAAGACGCATCCCGGCGGTCGGCTGATCCGGCCGCGCTTCTCGGCCAGAGACGCAGGCCGAGGGCATCACATCGCCAATGCGGGAGTAGTGCGATGCGACGTCTCGGACGTTCGTGCACGGCGACCGCGCGGCTCGTCGGCGCTGCGGTGTTGGCGGTAGTGACCATACCCGACTGGTTCGACACGCCACTGCGAAAGCGAGGCAAACCACGAGAGCATGCCCCAACGAAGTGTCTGACAATCAGCAGCGCGTGTCCGACACCGAGACGCGACCGTGAGGGAGCGTGGGATGTCGGCGAAGCCGGCGCCCTTCTCGTTGTGGAACCTCCATCCAACGGGTGGCCCGCCTCCTGTGGAGGTGGGTTCGCGATTCATCCCGTCGAGCCGCGCCTCTGCGAGAAGTGGAACGCTGTCACCGTCGACAATCGTGTCCCCCACGCCTGAAGACGCGGGCCACCCTCCGGCAACGCTACTGCATCATCTCCTCAAAACGCTGCGGGTCGTCAATCACCTCAGCATGGCAGTCGGCGATGCCCACGACAACCCCTTCCTCCGGCCACTCGTCGAATGCTTCGTACAGCATGATCTGCGCCGACCAGTCTACATCTGGATCCGGCTGACGGTATCGGATCACCGGCGGTCCGTCGGGGTCGTCCGGCGCGGCCAGGATGGCCCGGAGCACCTCCGGGCGTACGCCGAAGTCCGTGAGGTCCTCCAGCTCGGAAGGAAACCGACCGGCGCCGTGCTTCTCCGAACTGTGGTAGTAGTAGCATTTCTTCAACAGGTACATCATCTTGGCGTACATCTTCCCGACGTGATCCGAGTACGGCTTGACCAGCCCGCCTCTGAACAGTTCGTAGCCGTCAGGCGGCTCCAGACTGAACAGGTCGTCATCCAACTCCTCGTCGATCCTTATCGACGTGTACAGCCACCGCTGTTCGTGATCGAGTTCGTTGAGCTCGATTTGAACCGGCAGATCGGTCTGAGGATCAACCCATATCGTGAACACATTCTGCTTCCGACGGGATCGGAGCAGCCGGACGGTCTCCCCATCAAGCTCAACGTTTCCCAGATCCTCCGCCGCTCTCGCACTCCAACCAAGCAGCTTGTCGCGAAGACTCGTGTCAAGCTGCGACAGCTCAAGCCTCCCCGTATCGGGGTCGATGACGTAGCTCGTGCTCTTGTCCACAATCCCTGCTGTCTTGGTGACGGGCCGGTAGTACATCCTCCTCCGCTTGCCGTAATCAACGATTTCCACCTCACCAATGTATTCGGGGAACTTGCCCGCCAGCCTTTCACGACGCTCGCGGTCCGGCTCCTTGAACATGAACAAGGTCTCCGAGACGACCCGTTCCGGTCCATCGCGCCTGCTCATGAAGGCCTGCGTGCATGAGAATGTCCGTGCCTGCCGCACGCCATCCATGGCCGCGGCGTAGGCTTCCTGGGCACCATCACCGCCCCCGGCCATCCACACAATCACAACCAGGGCGAGGCCCGCGGCGATGGCCGCTGCGCTCTTGATCGTACGGGTCATCATTCGTCTCCTTCTCACCTGGGCGGCCATGCGCTCGGGGTCCAGGTGTGCGGTGGCCTGCGGATGCCGGCGTTGCCAGGCGTCGAAGTCGGCCTCCGGCGGCGCATCGAATGCATCGGCCAATGTACGCTCCAACTCGTTGTCGTCGATGGGAGGATTCATGGCTCCCTCCTTCCCAGGCCGTTGCGCCTGAGGTCTTCGGCGAGAATCCGCCGGGCCCGGATCAGCCGGCCGTGAACGGCTTGGGGTGAGATGTCCAGGCTCGACGCAATCTGCTCGTACGTAAGCCCGCTGAAGTAGTGCAGCACGATCACTTCCTTTGCCGAGCGCGGCAATCGCTGCACCGATTGCCGCACGACCTCACGTCGGTCGTCGCCGGGGTTTCCATCCGCCACCACGTGGGCGTCCTCCGGCAGGCGCTGTTGCAGTTGTTTCCTGGCGACCCGGCTCGCCACGTTTCGGCAAATCGCACCGAGCCATCCGGCAAACCGGTCGGTCCGCCGCAGACGGCCCAGATCGCGGCAGGCGATGGCGAACGCCGAGGCGTAGTGCCGACGGTACAACTCGCCGAAGCTGCCCGCGTCGCCGCTGCGAGCCGCCTCGACCAACTCTGCGTCGTTGGGCTCCGACATCCCTTCAATCACCTACCCATCGCGACAAGCGGCCGATCCGCCTCCACCATGGTAGTGCGTCCGGACGCGGGGAATGAGCGCGGAAAATCGAGGGTCGTGCCGAAAACGCACCGGGCATCTGCGGCCCCATGGGGGCCGAGGATCGTAGCCACGGGTGGAGCGAAGCGCAACCCGTGGTTCACGACCGCCAACGAACCCCCGCCCTGAAGGGGCGGAGGAACCCACGGGGAACGCGTCCTCCGCCCCTCGCGGGGCGGCGTAGGTGGCAAGGTCTCCAGGGGTTGCGCTTCGCTCCACCCCTGGCTACGTTCTGTAGCCCCTTCGGGGCATATGCTCGGCGCACGCCACCGGAGTTGAACCGGCGACCTCATCTCTGAGAACCTTGCGCATCCCGCCCTGCGCCGCGCCGGCACTACCGTGGCGCGCGAAGGCAGGCATCAATCCGTTTCAGTCGGTACACTGGCGGTCAACAACGGAGCGAACATGCCATGAACACACGAACGTATCTGGGGTCGTTTCTTGTCCTTCTGTTCGCAGCATCCGTCGGGAGGGCGGCGGCGCCGGCCACGGTCTTCGAGCTGGGCTCGAACCGGTTCCTCTTCCTCGACGACTTCCTGCTGGACGAGGTCAAGAACGCCGCGCTGCGCGTCAACCCGCCTCGGTGCAGCGGCCTCGTGCTCATTGCCGACAAGCCGTGGGAGGTGGGCGGCATCAGCAGCTACGGCAACGTGCTGTGGGACGCGCAGGCCAAGGAGTACCGGCTCTACTACGTCCCGGTCTCCTGGGAGGTGGCGCCCGGGTTCTGCCTGGCCCTGGCGACCTCGCGGGATGGCATTCGCTGGGAGAAGCCGGACTTCGGGGCAGTCGAGTGGAAGGGCTCGAAGCAGAACAACATCGTCGTCCCGGCCCAGCGCGAAGGCACGGTGCTGATTGATCCCAACGCGCCGGCGCAGCATCGCTATGCCTTCCTGTCGAGTAACCCCGAACTCGAGACGCGGTTGTTCACCTCGCCCGACGGCATCCACTTCACCATGCAACCCGAGCCGATCTCGTCGCTGCACTCCGACAGCCAGATCTCCAGCTTCTGGGACGCCGATGTGGGCAAGTACTTCCACTATCCGCGTCGCGTCAAGGACAACCTACGCGCCGTCGGCTTCGTCACCACCGAACGCATGAACCAGCCCTGGCCGGACGCGGACACGATTCCGGTCGTGATGTCTCGCGATGCCCGCGACCCGGCCGAGTTGGACCTCTACACGAACGCGGCCGAGAAGTACGTGCTCACACCGAACGCTTATCTGGCGTTCCCGACGCCGTACTACCACTACAACCGTCCACCCGAGCGGGCGCACCTCAACCAACCGACGCTGGCCAAGGGCGGCAAGGGCAACGACGGGACGATCGAGACCCAACTCGCCACCAGCCGCGACGGACGCAAATGGACGCGCTACCGCACGCCCTACGTGCCGCTCGGCAACTACGACGGACTCGACATCAAGGTCGCCATGATGATCCCGGGGATCGTGCCGCACGACGGGAAGCTCTCCCAGTACGTCGTCGGCTATACGTTCACGCACGGCGACACGCAGGTGCGCTACGGCAAGGGCGGGCGCGGGCTCGGCGGCATTTTCCGGCTCGAGCAGCGGATCGACGGCTTCATCTCGCTCGATTTCGATTATGAAGGGGGCGAAGCCGTAACGGCGCCGCTGAAGTTCAAGGGCACACGCCTCGTTGTGAACGTCAACACGTCGGCCTCGGGCGAAGGGCGCGTGGCGATCCTCGACCGCGACGGCCGCGAGATCGACGGCTACGGTCTCGCCGACGCCCACTACATCAATGGCGACTACCGGGCCAAAACGGTCACGTGGCGCAGCCGCGCCGACGTCGCCGCGCTGGCCGGGCGTCCCGTCCGGCTGCGCTTCGTGTTTCGCGGAGCCAAGCTCTACTCGTTCCAGTTCGCGGGGCGGTGAGGGCAGAGACCCACTGACCAGGAGGATGTCAATGAGAACCCTGTCGATCGTTTCGTGTGCAGCCAGAAGATGCTGCGGATTGCTCGCCCTGCCGATCGCGCTTTGCAGCGGGCCGGTCCTGGCCGGCGACGTCGTCATCCGCGAACTCGACAAGGCGGTGGACCGTGCCCGGCTCCAGACCCGTCCGGAAGAGGTCAATCGCTGGAAGGCCATCCCCTACGTCTCCGAGCAATTCGCCGGTGTGATGCTGGGAGAAGGCGGCGGCCCCAAACAGGAGCCGATCACCATCAAGCTCGGCGCCGAAGGGGTCCACCGCATCTACCTCGGGTTGTACGGCGGCTACAACGCCCGCCGGATGCGCGTCAGGCTGAGCGACGCTCCGTCCAGCGACGCGATCCCGATCCAGGTCACCGGCAATCGCACGCTCGTGATCAGCGAAACGTTCTGGAAGCAGGCGGACCTGACCGGCAAGAACCTCGTTCTCGAGGGATCCGGTGACGCCTATCCACCGGGGGCACTCGCGTACATCCGTCTGGAAACCATACCCGAGAGGAAGAAGAAGGATGTGTATCCGCTCGTGATCACCAACGACGGCCACGGGGTCTTCTTCGGCCCGGAACCGAAGCGTCCCGAGGACCTGTTGAAGACCTTCGAGAAGATCCCGGACGGAACGTGCATGCGCATGCTCCTGTGGGGGAACGGATGCGCCGACAACTGCAACTACCCGACCCAAGTGGGGCGGTTCTATCCGAATGCCGGTCTGCCGTCGGTATGGCAGGGAGACCTGGCGCGGAATCTGGGCATCTGGAAAGAGAAGGGGTGGGACAGCCTGCGCGTAGTCCGCGACTACGCCCGCAAACGCAAATGGGAGTTCCATGTCTACATCAGGATGCAGGCATTCAAGGCGCCGTTCCCGTTTGACGTTCAGGAGAACTCGCGATTCTTCAACGAGCACCCGCAGTACCACTGCCTGGACCGGGAAGGACAACGTCTCAACCGGCTGAGCTACGCGTATCCGGAAGTCCAGCAGTACATGCTGCGCCTGATCAAGGAGATCGCCGGCTACGACCCCGACGGAGTGTGCTTGTGCTTCATTCGCGGCCTGCCTCTGGTCTTCTACGAACCGATCATGATTGAAGGTTTCCAGAAGCAGCACGGTATCGACCCGAGAGAGCTGAGGGAACTCGATCCCCGGTGGATGGCGTATCAGGGCCGTGTAGTCACGTCCTTCGTGCAGAAGGTCAAGGAATCCCTGAAGCCCGAGCAACGCCTCTCCGTGATCGTTCCCGCCACGGAGTTCGACTGCAAGCGGTGGGGCTTGGACGTGGAGACATGGGTGCGAGAAGGAGTCATCGACGATCTCTTCCCGACGGGTCAACGTTTCGACGAGATCGATGTGCACCGCGACGCACCGGCCCAACTGGATTTCCGCTACTTCGCGAATCTGCCGGGCCGCGAGAACGTCCGGTTGATCCCCCTGCTCTATCCGTGGCAGAAGTTCGCTTCCGACTTCAAAGCCTGGACGCGGTTCATGCATTCGTTCCTGGATCAAGGCGCCGACGCCTATGGCGTTTGGGATGCCCAAGGAGGGACATTCACCAAGGTGCAGGACCTCGGCAAGACTCTGGATCAGTACAAAGGCCCGAAGCCTCACGAATTCCGGGAGAGAAAGCTCCTGCGCCTCCAGGGTTTCCGGATAGACCGTTATCACTACTTCGAGGTGATCTAGCCGGATCGGCGCGACCCGCGGCAGCCGCGCCGAGGAAATCGCCCTTCCGTCAAGAACGCGCCACGGGAGAATCCTGATGCACCTGAATCAACTACGCAGGATCGGGGTCCGGCTGGTTTCATGCCTGGTCGTAACCATGACGGCAGTCGCGCCGTCAAAGGCGGAGGATCCGCTGCCCTATGTTCCGGGCTCGTGGACCCTGGTGGTCGTACCCGACACGCAACGCTACACGGACGCCGCCACGGATCCGAAGCTGGAGATCTTCAAGCGAATCACCCGGTGGATCGCTGAAAACAGACAGGCGCGAAACGTCAAGATGGTCTTGCACGAGGGGGACATCACGGCCTCGAACCGGAAGTCGCACTGGCAGGTCGCTTCCGATGCGATGGCGGTGCTGGACGAAGCCGGCATTCCCTACTCTCTGGCGACGGGCAACCACGACTACGACCAGAACGACCCTCACCACCATGCGCCCGATCGCAACACGCTGCTGAACGAGCGTTTCTCGGTTGCGCGGTACCAGAGAATGTCCACCTTCGGGGGCACGTTCGAGCCGGGCAGGGCGGAGAACAACTACCACTTGTTCAGCGCCGGAGGCAAAGACTATGTCACCCTGGCCCTCGAATGGGGGCCGAGAAACGAGGCCGTGGCCTGGGCCGACAAGATCCTGTCGCAGCATTCCGACCGGATCGCCCTGATCGTGACCCATGCCTATACCTACAGCGACGGAACACGGTACGACTGGGCGACGAAGAAGCTGACGCAGGACTACAACGCGCATCACCCCGCCTACGGCTACAGCGCCCCGCACGACGGCACCGCAAACGTCAACGACGGCGAGCAGTTGTGGCAGAAGCTCGTGTCGAAGCACAGGAACGCACGGATGGTCTTCAGCGGCCACGTGCGGTGGGCCGGAGCCCGGCAGACGTCCGTCGGCAAGCACGGGCAGACCGTCCACAAGATGGTGGCCGCCTATCACGATCCGCCTCAAGGTTGGATACGCCTCCTGGAGTTCCTTCCCGACGGCCGAACCGTGCAGGTGAAGACTTACTCGCCGCACCTCGATCAATACATGACCGACGCCGCCCAGCAGTTCATCCTCGACGTGGCCCCGCTTCCGCCGGCGCTGTCGGCGGGCCCGCATTTGTTCATTGATGACTACCTGGTCGCTGAAATCCAGCATCTCGTTCGCACGACACACCAGCCGGAAAAACTGCCTGCGCCGGTCCTTGCCAAGGCCGAGCCCTGGCATCAGCAGCCGCTCTTCTTCTTGAAGGTCATGCGCGACCCGGCCGACAATCGGTTTCGCATGTGGTACAATGTCAAGAACCCCGGGCGACATCCTGGCGTGTGTTTTGCCTATGCCGAATCGAAAGACGGCATTCGCTGGCATCGCCCGAACCTTGGGTTGGTCGAGATCGACGGGTCGACGAACAACAATCTCATCGCAGCAACTTTCGGCAAGTTCGGCCTCTTCCTGGTGGACGACGGACCGGACTGCCCCGACCCCACCCGGCGATACAAGATGGCCCACTACGGCCCTGGACTCAACGTGTTGTTCTCGGCCGACGGGCGGCGGTTCAAGGAATATGAGAAGAATCCCGCCGTCCCGGCGGCCAAGGACGGCAAGAACATCATCAGCGACATCATCGACGGGTGCTGGGACCCGCTGCGCAACCAATACATGGTCGGCTGCAAGATCGAGGCCGACGGCTATCCGGGGAAACCGCACTACCACCGCGAGGGATTTCGCCGCATTGTCGGCATGACCGTCAGCAAGGATTTCGTCCACTGGCGCACGCCCTGGCGCATCGTGACCCCGGACCCCAACAACGGCATCGAGGAATTCTACGGCATGCAGCCGATGGTGCGCGGGAACCTCTACCTCGGATTCCTGCGCGTGCTGCGCGATGATCTTCCGGCCGACGCCAGCGGCCCCGACATGGGCATCGGCTGGACGGAACACATCACGAGTCGCGACGGCGAACGCTGGACGCGACACCAGCAACCGTTCTTGGATCGCAACACGAGATCCGGAACATGGGACCGCGCGTTCGCTTGGGTGGGCGACTGCGTCACCGTCGGCCAGCAGGAATACATCTACTATGGCGGGTATTCGGCCGGGCACAAGATCGGTGATCGTCAAATCGGGTTGGCGAAACTCCGCAAGAACGGCTTCGTCTCATACGACGCCGGCGCGACGCGTGGCATTCTCCGCACCCCCCTGGTGAATGTGGACGCGGCGCGTATGACGATCAACGCGAAGGTGGACGGCCGGTTGCAGGTGCGCCTTCTGGATGCGAAGGACAAGCCGCCGGCCGGCTTTGACTGGCCGGACTGTGCTCCGATTCAGGGCGACAACAGCGCACACCGTGTTCAATGGAAGGGCGTCCTGGACTCACTGCGGGGCAAGCAAGTCCGGCTGGAGTTCGCCCTGGACCGAGCACAACTCTACGGCTTCGATTTGGAGTGAGGATTCGGCTGTCGTGCCGAGACGGCATTCGCTCATGGCACGGCTGGATCGGCACCGACGCATTGTTGTTCTATTCACCAGGTGGTTACTCCCATGACCGATTGCAGGTTGTCTTGCCGTTGTCACTTGCTGAAGATGACGGCGCCGATCTTTCCGGTTTTGCTGAGTTTTTTCGGTGTGTTGTCATCGTCGTTCAACGCGGGGTGGGTGCGAGCAGACGAATCCGCGGCAGCCGCGATCGATTCCCCGGAGATGGTGGAGGTCTTCGCCAGTCGCCAGGAAGGACATCCTGCGTATCGGCTACCTTCCATGACCGACCCAAATCGACAAGCAAAGGATGCCGCCAACGCCCGGAAACCGATCCCCGTGGGCGATCGCAAGCAGCTCTTCATCGACCGACGCTTCATCGCCCGCTCGGAGAACGTCCGCATCGTCATGAACCCACCGGTCAAGGTCGGTGTCGTGCTCGAATGCGACCGGCCATGGGAGGACTTCCGCCTCACTTCGTATTTCACGGTGGTTCAGGATGGCGACTTGTGCCGCATGTACTACTCGTGCTTCTCGAAGGACCAGTGGCACACGCCCGACTCGTGGGACGAACACGCCTATCTGTGCTACGCCGAGTCGACCGACGGCATTCGTTGGAAGAAGCCCGAGCTCGGCATCGTCGCGTTCGAGGGCTCGAAGGCCAACAACATCATCATGCGGTCCGTCGTCGACGGAACGGTGTTCATCGACCCCCGGGCCCGGCCCGCGCGGCGCTACAAGCTCCTGTCGACCGTCGGCCCGCACAAGGGCGGGCTGCGCGTGTCGTACTCAGCCGACGGCACTCACTTCACGATGCCCCAGACGCCGGTCTCGCCCTGGACGCCCGACAGCCAGCAGAACGCCTTCTGGGATGAGCGGATTGGCAAGTATGTAGCCTACCTTCGCGGCCGGCCTGACATGGGGCTCGAGATCCCGAATCGCCTGGTCGCGCGCGTCGAGATCAATGACATCGAGAAGCCGTGGCAAGCTAAGCCGCAGATCGTCCTGCGCACCGACACGAACGATTCTCCCGAAGTCGATTTCTACACGAATGCATGCATCCGCTACGCGTGGGCCGACGACGCCTACTTCATGTTCCCGGCCGCGTACCATCACTTCCCGCCCGAAATGGGAAACGACGGGCTGCTCGACACGTCGCTGGCGGTCAGTCGCGACGGCATCCGGTGGCAGCGGCCCGACCGGCGACCGTACGTGTCGCTCGGCCTGCGCGGCGAGTGGGACTCGTTCTTCCTCATGATGGGCGTGGGAATCGTGCGGCAGGGCGACCATCTGTACCAGTACTACAACGGTGTCGACCTCAGCCATGGCGGAACGCGGGGCATGACCGACGAGCAGCGCCGGAAATGGCGCCGCTGGAGCAAGATGGGGCGAGTCGTGCAGCGACTCGACGGATTCTGCTCGGCCGACGCCGCCTACGAAGGCGGCTGGCTGGAGACCCCGCCCGTCGTCTTCGAGGGGAATCAACTGGCGCTCAACATCAACACGTCAGCCGCCGGCGAGGCTCGCGTGGCAATCATCGACGCCCAGGGCACGCCGGTGCCCGGCCTTACGATCGCCGACTGCGACAAGATCATGGCCAACAGCGTCGAGCACGTCGTGTCGTGGAAAGAGAAGACCGACGTGTCCGCGCTGGCCGGCCAACCGGTGCGCCTGCGGTTCGAGATGCGGTCAACCAAGCTGTACGCGTTCCAGTTCAGCAAGTAGCGTCACGCATCATGTTCGGCGCAGCGCATCCCAATCCGAGACGCGACCGTAAGGGAGCGTGAACGAAAGCGACCGCGCAACAACGGAGCGTGCGAACGTCATTCAACGCCCATGTCACACAAGACGAACCGGCAGCCACAACCTCCCAAGGAGACCACCCATGCAGCGCGTGGCATTTCTGCTGAAGGTCAAACCGGAACGCATCGAGGAGTACAAGGCCCGCCACCGTGAGGTCTGGCCGGAGCTACTCGAAGCCCTGCGCGAAACGGGCTGGCGCAACTACTCCCTCTTCATGCGGGACGACGGCCAACTGTTCGGCTACCTCGAAACCGACGACTTCGAGAAGGCGCTGGCGGCGTTATCGGAGCGCGACGTCAACACGCGCTGGCAGACCGAGTTCGCTCCGTTCTTCGAGCAGTTGGACGAGAAGCGCCCGGATGAACGACTCATCCGACTGGAAGAGGTCTTCCACTTGGACTGAGAACGCGTATGAGGGCCCGGTACGTACGAACGACGGGTGCCACGCGTCCCGACGCTCGTCGGGATCCGCCCGTGTCTCAAAGGGTCCCGACGCGCAGCACTGGCAGGCAAGCTGCCAGTGGCACCCCTCCTCAGGCACGCTCCGGGTCAGGTCACGACCGGAATGTCATACAACTGACAGAACCGACGCAGTTGCCGCTCGTGATCTCCGCAAAACACCGTCTGGTGCATGCCCTTCATGGCGCACGCGTCGTCCACTCCGTCGAACGCGATCTCGATATTCGTGCGACACCCGCCGGCCGGCGGCGTATCGATGCAGCGGACCACCTCGCCGCTGTAGACGATCATCTCCGGCTTCTCGCGCGAGAGATAGTGAGCCATCGTCACCCGCTCGCCTGCGGGCCACAGGACCTGGGGCACCGTACCGACGCCGGCCTCGGCGTGGTCGCGCAGGATGAACGGCGCGGCGGGGCCCGACGGCCCGTGCAGCTTCGACGGGCACGTGCAGTGTGCACCGAAGTAGTGGTTCTTCTCCGTGTTGCACGCCGCGTTCTGCTGGAAGCCTGCCCTGTCGAACAGACGTTGAACCAGCATCATCGTAAGCGTGGCGTCCAGATCGTTCTGACAGCCGGCCACCACGCCCTCGTCGCGCAGACTCATGTAGGCCATGCACGGCGGCGGGAACCACCTCTTCTGAATACCCTGCAGACACTGGATCATGATCGCGTCGGACTGCTCCTCGACCATGATCCGCTGCGACGACACGTACAGCCGCGCCGCCTCCAGCACGTCGGCCTCGGACGGCTCGACGCACTTCTTGGCCCCGGTCGTGTACGCTCGGGCGATCTGGCGTACGCGATCCGAAGTCGGCGTGTCCTTGTACACGTCGGCGTAGCGTTTCATCGGCACGACGCGCACCTTCGTACCGAGCTTGTTGACCGTGGTCTCGCTGGTCTTCTCGCCGGTCACGCTGAGGATACGGGCCTGCCGCATCCACGAGGCCGTGCGGACCATCCGCATACCGTTCTCGATGGCTTCGAAGTCGTCCAGCGATGAGATCACGTACACGCCGGGCGCCCGGTAGAGTTGGTTCACGTGCGGGTTGAGCAGCACGCCGAGCGTCGCCATCGCCACCGTCGGGACGCCCGTTTCCTTCACGATGCGCTTGATCGACTCCCATTCGGACTTCTTGAACAATACCAGCAGCAGCCCGTCGGGCTTCGTTTCACGAACCTCCTGGATGAACCGTCCTACGCGATCCTTCTCGTAGAGCGGCCCCTCCTCCATCCGCACCTGCATCTTCAGCTTCTCGGCCGACGCGGTGATCCGTTTGAGGTACTCCTTGTGGTGCCCCTCGGCGTCATAACCCGCACCGGGCCAACTGTAGTAGCCGGCCTTCTCGAGCAGCTCGGTCGGCGGATACAGGAACGCCCCGCGCATCACGGCGGGTTTCTTCGCGGGAGCACCGACCTCCGCGGCCAGAGCGCTGAGCGCACCGCCCTCGACCCCCAACGTCATACCCGCGGCGGCGCCACCCACCGTCAACATGAAGTCTCTGCGACCCACGCGCAGAACATCAACCGTTCGTGCTGGCTCCATGGGTCATCCTCCGTCGTTAGATAGAATCCTGTCGCGCATCGTCGCTCGCAGACGTTCCCAGATCACCGACATGACGAAATCCCCAACTTCCCATAGAGATGTCGCGCTAGCGATCCTTGTACGCGAAAGCTCCCCCCGCCGCGAGGACGGCAGCCGAGCTCCCCGTGAATCGGAGTGCCAAGGCTCGCCACCGGGCGATCACCGCGATCCAATTCGACGGGTCATTCCGGCCGATTCACGGGTGGCCAAGTTTGACACCCGGCCAGTGTGCTGCTATTCTATGGACATGCCAGCTACAAACGCTCGAAATGTGTCGCTCACCGACGAACAGAACGCACTCGTGCAGCGGCTGGTGGAGTCCGGCCGTTACGCCTCGGCCAGCGAGGTCATTCGCGACGGACTGCGTCTGCTGCAACGCGAAGAAGAAGCCCGGCTCGTCGACAAGTGGCTCGTCGAAGGCCTCACGCCCGAAGAAGAAGCCGAGGTGACGCCCGCCTTGTTGGACCGCGCCCGCGAGACCATCCGGGCCAAGGTCCGCGAGAGCCTCGAAGAAGCCCGCCGCGGCGAACTCGTCGATGGCGAAGCTTTCTTCGCCCGCTGGAAGCGCCGCCTCGAAGCCGCCGCCGCTTCTGAGCCCGAGTAGAATACTACGCGATAGCGGAGATGACCGCCTCACTCATCCTCTCACCTCACGCGCGCCGAGACCGGTCGATGTGCTCCATGCCAAACACAAGCGTCTTGCTTGACATTCATGTCAAGCAAGACTAAAGTGTGAAGGAGACGCAGGCGAAGACAATGGCAGCGATCCCGCCCTTTGGAACAGACGGTCTCTTGCCGCCCGGGGATTACGCGGTGACGTTCGAAGAGCTCAGGCGGTCGCCGCTCGTGCTCGGGCCGGGCGATCTGGGAGAATGGCCGACCTGGGACGCCGGGTGGCGGGCGAAGCTAGTGGACAATCTAGAGGCACTGACGCACCATCTCTGACACGTGGGGGTTACCGAGGTTTTCGCCGACGGGTCGTTTGTGGAGGACAAGGATCATCCGAACGACATCGACGGTTACTTCGTCTGCGACCTGGCGCGGCTGAGAACCGGAGAGTTGGAGCGAGAGCTGAACCTCCTGGACCCCCATGAAGTATGGACGTGGGACCCGGCGTCTCGGCGCCCGTACCGCGGTTACCCAAAGCGGCAGCTTCCCATGTGGCACCGCTACCGCGTCGAACTGTACCCGCACGTGCCGGGTCTCGGGATCGGGAGCGGTGTTCGTGACAGGCACGGGAACGAACTGGAGTTCCCCTCGGCGTTCCGCCAATCGCGGCGCGACGGCACGCCGAGAGGCATCGTCAAGATACGCTACGGAGGACAGGCATGATTCGCAACGAGAGCGAGTACAGGGAGGCCGTAGCTCGTCTCGCAGAGGAGCGCAACCGGCTCGCCGAGCATCGTGTGCGTCTGAAAGAAGCGGGCCTGGCGGCCGAGGAAATCAAGCGGGTCATCGATCCGATGGAATCGTTCCATCTGCAACTCGAGGAGGAAGTCGAGGCCTACGAACGCCTGAAACGCCGGGAGTTCGACGACCTCGACAACCTGCGCGGGTTCGGACACCTGTTGATCTCCCTTCGGATCGCCCACGGCATCTCCCAGCGGGAACTGGCCAGGCGGCTCGGTGTGCATGAGTCGCAGGTGTCACGAGACGAGCGGAACGAGTACTTTGGCATCACGCTGGAGCGAGCCGTGAAGGTGCTTGACGCGCTCAATGTGCGCCTCCGGACAAAGGTAGAGATCGACTCGCCTCAGGAATCGGTTTCGGTCTGACTTGGTGTAGGAGCAAATCCCATGAGAACGCTGATCCTGTCGTTGGCTCTGGCGACGACTGTTTCGGCAGCGCAGAGTGCCGAGCCCGCGGCACAGCAGAACGTGGACCCCGGCGCGCGGGCCGCGGCCGCACTTCCCTCGATTGCAGCGCTGGCCCTGGAGGTGCCCGGCGAGGCAACGTACATCGAGGTGGCCGGCTGCCCCGCGTTCGTGATCGTGCCCGACGGCGCGAAGCCATCCGCCCCCATGCCGTGGGTGTGGTACGCCCCGACGATCAGCGCATACCCCAATCCCACGCATGCGTGGATGTTCAAGCAGTTCCTGGCCAAGGGCATCGCCATCGCGGGCGTGCACGTGGGCGAATCCATGGGCAACCCCAAGGGCCGGGCCGCGTACGGCGCCTTCCACAAGGTGCTCACCGAGAAGCACGGAGTGTCCAAGCAAGCTAGCCTCATGCCCCAGAGCCGAGGCGGGCTCATGCTCTACAACTGGGCCGCCGAGAATCCCGAACGGGTCGCCTGCATCGCCGGCATCTACACGGTGTGTGACATGAGCAGTTGGCCGGGCCTGAAGTCCGCATGCGGCGCTTACGGCATGAGCGAAACGCAGCTCGCCGCGGTTCTGCCGAAGCACAACCCCATCGACCGCCTGGCCCCGCTGGCCGAGGCCGGCGTGCAGATTCTGCACATCCACGGTGACAGCGACACGGTCGTCCCCCTCGAACGCAACTCCGGAGAGCTCGCGCGACGCTATCGCCGGCTCGGCGGCAAGATGAAGCTTATCGTCGTGCCCGGCAAGGGACACGAAGTGGTCCCGGAGTTCTTCCGGTGTCAGCAGGTGGTCGACTTCGTGATCGCCAACGCACGCCCGAGCCGGAAGCCGGCCACGGACAACAAGACGACGCCACCGGCAGGGCGAACGCACCGCAACTGATATCCGCGAACGTAACTCCTTGCCGGACAAACAGACACGCACGACGCCGATCTGCTCAGCCCTCGTCCGAAGATGGGCTATGCCGTCCACGATCGCGCGCGGGAAGATGCGGTCGCCTCGACCTGTCGAACCGCTTCAAATCGCCATCGATCAGTTCGGAACCGGAGATCCGCAGCGATTCAATGGTGCGGCGCGCCACGAGCAGTTGAACCGGGAAGGCAGAGCGATAGAATCGAACGACGCCCACCGACCACACTGGGCGAGGGCCGTGAGGAGAATCCCATGAGATATGCTTGCTTTGT
>CAYMME010000105.1:0-20426 GCA_964391465.1 uncultured Planctomycetales bacterium
CGGCCGCGGAGATGGTGACCTCGACCCCTTCGAGCCGCTTGGCCGTCGCCTCCAACTCGGCGTGGCGCTTGGCCCGCAGGGCGGCCGCGATCTTCTTTTCCTCCTCGATCTTCTTGAGGTTGCCCGCAGTGGGCGGCATGCCCAGATGATGCGGCAGCAGGTAGTTCCGTGCGTAACCGGCCGATACCTCCACCACGTCGCCGCAGAGGCCGAGCTGGGGTATGTCTTTGCGAAGCAGCAGTTTCATGATTGCCCTCTCACTGTGAACTATACTCGAAACCGACCGGTCGGGAACAGAGTCCGGGCGTTCGATCTAGAACGGCGTTTCGTCCGGCCCCTGGGCCGGCGGTGGGATGTCGTCCGTCGGCGGCGGTGCTCCGTCGCCGGGGCCGGGCCCGCCGGCCGCCGGGGGTCCGCCGGACCGGTAGCCGCCACCACCGCCTCCTCCTCCGGCGGCGGCGCCTCCGCCTCCGCCTTCAGCCCCACGCCCGCCGAGGAACTGGAAGTTCTCGACGGTGACGCGGTGCTTGCTGCGCTTCTGCCCCTCGGGCGTTTCCCACTGCTCGAAATCGAGGCGCCCATCGACAAGGACCGGGCGTCCCTTGCTCATGTACTGATTGAAGATCTCGGCCCCCCGGCCGTACAACCGACAATCGACGAAGCAGGTGCTCTCCCGCTGTGAGCCGTCCTGCCCCTTCCACTTCCGGCTCGTGGCGAGGCCGAACTCGCAGACTGCCGTGTTACTGGGCAGGTACGACAACTGGGGATCGCGCGTGAGGTTCCCCGCGAGAATCACTTTGTTGTAGCTGGCCATGGCTTGACTCCGTCGGGTCTGGTCGGCCGGGCGGTCCTACCGCTCGGTATCGTTTGTCGTCGGGGTCTCGCCCGCCGGCGGCTGGTCGCCGATCGGCGGCGGTGCTGCGGGCGCGGCCGGCGGCGGCGCCGGCTCGCTGACGGGAGCCGGAGTCGGCTCGCTGACGGCGGCCGGAGGCGGCTCGCTGACGGCGGCCGGAGGCGGCTCGCTGACGGCGGCCGGGGTCGGGGATTCCGGCGCAGCAGCCGGCTTCTGGCCGGGTGGGGCCTCGGACGGTCTGTCGCGCCCGCCGTCGTCACTCCGGGGTCGGCCGCGGTCCCGATCGCCGCGATCCCGATCGCCGCGATCCCGGTCGCCGCGGTCCCGATCTCGGCCGCCGCGGTCCCGATACGGCCGGCCGCGGTCCCGATAGGGGCGATCACGGTCGGACTCGGGCGGCGCGGCCTCGACGGCGCACATTTCGTCTTCGGTCATGTGGTCGACCCGAAGGACCAGAAGACGCAGCACGCGCTCCGACAGCTCCACGTCGCGCAGCAAGCTGGCGATGCGCCCGCCGTCGGCGCGGAAGAACGTCAGCGCGTAAAGCCCGCGGCGGCGCCCCTTGATCTCGTAAGCCAGCCGGCGCTCGTCCCACTTCCGGGAGAAGATCAGCTCGGCTTCGGCCCGGCCGAGCAGCCGGTTGATCTCGGCCTCGACGTCCGCCCATTCGGTCGAAACGGCGGGGTCGAACAGGAACATACCCTCGTAGTTGTTCAAGTCAGCGAACCTCCGTCTAAGTAGGGACACGCAGGTGTCCCTCCCCGCGTGTCGCGGGGCAGGGTCAGTCGACTCCTCGATTGAATCGGTTCATCGTGGTCTCGGGTCCTTCGGCGATCCAGCACTCGACGGCATCGGCGCCGAGCTGCACGGACGTTTCCACCGCCTCGCGTTCGGCGGGCCCGAATCGAGTGAGCACGTGGTCGGTTGCTTCGCCCCGAGCCGCCCCGATCCCGATGCGCAAACGCGAAACCTCGTCCGTGCCGACGCAGCGCAGGATGTCGCCCAGGCCGCGGTGACCACCCGGCGAGCCCGTCGGCCGGAAGCGAAGCCGACCGAGCGGCAGATCCAGATCGTCGAGAACGATCAGCAACTCGGTCATCTCCAGCTTGAAGAACTGCCACACTTCCAGCACCGACGCCCCGCTGCGATTCATGTAGGTCATGGGCTTCAGCAACATCACCCGCTCCCCGGCAATCGCCCCGTCGCCGACCAGACCCCGGAACTTCGTGCGGTCGACCGTAATCCCCGATCGCTGCGCCAGCACGTCGACAACCCGAAAACCGAGGTTGTGTCGCGTGTCGGCGTATTCCTGACCGGGGTTCCCCAGGCCGACGATGAGCTTCATGTGCTTCGTGCTTGTTCACACCGGTTGCCGGATTCACGTCCTCACGCCTTCTTGCCGCTCTCCTCGCCCCCCTCTTCCTTGGGCTTGCGTATCAGCTCGGGCTCGGCCGACGCGGCCTCTTCTGCTTCAGCCTCTTCCTCGGACGGGGCCTCCGCGAGCACGCGCACCGTGCACACCACGTCGTCAGGATTCCCGACCGGCGCGACACCGGTCGGATACTCGATCTCGCGCACGTGCAGCGATTCGCCGACCCCCAGGCCGACCACGCGGGGCCGGAGACTCTCCGGAATCTGCGTCACCACGCATTCCACTTCGAGGTCCGTAATCAACTGGTCGAGCACGCCGCCTTCCCGAATGCCCATGGGAACGCCGCGCAGCTCCACCGGAACGGTCACTTGCACCCGCTCGTCCAGGTTCACCCGGGCCAGATCCAGGTGGACCGGATTCGTGCCCAGATAGTCGTACTGCACCTCCTTGATGAAGTACTGGTAGTCGACTCCCTCGAGGCGAACGTGAAGCACGTGCGCGCCGTGGTGCAACTCGTTGATGACCTCGTGGGCGGGCAGCGAGACCGCCTGCGTGGGTTCACCATGCCCGTAGATGATCGCGGGGAGCTCGCCGCTCTCCCGCAAGCGGCGGGCCGCCTTGGTTCCCGAGGCTTGCCGAGGCTTCGCTTCGATGGTGAGTGGTTCCATGGACTCTTGCACTCCTCTCAACGCCCGTCGCGCGACGCGCGCGAACGGCGGAATCCGTCGGTCAGCTCGATCCTCCCGCCTGCGGTGCGTTGCTCTGGTTGACGACCGATCCGGGCTCGACGTGGGCACCGGCGGGCAGACTGAGCGGGGCGACGAGAATGGCCCCCGACCCTACGTAAGTGTCGTCGTCGACCCGCGTCGGGTTGATGCTTTCGCCGTTGAAGTTGGCAACGATCGTGCCGGCTCCGACGTTGACGCGCTCGCCGATGGTCGCGTCACCAAGGTACGACAGATGGCGGGCCCGGGCGCCTTCGCCGAGCACCGCCGCTTTCAACTCCGTGAATACGCCCACGACCACATCGTCGGCCAGCACGGTCCCGTCGCGCAGGTACGCGAACGGGCCGACCCGGCACCGGTCGCCGATGCGGACCCGGCCGTGGATGTACGTGAATGGTTGGATAACCGTGTCCTTCCCGATCTCCGTCCGGGCGTCGATCCAGGTGTTGTCGGGATCGACGATGGTCACACCCGCCGACATCAGCCGGTCCTGGATGCGATGCTGCATCACCTTGGACACCCCGGCGAGTTGCTGACGGGAGTTGATGCTGAGCACGTCCTGCTTTTCAAGCGACGTGATCGCAGTGGCCCGCTTGCCCGCATCGATGATGATGTGCAACGCGTCGGTGAGGTAGTACTCACCCTTGACGTTTTCCGGCTTGACCTGATCGAGGGCTTCGAAGAGCTGACGCGTATCGAAGCAGTAGCACGACGGGTTGACCTCGCAGATGCTGCGTTGGGCCTCGGTGCAGTCGGCATGCTCGACGATGCCTTCGAGATTCCCGGAGGTGTCGCGGACGATCCGTCCGTACCCGGTGGGATCTTCGACCATGGCCGTCGCAAGCGTGGCCACCGAGTGCGTCTGCTCGTGCTTGTCAATCAGCGAGCTCAGCGTTTCGGCTCGCGTCAGCGGCCCGTCGCCGCAAAGCACCACGCAGTTACCGTCGAAGTCGCCCAGCGCCTCGCGGCAAACCATGACCGCGTGGCCCGTGCCGTTCTGCTCGCTTTGCAGGATCCAGGTGATGTCGGCGTCTTCGGCGAAGGTGCGACGCACCTGCTCCGCCTCGTACCCGACCACGACGAGCATCCGCTCGATCCCGGCCTGGCGGCACGCATCGAGCACGTAGGCAAGCATGGGCCGACCGCAGACCTCGTGCAGGACCTTGGGCAGGTCGGTGACCATGCGGGTGCCCGCCCCCGCGGCCAGGATGATTGCGGCGGTCGGTTTCATGTACGCTCCACGAACCTACCCGGCCAGGACTCGAACCTGGAATGCCAGGACCAAAACCTGGAGTGTTACCAATTACACCACCGGGTAGCGATCTTATAGCCCAGAGAACGACGACCTACCGGCCTCGAGCCGGCGGCCCGGACCCCGGCGACGCCGATCTCGGCGGCCGGGAACAGGACTGGTCGCGGACCCGGGGGCCTCCTGCCGTGGCCTGAACGCCCTTCACCGCGTCTCGGGCGCCCACCGGCCAGGCTTCCCGGCCGTACCCCAATGCAGGAGGCAATATCAACTACACCGCCCGTCAGGCCCCAGGCCCAACGAACGCACTGTCCGATCCGGGTGATCGGAAGCGGAAAGGATAGCCCAGGGGCCTGGGCCTGTCAAACCCCCCGCCAAGCACGCGAGCCCACGAGCCGGTGTCTCTGGGACGCCTGCATGATCTGACCCTTCAAGCGCCGGCAGCTCAACGCCCGGAGCGAAGGCTCCCGACGTCGGCAGCGAGGATCCGGCGCGAGGGCCGTCACCCGTCGCGCCGCGGCCCTCGGGCCAGCGTGCCCTGCGGACAGACAATCACGAGGCCTACAAATCGTACATCCCAGTCAAGGCTTCCTGCGACATCTCACACGCCTCTCGATCCACAGCAGGACCAGCCCAACGGTCAGCGCAACCGCCACGTCGACGACGATCGTCCACGACATGACAATCTCCGCTCGTTCGTTTCGGACCGCCAGGAGGAAGTGAAGCGACGAAGCCCGCACTGCCCGGGTCCGATATCAATTGACCATCCTGATGGTAACGATGCCGATGCGCGAGATCAGATCGAGGGCGGCATCCGGTGCCAGCACGTCCGCAGAACGACGGGACCATCCGTCGCCTCGACCCAGTGCCGGGCCCGACGCCGCAGCGGCACTCTGACGGAGATCCGTCATGTGCGTCTTTGATGTGAGATGTCTCTGCCCGATCAGGAGACGCGGTTCATCAGCCTGTCTTCTTCGGCGGGCCGTCCATTGGGACGCGGAGCGCGTCCGCGATGGCATTGAAGCTCATGAACAGCTCCACGATCTGCTTGGCTTCGATCACTTCCTGCTCGCTTGCCCCCGCCTTGCGTGCGAAGTGCTCGTGGGCCCAGAAGCAGTAGTCGCACCGGTTCATCAGCGAGACGGCCATGGCGAGCAGCTCTTTCGTCTTGCGGTCCAGGGCTCCGTCGGCGATCAGGACCTGCTTGACGCGCGCCCAGTTCAGCTCGAGCCACTGCGGATCGGCGGCCGCCTGGGCCTTGAAGATGTTGGGCACCAACCCGAACGCCTGCTTGATCTCCGCGTAGATCTCCTTCGTCCGGTTGTCGGCCTGGCCTTCAGATAGCAGCTTCGCCATTCGACTCACCTTTCACTCAGGAGTTCAGCCCGGTTGTATTGTGGTTGGGTGCCACGGGCAGCTTGTCTGCCAGTGCCCTCGCCGCAGAACACGCGCCGGCACGCCGACGGTGGCGCGTCCGGTCGGGGTCGGCATACAACGTAGCGCGCCGGCAGACGGCAGTTTTCCGAACCGCGACCGTGAGGGAGCAGCTCCGGCGCGTGGGCACGCCGCTTCCTCACGGGCGCGGTTCGGATCGGATGCGCTTCGCCGATTCCGAAACACCACACAACGGCGCTCACAGCTCTCGGCAGGCGTTTCGCCCAGACTCCTTCACTTCTTCCGATGCAGCGAGCCGGCGCCCTCGGGCAGCTTGTAGACGGCCATGACTTCATCGTCGCTCAACGCCCGCTTGAAGACGGCGAGATCGTCAAGCAGGCCGATGTAGCTCAGTCCCAGTTGGATCGTCGTCTTCGACGGGTCCCACGTGAACACTTGCGGCCGCCCCTTCAACGCACCCTGGCATTTCCCGTTCAGATACAGCTTGGCCACACCGCCGATGCCGTCGGTATTGAAGTCGGCGAACGTGATCACCACGTGCGTCCACTTCCCGCTCCCGAACGGCGGCGTCTTCACGGTGATGAACGGCCGGTCCTTCGCCGGAACCGCATCCCACTCCGTGCCCTTGGGGTTCCAGACCTTGCTGTCGGCGAACACCCCGAAGCGGAAGTGCCGCGGCCGCTCGTCCTTCGTGAAGTCGACGAACATGGCCGCATCGTTCCACTGCTTGTCGGTGATCTGCAGCGGGTCGCACCAGCCCGGCTCGAGATCCTTGTTCGGGTCCAGGCTCAACCAGAACGACACCGTGCCGCTGAAGCTCTTCCGGCGGTAGTCCACGTTCTTCTCCGCCCGGTAGAACACGAACGCCTTCTCGCGCGCGTGAAACCGCAGCGCGTCACCGTGCCGCCCCTTCCCCTTCGCGACAGCGATGCCCTCGTGCGTCAGCCCCGGCTTGCCGTCCTTGGTCTTCCCGGTGGGCGTCGTGTGGATCCGGCGATCCCCCCGCCCGAACGAGGCGTCCGCCCCGCCATCGAACGACACGTGAAACGTCAGCGCGTCGCGCAGCACACCCGTGGACGCGTCGCCCGGTGCTGCTGCCGCTGCCACCGCCAAGTACGACACAAGAAATGATGCCATGATACCTCCCCAATGGGGCCTGCCCTGCAGACCCTGGTTCGTCGCGCAACCGGTACATGGTCCGCACGGCGGACCCTACGAGTAGATCTCGGCGCCCGCCTCGCGGAACTCCTCGCTCTTCTCGTGCATGCCCTGCTCCAGCGCCTCGGATTGCGAGAGCCCCTGCTTGGCCGCGTACTCACGCACCTGCTGCGTGATCTCCATGCTGCAGAACTTGGGACCGCACATACTGCAGAAGTGGGCCGTCTTGGCCGGCTCCTGCGGCAGCGTCTCGTCGTGGAACGCCCGGGCCGTGTCCGCGTCGAGGGCGAGATTGAACTGATCGTCCCAGCGAAACTCGAACCGGGCCTTGCTGAGCTGATCGTCGTGGTGCTGCGCCCCGGGATGCCCTTTGGCCAGATCGGCCGCGTGGGCTGCAATCTTGTAGGTGATGACGCCCTGCCGCACGTCGTCCTTGTTCGGCAGGCCGAGGTGCTCCTTGGGCGTGACGTAGCACAGCATCGCACAGCCGTACCAGCCGATCATCGCGGCCCCGATCGCACTCGTGATGTGATCGTAGCCCGGAGCGATGTCGGTGGTCAGCGGCCCGAGCGTGTAGAACGGTGCCTCGCCACACCACTCGAGCTGCTTGGTCATGTTCTCGTGGATCATGTGCATCGGCACATGCCCCGGCCCCTCGTTCATGACCTGCACGCCGTGGTCCCACGCCCGCGTCGTGAGTTCACCTTGAGTCTTCAGCTCGGCAAACTGCGCCTCGTCGTTGGCGTCGGCGATCGATCCCGGCCGCAAACCGTCGCCGATCGAGAACGCCACGTCGTAGGCGGCCATGATCTCGCAAATCTCGTTCCAGTGCGCGTAGGCGAAGTTCTCGGCGTGGTGAGCGAGGCACCACTTGGCGTGGATCGATCCGCCGCGAGAGACGATTCCGGTCACTCGACGGGCCGTCATGGGGATGTATCGCAGCAGCACACCCGCGTGGATCGTGAAGTAGTCCACGCCCTGCTCGGCCTGCTCGATGAGCGTGTCCCGGAACAGCTCCCAGGTCAGCTCCTCGGCCGCACCGTCGACTTTCTCCAGGGCCTGATAGATCGGTACGGTTCCGACGGGCACCGGTGCGTTGCGCACGATCCACTCGCGCGTCTCGTGGATGTGCGGTCCGGTCGAGAGGTCCATGACCGTATCGGCGCCCCACCGGATGGCCCAGACCATCTTCTCGACCTCTTCGGCGATCGAGGAGGTGACCGCGGAATTTCCGATGTTGGCGTTGATCTTCACCAGGAAGTTGCGGCCGATGATCATCGGCTCGATCTCCGGGTGATTGATGTTGCAGGGAATGATCGCCCGTCCGCGTGCCACTTCGTCGCGGACGAATTCGGGCGTGATCGCCGACGGAATCGCCGCGCCCCACGGCTGGCCGGCATGCTGCCGGGCGACCGCTTCGGCGATCGCCTCCCGCCGCTGGTTCTCCCGGATCGCGATGAACTCCATCTCCGGCGTGACCACGCCCTCGCGGGCGTAGTGCATCTGCGTCACGCACCGACCGGGCCGAGCCCGAAGCGGCTTGCGCCGAAGCCCGAAACGCATCGAGTCCAACCCGTGATCGGCCAGCCGTTGCCGGCCGTATTTCGACGTCGGCTCGGAAAGTTCCTCGACCTCACCACGGGCCTGAATCCACGGCAACCGCAACGGCGGCAGTCCGCGGCGCACGTCGATGGCCACGTCGGGATCGGTGTACGGGCCCGACGTGTCGTACACGGTGACCGGGGCGTTCGGCACGTCCGCTTCGCCCGGCACACGCGATCGCGTCGGCGACTGCGCAATCTCACGCATCGGAACGCGCACGTCGGCGTGCAGTCGACCGGGAACGTAGGTCTTCTTCGACCCCGGAAGGGGGTCGCATGTAATCACCTCGTCACGTACCAGAGGCTGGGCGCTGCTATCCTGTGCGCTTCGAATCATCTCCGGAGTCCATCCTTTCGATGTGCTCGCCACTCCCTACGCAGCTCCCGCCGATCTACGCGATGCAATCGAACAACCCCATCCGATCGAACGCCGGATCGCCGCGGTCCGCTGATCAGGTTCCAAGGGTCCGGACGGCGCTCAACCCGCCCGTCTCAAACCGGCTGCGTTCCGGCCACCCCTGGCGATCCGCACACTCTATGACTCGGGCCGGGGAAGATCAAGCGGCGCGACGGCGTGACGACGGACCCCGACGCGGTTAGCATAACTGCTTCACGACAGTCAGCCCTTGTGAAGCGGAGTACACAGATGGCCAGCTCGAAGCGTCTACGAATCGGGTTTGTTGGGTCGGGCTTCATGACCGGCTTCCACCTGGATTCGCTGCAGTACGTGCGCGATGCCGACGCGACCGGCATCTACTCACCCATCGAACCTCAGCGAAACGAAGCCGCCAAGCGTGCCCGCGACATGGGCCTGGGCGACACCAAGGCCTATGCCTCGCTCGCCGAAATGGCCGGATCGGGTGAAGTCGACGCCCTCTGGGTCGTCACGCCCAACTACACACGCGTCGAGGTGCTCGAGGAGATCGTCGACCTCTACAAGGCCGGCAAGACCGGCATCAAGGCCGTCGCGTGCGAGAAGCCGCTCGCCCGCACGGTCGCCGAGGCCAAGCGGATGGTCGATTTGATCGAGTCCACCGATCTCAACCACGCCTACCTCGAGAACCAGCTCTTCGCCCCGACGGTGTGCCGCGGACGCGACATCCTCTGGCGTCGGGCCGTGCCCATCGCCGGCCGACCCTACCTCGCCCGCTGCGCCGAGGAGCATGCTGGCCCCCACATGGCCTGGTTCTGGAACGCGAGGCGACAAGGAGGCGGCGTGCTGTCCGACATGCTCTGCCACTCCGTCGAGGTAGCCCGATTCCTGCTCACCGAGCCGGGCAAGCCGAGAAACTCGCTCGTCCCGAAGACCGTCAACGCCCAGATCGCCTGCCTGAAATGGGCCCGGCCAGAGTACGCAAAGCAGCTTCACGATCAATTCGGCGGCGAGGTCGACTACAGGAACGCACCGGCCGAGGACTTCGCCCGCGGCAGCATCGCCTTTGAATCCGAAGACGGCCAGACCGCCCTCGTCGAGTCCACCACCTCCTGGTCGTTCGTCGGGGCCGGGCTTCGTTTGTCCATGGAAATGCTCGGACCGGAATACGCCATGCAGATCAACACGCTGAACACCGACATGCAGCTCTTCCTGTCACGGAAAGTGCAGGGCGAAGCCGGTGAAGACCTCGTGGAGAAGCAGAACGCCGAGACCGGCCTCATGCCCGTGCTCGAGAACGAGTCCGCCGCGTACGGCTACACCGACGAGAACCGCCACGTCGCCCGGGCGTTCCTGGCCGGCGAGAAACCCCTGCTGACGTTCCAGGACGGACTCGAGGTGGTCCGCCTGCTCATGGCCTGCTACATGTCCGCCGAGCAGAGTAGGACGGTCCCGTTCCCGCCCGACGGACTCGACGAGTTCGTACCCGCGGTCGCGAAAGAGACCTGGGACCCGCGATCGATTCTCCAAGCGTAGGGCCTGTCGCGCAGACCGCGGGGCACCGAGACCGCCTTTGCCTCACACAAGGACCCGTGCTTGTATCCGGTGTCGCCGAGCCTGATGACGGTCGTGGCAGTCACGCCCAGCCCGGGCATGCTGTTCGGGCTCATGCTCCTGGCCGCCCTGCTGGGCGGGTACGCCGCCCACTTCTGTCGCGTGCCGCGCGTCGTGGGGTTCTTCCTGGCCGGCGTCGCGCTCCGCGGCGTGATCTATTCCGTGTTCGTGCTGGAAGACGGCGTGGCCACCGCCGACGCACTCGACGCGGCCGCCGAGCCGCTGACGGCCATCAAGGACCTCGCCCTCGGACTCATCCTCTTCTCGATCGGGGGCGTGTTCGAGCGGGCTCAGGTCCGCGCCGCCGGGAACCGCGTCCTCAAAATCAGCCTCCTGGATGTTGGTTGCTCGGCCGGCTTCGTCCTGGCCGGCTGCCTGTGCGCAGCACTGATCGTGCAGCCACGGTATGGGTTCGCGGACAACCTTCTCCTGGCCGTCCTGCTCGGCATCGCCGCGATCGCGACGGCACCGGCCGCGACGCTATTCGTGCTCCACGAACACGACGCCCGGGGCCCGATCACCAACACCATCCTGGCCACCACCGGGCTGAACAACATCGTTTGCATCGTGCTCTTCTACAGCGTGTTCCTGATCCTGGCGTCGGCGGGGGCAATTCGGACATCGGGCGGCCTGAGCGGCCACCTGCTATGGATGCTGGGGCTGGCGACGATCGGCAGCGTGCTGCTGGGCGTGGCATGCGGGGCTCTGCTGGCCGTCGCGCACGGCAAGCTGGTCTTCGGGGAGATGTTGATCGCCTTCTTCACGCTCTTCGTGCTGCTCGGAAGCGGCGAGAAGTGGCTCGTCGCACACGGCGGCATGTCCTACAACTTCCTGCTCACGAGCCTGGTGATTGGAGCCGTGTTCGCCAACGTGGCCATCGACGCACCGAAGCTGGCCAGCTCGCTGCGCACGATCGCGTCGCCGATCTTCGCCGGCTTCTTCGTGATGGCGGGCTACGGCCTGCACGTCAGCGAGCTGTGGAGCCTCGGATGGGTCGGGGCCGTCTATGTGGTGTGCCGGTTGATCGGCAAGTCCGCGGGCGGGGCCCTCGGAGTCCGGTGGGCCCGGGCACCGCAGGGCGCGGGCGGCCGCCTCGGCACGGCGCTGTTGTGCCAGGCCGCCGTGGTCATCGGGCTGGCTGCGTTCGTAGAGAGCAACTGGGACAGCGACCTGGCCCGGCAGTTCTCGACCATCGTGCTCGGAAGCGTAGTGGTCTTCGAACTGATCGGACCGCTGCTCCTGAAGCGCTGCATCGTGCAGGGTGGCGAGGTGAAGGCAGTCACGCTGCTGCGTCGAACCGACCGCGCCGGCCAGGGCGCTTCCATCGTGACCCTGACCGGCGAAGCGCTCGTGCGGCTGCTGGGCCGGCCTGCCCGCACCCGTCGTGGCGACCGTGGCCCGATGTTGGTCGGGCACATCATGCGCGGCAATGTGCAGTTCATCCCAGCGGCCGGAACGCTGGACGAAGTGCTGCACTTCATCGAACGCTCGACGCACAGCGAGTTCCCGGTTGTCGACGAGCGGGGGCGTTTCGTCGGCACGATCCACTTTCATGACATCCGCGATGTGATCTACGACCCGTCGATGCGCGAGCTGGTGACCGCCGTCGATCTCGCCGACGCGGAAGCGACTGCTGTGCCACGTACCATGCAGCTCATCGACCTGCTCGAGGTCTTCACCACTCGAAACGTCAGCCTGCTCCCCGTCGTGGACCACGCCGACAGCAATCGCGTCGTCGGTGTTGTCGAGCAACGAGACCTGCTCCGAGCCCTCCACCGGTTCCACGAAACCTCGTGACCGCTTCGCACGAAGCCGCATTCTCACTCCGCGGCCCACGGAAACCGGTGCTTGCAGTGCCGGTAGTACAACCCGATCACGCACATGGAAACGATGAGCGCGTACATGCTCAGCGCGTGACCGGCGATCGTTCGGAGCAGGGCTCCGCCGAGCGAGACGGGCCCCATGACATCGAGAAGCGATCCGATCGCGGCCACGACAGCCAACGCACCGCACACCGCCGCGTACCGGATCGGCGCAGCCGCAATCGTGAGCAAGACGGTGTGAGGCCACAGTCCGCGGAGCCCATCTCCGATGGCGACCATGAGGATCACCGCTGGCCAGAACACCGAGCCAACGGCAAGAAGGATGTACGCGGTGCCGGAGTCCACGGTCCCCGCGTACCACCACGTGCCGAGTGCATAGAGCCCGGCAGGCAAGGCGACGTAGAGAGCACTGCCGACCATCCCCAGCATCGGCGCCACGAAGTCCCAGCGGCCCTCGGCGCCGACGATGGGCAAGCTGTCCTCCCCCGACGCGAATTGCAGAATGATCGCGTAGGAGAACACGGCCAAGTACGCATAGAACAGCAGCCACAGGAGTAGTCCCCACAGCGGGAACAGACCGGCGAAGGCGGCAAGGAGACTGACGAGCAGGCTCACCACCGTGAGAACACCAAGGGCGGCCAGATTCCCACCCTCGAGGAACAGGACGAACGCGCCGGCAAGGTCTTGCCAGAACGTTCGCGGCCCCGCTTCGACCCGACCACCATTGCCGCTCGTTGCGGAGTGGTTCCCGCCGAACGTGCCAGACGTGAGGCCGCGCGTCTCAGGATCGGCGTGCGCCGGCAAGATGGGACCGGGCAGACCTGACCGGTCACCCCATCCATCGGGAACCGTGAAGATCTCTCCGCACTGCTTGCAGCGGGCCCTCCGTCCGGACGCCGCATCCGGTAGGCGAATGAACGACCCACACCCACAGTCGTACGAGATTCCCATCAGGCGTCCTCCTTTCTCGAAGGCCCGGAGACCACCCGCGAGGCTACGGCTGCGGAGTATTGCCCGCCATTACAATTCCGACGCGTCTTTATACCGCCGTTCGGTTCGCCATTCGGACCAGCGCAACCGACTTGCCGCGGGAGCAGACCACCGATCCGGCAGGGGCAGAGGCCGTGGCCAAGGGTGACGCGCAGCGAAACCCCTGGTACGTTACGGTCGCTTGCCCCATTCGGGGCGATCAGTCTGACGGCGCCATTGATCGAGCGGAACCCGTGACCACGCCCGATCGTGACGCGTTCAATCGGAAAGGACCCACAGGAATGCGACGACTACACGTAATGCTCTATGTGCCGCTGTGTTCGGCATTGCTGTTCGGCTCCGGTTGCGCGGGGCTGCCCAAATCGAAGAGCGCGGGCCAGGGCGCGGACGGGCCCTGGTGGATGCAGCAGACCGCCCTCACGACGCAAGGCGCGATGACGCTGAAGGACGAGCCCTGGTGGCCCAAGGCCCAGGCACTGAAGGTCGGCGAGTCGTTCGTCGTCGAAGGTGAGGGTGAGGCCGCGGGACGGATGCTCGTGCGCCGCGAGAAGTTCAAGAATCGATCCGGCAAGGAGCTGGAGGGCATCGTCTGGGTCATCGACGACGACGCCGACGGAAGCATCCGGCAAGGCGGCGACGAGGACTCGGACTGCTACGTGGCCGACTACGGCGGGGACGGCGTGCCGGACCGGATGGTCGACTGGATCGACAACGACGGCGACAACGACGCGGACGAGATGGACATCCGCTACTTCGTCAAGGGCGAGTTGCGCCAGGTGTGGTGCGGGATGGACATCGACGACGACAGCCTGATGTGGTCGCTGCGCGGATACGAGTACGGCGGGCCGAGCTTCTTCGAGGCCGACCCCTACGGCGACAGCATGATCTACATGAACAAGTTCAACCCGCAGCACGGCGTGTGGACCACCGTGTCGGAGTGCCCGTTCTCGTTCTACGACACCGACGCCGACAACCAGAGCGAGATCGTGGTGCGGATCAGTGCCGTTCCCATCGACTACGACACGGGGATCGATCCGGACTACGCCAACGACGCGCGGCGCTACCGGGGCGAGTGGTCCGAGGACATGGAGCAGATGGGCGCAGTCAACGTGCGCTACAGCTTCGACATCGACAACGTCAGCAGCACCAAGGTCCCGCTTCACTACGACATGGGATTCAACCTGATCGGGGCCGTGCCCTACGCGTTCCCGGGCATGCAGCACTTCAACGCAAAGCGCCGGCCGCCGCAGACGACGCGGGTGATTCCGCACGGACGCCTTCTCGGCATCTGCAATCGCTACCCGGCCACCCAGACCGGGTTCACGTGGCACGAGCAGCACGACGACACCATCAGCATCGGTCACGGCGAGCAGAAGGACGACGACTACCGCTGGGAGGGCGTGTTCTGGATCTGGGAGCGGCGACTGATGGGCAACACCGGCGGGCCGGGCCAGAAGTGGAACGTCCGCCGCGAGTGGAGCGACCGCCCGGCGGACCGCCGCGAGCTGTACTACAGCGAGGTGGACCGGCGGATCCACCTGGTCGGGGCCCGCGAGGGCTGGATCCAGGTGGGCCACTTCGGCGGGCTCGACGCGCTGGGCGAGGTGCGCATGCTCGACTCCGACGGCAATGGCTACTTCGACCGCTGGGAGGTGTACGAGGCCGGTAATCCGGTGCCGCTACGCGTGACCACGGTGCGCGACGAGAAGGTGCGGCGCGTGCCGTTCGACTACGAGAAGCTGCACGCATTCTACACGACGGAGGTGCTGCCCGCCGCGATGCAGGCAAACGAGAAGCTGCTGGCGGCGCTGTCAGACGTGTACGCGTTCGATGCCCCGCCCGCGTTGCAGGCCGCGACGCAAACCGGCACCGCAACCGAGCGACGATACGCCCAGGACGTGCTGCGCGAGATGCACTACCGGGAGCTGCGCCAGCACTTCACGGCGAAGGCCCACGCAATCATCGCCGCGGCCAAGATGGACGATCTCCGCCAAGTCAAGAAGGGCAAGATGGACACCACGGAGAACTCACACACCGCGTGGCGAATCATCCGCACGCTCCAGGACCTCGACGTGGCCTACGGCGAGGGGGATGTCGACTGCGTATACGGACTGCTGAAGACCCTGAACGGCATCGTGGCGTCGATGGGCAAATGAAGATCACATGAGTAATCGCTGCCCGATCCTTGGCCCGCAGTCGTGTAGGGGCCCGGGACACCGTTGGGCAGGACATCCTACCGGTTCTCGATCACCACTTTGCCGAAGCGGTCGGGGTGTTGCATGTGCTCGTGGGCGGCGCGGATTTCGTCGAGGGTGAATGTGCGATCCACGACGGGCTGGAGTTGGCCGCGGTCCATGAGCGTGAGGACATGCTGGAGTTCCTCGCGGGTGCCGAGGGTGGAGCCGAGCACCGACTGGCCGAGGTAGAAGAGGGCGCCGATGTTGAGCTTCACTTCGGGTCCGGTGGTGGCGCCGCAGAGGACGATGCGTCCTCCTCTGGCCAGGGCGGCGATGTCGGCTTCCCACGTTGCGGCCCCACAGTGATCGAGCACCACGTCGGCGCCGCGGCCGGCGGTCAGCGCGCGGGTGCGGGCGGCGACGTCTTCGGTGCGGTAGTTGATCGTCTCGTCGGCACCGAGTTCGACGGCGCGGCGCAGCTTCTCGGGCGTCGATGACGTGGCGATGACGCGGGCGCCCATCAGGCGGGCGACCTGAATGGCGGCATGGCTCACGCCGCTGCCGGCGGCCTGGATCAGCACCGTTTCGGACGGGAGCAGCTTCGCGCGCGTGACGAGCATGTGCCAGGCGGTCTGGAACACCACCGGCACCGCCGCGGCCTCGACGAACGACAGCGACTTCGGTTTCGGCAGCACGTTCTCGGCCGGCACCGCCACCCGCTCGGCGCACCCGCCGTCACGGTGGGCGCCCAGCACACCGAAATCCCTGCACAGCGGATCGTACCCGGTCAGCTTCTCCGGCGACGGTTCAATCGAGAACCCCGGATTGGTCACCACTTCGTCGCCGACCGTAATCCCACGTACGCCGGCGCCGACCGCCTCGATCACGCCCGCAGTATCCGAGCCGGGAACGACTGGGAGCGCGAATCCGGCTCCGGGCAGCCCCTGCCGCACCCAGACGTCTAGATGGTTCAACCCGCACGCCCGAACAGCGATCACGACCTCATCGGCCGCCGGCCGCGGGTCGGGCCGCTCCACGACCTTCAGGACCTCCGGTCCACCGTGCTGCTCGATCCAACAGGCTTTCATGGTCACTCGCCTCCCGGCCGCTGATGACCGAATTCACCGCTCGCGCGGAGCGCACCGGTCGAGGATTGCCAGGAACTCGCCCGGTTCGTCGATGATGTGATCGGCCCCGGCCTCGCGCAGCACCTCGACATCACGAAAGCCCCAGGTTGCACCGACCGAAATCATCCCGGCGTTCCGGGCGGTCTGCACATCCACCGCGGTGTCACCCAGGAGCACGGCCGACTCGGGTGGGGTGCCGAGAGCCGCGCAGATTCGCAAAGCCGTGTTCGGCTTGGGCTTGCGATCTACCTCGTCTCGGCACCCCTCGACGACGCCGAAGCTCCACCGGTCGCACAAGTCGGCCACCATCGGCACCGTGTATACGTGCGGCTTGTTCGAGAGCACGCCGATCGGCATCCCTCGCGCCGTCAACTCGTCGAGCAACTCCGGGATGCCGGGGTAGAGCTCCGTGTGATCGGTCGGGTGCGCGTCGTAGTACGCCCCGGCGATGCGCGCGACGTCGCCCATCTTGTCGGGCAGCGCCCCGTTCATTGCCCGGCGGCAGAGGGCGATCAGCCCGTCGCCGATCCACTCGCGAATCAGGTCCGCGGGCTGCGTCGGCAGATCCACGGCCGTCAGGGCGTGGTTGACCGCGTCGGCGATGTCGCGAAGCGTATCGGCGAGGGTCCCGTCGAGGTCGAAGACGACCGCGTCAATCGTTCGGCTCGTTGTGTTCATCATCTGCGCTGCGGTGTGTTCTTCTGAAACTCGCGGACCCGGTCGAGGCTGACGATCCCGGCCGACGCGCCGGGCGCCTGGATGTTGTGTGCCGCCACGGCGTTGCCGAGCAAGGCCGCATCGCACACCGATTCCCCGGCCCTCAGCCCTGCGAGGAAGCCGGCCGACCAGCAATCCCCCGCCCCGGTTGTGTCCACCACGTTGTCGACCTGGTAGGCCGGTACCCGTTCTTCGACGCCGTCGGCCGTGCGGACGTACGCCCCCGCCGCGTCGTGCTTGACGACGACGTTCCGGCAGCCCCGGTCCTGCAACGCGCGAGCGATCTCGAACGGGTCCTTCTTTCCCGTAATGGCTCTGGCCTCCAGATCCGACGGGATGAAGTAGTCCAGATGCGGCAGGGTGGGGTGAATTGACGCCTGCCATCGCGCCTGCGGTGCCGTGTCGTCGTACACGGTGTCGAGCAGCGTCACGCCCCCGGCGTCGCGGGCCGCCGCGAGGACACCGGCCGTCTGCTCGCCGTCCAACGTGGGCATCACCATCGTGCCCGTCACGAAGCAGAACTTCGCCCGCTCGACAATCGAGAGATCGACGTCGGCCGCCTCGAAGGTTCCGTTCGTGCCCAGCGTGTGGATGAAGCTCCGCTGCCCATCCTCGTGCCCCACCACAAACGTGAACGGCGTGTGCGTGTGCTCGTCGCGCACCACCCCCGCGGTGCCGATGCCGTATTGCTTCAGCTCCGCGAGGATGAAATCGCCCAGCGTGTCCGGCCCGGTCTTGACGATGACGTCGCACGCCACGCCCAGCTTGGCCAGAGCGACCGAGCAGTTCACGGCATTGCCGCCGGTGGTCAGCGTCAGCGAGTCGAACAGCCGCAGCCCACCGCGGGGCGGATAGTCGTCCAACGTGCGCGCGATCGCGTCCACGGTACAGATTCCCACGTTGACGATGTCACTCATTCTGCCGGAACCTCATACACCGTTGCCCACGGCGGCCCGCCCGGTTCGGAGCGGCGTACGTCGACGATCCGCAGTCCGGCCGCCGTCAGCCGCTCGAACAACGCCCGGTCGATCTCGGGCCAGAAGCCGTAGGTCCTGCCGAGCCGGTCGACTTCCGTCCACTGCACGGCCACGTGCGTGTAGCCGCGATCCCGCAACCACGTCATCACTCGCTCGGCGTCACCGCCGACGGCGGAGATCGCCTCGGCGAACGGGTTGCGATTGAACACCACGCTGTAGTCCACGCGACATTGCACATAGTACGCCCGCACGTCGCCGACGAGCAGCACGTACCCGTCCGACGGAACGGAATCGTTCACCCAACTGTCGCACAGTTCGGTGATCTGTCCGTGCGGGATCGGGGCTTCGGGCGTTTCGCCGAGGTAGAGGTGATCATAGTAGAGCCGCCAGGACGGGTAAAGGTTCGCACCAACGACGACGATGGCGACGGCCAGCACCGCGCCACGCAGTACCGGCGCGCGGATTGAAGGCATCGTCCGACCACACAGCACCGCCAGCGGCACCAACGCCGGTACGGCGAAACGCGCATACAGATGCGTGGCAAACATCCACACCGCCAATTGAACGAGCAGCACGACGGCGAGCGCCGCGTCAATCCGGCGGCGGCCTGCGGTCAGCCCGATCACCGCAAGCACGAAGACGGCCGCGGGGATGACGGAGAATCGCGGCTCGCCCAGCACGCGCGACCCGAGCGCACCAAGGCGCCCCCGGATCGCGTCCTCACCGGGGGCCGGCTGGTGCCCGGCACGCCACTTGGCATCGAGCCCATCGTCCCAAATGTCCGCATGAGCTCCGAACACGCGGTGGGCCAAGGGAAACACCGGGTTGCCGGTCATGGCCACGTTCTTGGCGAGCCAGGGAGCGAACGTGATGAGCGCGCCCAGCACGACCAGGGCGGGGCCGACCACGCGCCCTTTCCGGGTTGCGGCGGGGACGATCGCGAAGGCGACGACAATCGGCAACGCGAACATCGGCACGGCGGTGTACTTGCAGCCGCACGACAACCCTGCGAGCAACCCGGCCGCCAGCGGCCAGGACCGGCCTCCGATGGACGCATCCGTCGATTCCGAAGCCGCGCGGCACAGACACGCCACCGACAGCGCGCCGAAGAACAGCATGCCGTTCTCGACGAAGCAGACGCCGGAGAGATACGTGAGCCACGGCATCGTGGCTGCGACGACCCCGGCCACCACGCCCGCCGCGGGGGAGAACTCCCGGCCGGCCAGCCACACCGCGGCCACCGTCAACACCGCCAGGAGCGCGTTGAGCATCTTCGCCACAAGGGCTGCCGACGACGGATCGTCCGGTACGATCATCGCCAGCAAGTACAGCATCTCGACGTTGGACGGGAAGTTGGCGTAGACGTTGTGCGGCAGGCAGGTGATCTGTTCGGCGGCGAGGTATTCCTTCGGGGCACCGAGATGGTACTCGAGAACGTCGTACCCGCGCGCCTCCTCCTGCCAGAGGAACCCCGGGGGCACGGCGGCCACAAGCAGCGTCACCGCCAGCGCCGGCATCGCCAGCAGCCACAACCATTGAATCGCCGGCATCGGCGACGCCGTGCGCTCCACGGCGCGTGCGAGCAGCGCCACCCGCACGGCACCGGCAACGAACATCAGGGCGATCGCCGCAATCCACAGCCATCGGTGAAGGAGCCCGAGCAGACCGGCACCGAGCATCAACAGCATGAGCGTCCCGATGCCGAGCCCCGCCCCAAGCATGATCTGCCAGCGCACGGGCGCGTTGCGCAGACCAAGCACCGGCAGCAGCCACAACCCCGCCCCGGTGGCGGAGGCCAGAATCAGCACCGCGATCACGCCTTCGGTGAGTACGATGTGACCGGTCGCCAGCGACTCCCGGAACACCAGCCCAACGACGATGGCGATCGCTGCAATTCCGAACAGGGCGCGTAGCATCGCCGGGTCCGAATCGGACCGGCGGGTCGGCGTTGGCGGTTGGGCGGCTGAGCGGGGGCGGGACACCAGAACCTCAGGATTCGTCCGGAAGTTGAAACAGATCTCTCAGCGTTTCGGCGTAGACCTGCGTCTCACCATTGTCGGCCTTCTCGTTCAGCATCTTCTTGGGACCGTGCAGAATCTTGCGTGACAGGCGGTGCACGAGTTGCCGGACCAGTTCCCGATCGTGCGGGTCCGCGTGTGACAACTTGGGCAGAATCCACTCGAGCTCCTGATCGCCGATCTCGCGCATGCGGTCGTCCAGGGCCCGCACGAGCGGTCCGATCTCCCGGCGGTCCTGTCAAGCCGAGAACTCCTGC